>NZ_JAOEEE010000011.1:0-167161 GCF_029837675.1 Pseudomonas sp. GD04015 | reverse complement strand
GGCCTTGCTGTCTTCGATGAAGCCGGCGGCGGAAGCCTGCTGGGCGATCACGCCGAGGGCGATGGCCAGGGCGAGGGTGGTCATTCTCATGGGGTGGCTCCTAGGGGGGGAAAGTGTCCCGGCCGATCGTTGCGCTCCGCGCAACGGGGCCTGAGTGTAGCGCTATGTTCGTTCATATATAACGGTCGATGGAAAAACGGCCTTGACCATGGTCAAGGCCGCCTGGCCGTGCGGGGCTTTCAGCCCAGGCCGATTTCCACGTGCTCTCCGCGCAGTCGCACCGGCCATACCGGCAGTTGCTGCTCCGGGTATTCCAGGCAGCTGCCGTCGCTCAGGCGGAAGTGCTGCTTGTACAGGGGCGAGGCGATCACCAGGTCGCCGCCGAGCTGGCCGACGATGCCGCGGCCGATCACGTTGGCGCCGGACTTCGGGTCGCGGTTGCCGATGGCGAAGACCTGCTGACCGTCCTCGGCCGGCAGGTAGAACAGCGCCACCTGGTGATCGCCGCAGCGGGCGACCACGCCGGAGTTGGCCACCAGGTCGTTCAGCGCGCACAGCGGCTGCCAGTCGGTGGCGTTGTCGAGGGTCAGGTTCAGGGCGGTGTTGGACGGGCTCATCAGACGGCCTCCTCGGTCACGGGGATCAGTTCGAGTTCGTGGGTACGCGCCGGCCGGCGCTGGCCGCGCTCGCGGACGAAGCGGATGTCCGGGTCGCTGCCCTGTTCGTTGACGAAGGTGCGGAAGCGCTTGAGCTTCTCCTCGTCCTTGAGGACGTTGGCCCACTCGCATTCGTAGCGGTCGACCACCAGCTGCATCTGCGCTTCCAGTTCGGCGCCCAGGCCCAGGCTGTCGTGGATGATCACGTCCTTCAGGTAGTCGAGGCCGCCTTCCAGCGATTCGCGCCACACGGAGGTGCGCTGCAGCTTGTCGGCGGTGCGGATGTAGAACATCAGCACGCGGTCGATGTAGCGCACCAGGGTGGCGTCGTCCAGGTCGGTGGCGAACAGCTCGGCGTGGCGCGGGCGCATGCCGCCGTTGCCGCACACGTAGAGGTTCCAGCCGTTCTCGGTGGCGATCACGCCGATGTCCTTGCTCTGCGCCTCGGCGCATTCGCGGGTGCAGCCGGAGACGGCGAACTTGATCTTGTGCGGCGAGCGCAGGCCCTTGTAGCGGTCCTCCAGCAGCAGCGCCATGCCGACGCTGTCCTGCACGCCGTAGCGGCACCAGGTGCTGCCGACGCAGCTCTTCACCGTGCGCAGGGACTTGCCGTAGGCGTGGCCGGTCTCGAAGCCGGCGGCGATCAGCTCGCCCCAGATGTCCGGCAGTTCGTGCAGCTGGGCGCCGAACAGGTCGATGCGCTGGCCGCCGGTGATCTTGGTGTAGAGGTCGTATTTCTTCGCCACCGCGCCGATGGCGATCAGGCCTTCCGGGGTGATCTCGCCGCCGGGAATGCGCGGTACCACCGAGTAGGTGCCGTTCTTCTGCATGTTGGCCATGAAGGTGTCGTTGGTGTCCTGCAGCGGCACCAGCGCCGGGTTCATGATCGGCTTGTTCCAGCAGGAGGCGAGGATCGAGCCCACCGCCGGCTTGCAGATGTCGCAGCCGAGGTGGCCCCGGCCGTGCCTGGCCAGCAGCTCCTCGAAGCTCTCGATCTGTTCGATGCGGACGAAGTGGTACAGCTCCTGGCGGGTGTAGGCGAAGTGTTCGCACAGGCTCTTGTCGACTTCCACGCCACGGGCGGTCAGTTCGTGCTCGAACACCTGCTTGAGCAGCGCCGCGCAGCCGCCGCAGCCGGTGGCCGCCTTGGTGCAGGCCTTGACCCCGGCGATGTCGGTGCAGCCGCCGTCGATGGCCGCGCAGATCGCACCCTTGCTGACGTTGTGGCAGGAGCAGATGGTGGCGGTGTCCGGCAGGGCGTCGGCGCCCAGGGCCGGGGCGCCTTCGCTGGCGGGCATGATCAGGCTGGCCGGGTCTTCCGGCAGCTTGATGCCGTTCTGCGCGTACTGCAGCAGGGTGTCGTAGTAGCTGTTGTCGCCGACCAGCACGGCGCCGAGCACCTGCTTGCCGTCGGCGGACACCACCAGGCGGCGATAGCTGGAGGTGGCTTCATCGATGTAGCGATAGCTCTTGGCACCCGGCATGGCGCCGTGGGCGTCGCCGATGGAGCCGACGTCCACGCCGAGCAGCTTGAGCTTGGTCGACATGTCCGCGCCAAGGAACGGCGAACCTTCCTGGCCGCACAGCTGGGCCGCCACCAGGCGGGCCATCTGGTAGCCGGGGGCGACCAGGCCGAACACGCTGCCGTTCCACGCCGCGCACTCGCCGATGGCGTAGATGCGCTCGTCGCTGGTCAGGCACTGGTCGTTGATGTTGATGCCGCCGCGGGCGCCCAGCTCCAGGCCGCAGGCGCGGGCCAGGGCGTCCTGCGGGCGGATGCCGGCGGAGAACACGATCAGGTCGGTTTCCAGGAAGTCGTCACCGGCGAAGTTCATCCGGTAGCGGTACTCGCTGCCGGCGCCGATGCTCTGGGTGGCCTTGGACAGGTGCACGCCGACGCCCAGGTCCTCGATGCGCTGCTTGAGGGCGGCGCCGCCGAAGTCGTCCAGCTGCACCGGCATCAGCCGCGGGGCGAACTCCACCACGTGGGCTTCCAGGCCCAGGGACTTCAGCGCGTTGGCCGCTTCCAGGCCGAGCAGGCCGCCGCCGACCACCACGCCACGGCGCTTGCCGTTGGCGGCGGCGCGGATGCCGTCGAGGTCATCGAGGGTGCGGTAGACCAGGCGCGAGTCGCCCTCGGCGCCTTCGATCGGCGGCACGAAGGGGTAGGAGCCGGTGGCCAGCACCAGCTTGTCGTAGCCGAAGCGGCCCCCGGCGGTGACCACTTCGCGCTTGTCGCGGTCGATCTCCAGCACCTGGGCGCTGAGGTGCAGGGTCAGGCCGTCCTCTTCATAGAGGGAAGCCGCGCTCATGGCCAGGGACTCGGCGTCGCGGCCGCCGAAGTATTCGGAGAGGTGCACGCGGTCGTAGGCGCGCTGTGCCTCTTCGCCGAACACATCGATGCGGTAGTGCGCCAGGGCGCCGCCCGCGAGCAGCTGTTCGACGCAGTGGTGGCCGACCATGCCGTTGCCGACGACGATCAGCCGTTGCTTGTCAGTGGAGAGGTCTGTGCTGTTCATGGCGTTTCCCGGCCAAAGCTCATCAGGTTTTTCCGCGGCAAATAAAAAGGCGCCTGAAACCTTGCGGTCTCAGGCGCCTTTGCCTGTTCTGTCCAGCACCTTCGTGGGTGCTTCGTCGCCCATCGCATGATCGCCATTGATCGAATGGGCGGCCCGGGTCTAGCGGGCTCGGAGGAGGCTATGCAGCGCTTGTGCCAGTTTTCCTCGGGAGGCTCGCGCGCCAGGTTTTATCGGCCTTGGCGCGGGGCGAGGGCTGGCCAGGTACGGGGCGGGCGGACCCAGAATGGTGCGTTCGTGGTCGTCCTGCCCCGACCTGATGCCGGCGACGGCTACAGCAGCAGGTAGTCGCTGCGCTGCACGATGCCGCGGTGCGGGCCGCTTACCAAGTGTACGTAGCGGCCGCCGACCAGGTCCACCGGCAGGCAGTCGTCGATGTCGAACAGCGCGTCGGTGTGCGGCTTGACCCAGTCCTGGCGCAGGCGCTGCTTGCCCTTGGCCTTGGCTTCCGCCTTGTCGCGGGCGGTCACCAGCAGGTAGCGGTGCGCCTCGCCGAAAGTGCCTTCCTCGTAGCCGCCGAGGTTGATGAAGTACAGGCGCGGGTCGCCGGCGGCCGGGGCCTGGCTGCTCAGTTCGAGCTTGTAGTCGCCGATCCCGTCCACTTCCAGCCAGGAGTCGATGTGCAGGCCTTCCGGGCTGCCGAACCAGTCTGCGCGCAGTTGCGCGTAGCTGTCCTCGAGGCTGTCGGCGACGGCGAACAGCACGTCGTGGACTTCGATCCGGGCGCGGGGATGTCTGCCGCCCAGCATGACGATGTAGAGCATGGGTGTTTCCCTGTGGCGGCCCTGGCGTGGGGCCCTGCCGCCGTATTCTGGTGCATCGGGCGAGCCCGAGGCCAGCCCTGCGTCGCCACCGCTACGGCCGCAACCCTGTCTGGATCAGGCGTTGCGCCGCTTGCCGGCAAGTTGGCGCGTCCGTTGCTTGGCCATGCCCACGAGCGGTCAATGTCGATCGCTCCTCACGACAAAGGCGCCGTGTCGCCCCCGCTCAGGCGGAGGGTGGCATGGCGCTTTCGTTTTTTCGGGGGTATGGCGATGGTGGAGAAGACGATACGGAGCGTATGCCCCTACTGTGGCGTCGGCTGCGGCATCGTCATGCAGGTCGAGGGCGGCCGGGTGGTGAAGGTGGCCGGCGACAAGCAGCACCCGACCAACTTCGGCCGCCTGTGCACCAAGGGCAGCAGCTGCCACCAGCCCATCGCCGAATCCGGCCGCCTGGAGCACGCCTATGTACGCGCCCAGCGTGCCCGCGACCCGGCGCGCGCGCCCATGGCCGAGGCCATCGCCACCAGTGCCCGGCGCCTGCGCGTGATCCTCGACGAGCACGGGCCGGACGCCATCGCCTTCTACGTCTCCGGGCAGATGTCGCTGGAGGCCCAGTACCTGACCAACAAGCTGGCCAAGGGCTTCATCGGCACCAACCAGATCGAGTCCAACTCGCGCCTGTGCATGGCCAGCGCCGGCAGCGGCTACAAGCTGTCACTGGGCTCGGACGGCCCGCCCGGCTCGTACCAGGACTTCGACCAGGCCGACCTGTTCTTCGTCATCGGCGCGAACATGGCCGACTGCCACCCGATCCTGTTCCTGCGCATGATGGACCGGGTCAAGGCCGGGGCCAGGCTGATCGTCGTCGACCCCCGGCGCAGCGCCACGGCGGACAAGGCCGGCCTGTTCCTGCAGATCAGGCCGGGCACCGACCTGGCGCTGCTCAACGGCCTGCTGCACCTGCTGCACGCGAATGGCCACACCGACGCGGCCTTCATCGAGCAGTTCACCGAAGGCTGGGAGGCGATGCCCGACTTCCTCGCCGAGTACACGCCCGCGCGGGTCGCCGAACTGACCGGCCTGTCCGAGGATGCCATCCGCCAGGCCGCCCGCTGGATCGGCGAGGCGGGGGAGTGGATGAGCTGCTGGACCATGGGCCTGAACCAGTCGACCCACGGCACCTGGAACAGCAACGCCCTGTGCAACCTGCACCTGGCCACCGGCGCCATCTGCCGCCCCGGCAGCGGGCCGTTCTCCCTCACCGGCCAGCCCAATGCCATGGGCGGCCGCGAGATGGGCTACATGGGCCCCGGCCTGCCGGGCCAGCGCAGCGTGCTGGTGGAAGACGACCGCGCCTTCGTCGAGGACGCCTGGGGCGTGCCGGCCGGCACCCTGCACACGCGCCTGGGCGGCGGCACCGTGGCGCTGTTCGAGGACATGGCCGCCGGTAAGGTCAGGGCCTGCTGGATCATCTGCACCAATCCGGTGGCCAGCGTCGCCAACCGCACCAAGGTCATCCAGGGACTGGAAGCCGCCGACCTGGTGATCGCCCAGGATGTGTTCCTCGACACCGAGACCAACCGCTACGCCGACATCCTCCTACCGGGCGCCCTGTGGGCCGAGGCGGAGGGCGTGATGATCAACTCCGAACGCAACCTGACCCTGATGCAGCAGGCCGTGGCGCCGCCCGGCGAGGCCATGGCCGACTGGCGCATCATCGCCGAGGTGGCCTGTGCCATGGGCTTCGCCGACGCCTTCAGCTACGAGTCGGCGGCGCAGGTGTTCGAGGAGATCAAGCGCTTCCACAACCCCAAGACTGGCTACGACATCCGTGGCGCCAGCCACGAACGCCTGCGCCAGACCTCGCTGCAGTGGCCCTGCGCGAGCACGGAGGGCGACGACCGCTCGCCGATCCGCTACCTCAACGATGGTGTCAGCCAGAAGCTCAAGGTCGGCGAGGACGGCGCCGCGCCTAGCCTCGCCTTCGCCACGCCCAGCGGCAAGGGCCAGTTCTTCGCCCGCCCGCACCTGGACCCGGCGGAGATGCCCGACGCCGACTTCCCCTTCGTGCTCAACACCGGCCGCGTCCAGCACCAGTGGCACACCCTGACCAAGACCGGCAAGGTCGCCACCCTCAACAAGCTCAACCCCGGGCCCTTCGTCGAGGTTCACCCGGAGGACGCCGAGGCCCTCGGCGTGCGCGACAAGGACCAGCTGGAGATCCGTTCGCGGCGCGGCGTGGCCGTGCTGCCGGTGGTGGTCAGCGACCGGGTGCTGCCCGGCGGCTGCTTCGCGCCGTTCCACTGGAACGACGTATACGGCGACCAACTGGCGATCAATGCGGTGACCAGCGACGCCATCGACCCGATCTCGCAGCAGCCGGAATTCAAGTTCTGCGCCGTCAGCCTGCGCCGCGTCGATCTGATCGACCACCAGCTTCTGGAGACGCCCGCCACGGCGGGCGACTCGACCTCTTCCGAACCCTTTTTCGAGGAACTCGATATGTCCCATATCGACGCGTTCGCCAGCCTGCTCGGCGTCGCCGCCGGCGCGCCGCCGGCCCTGAGCGAGCCCGAGCGCACCTACATGGCCGGTTTCATCGGCGGCCTGCGCGCCAATCCCGCGGGCGGCGTGCCCAGCCTGCCACCCCATGCACCGCTGGCCGAACCCACACGCCTGTGGCTGGACGGCCTGCTGGCCGGCATGTTCAGCCGGGTGGCCCTGGGCGCACCCCTGCAGTTGGGTGGCGAAGTGCAGGCCAGCCTCGCCGCGCCAGCGTCGGCGGCCGTTCCCGTGACCCTGTTGTGGGCTTCGCAGACCGGCAACTGCGAGGACCTGGCCGAGCGCTTCGCCAAGCGCCTGGGCGAGGCTGGCTGCGCCGTGGAGCTGGCCGCCATGGCCGGCTACCCGCTGGAGAAGCTGGCCCGGGCGAGCAACCTGCTTCTGCTCAGCAGCACCTTCGGCGACGGTGACGCGCCGGACAACGGCCAGGGCTTCTGGGACCAGCTCAAGGCCGGCCAGCCAGACCTGAGCGCGTTGCGCTATGCCGTGCTGGCCCTGGGCGACCCCAGCTACGACCAGTTCTGCCGGCACGGCAAGAACCTCGACGCCCGCCTGGCCGAACTGGGCGCCAGCCGTCTGGTCGAGCGGGTGGACTGCGACACCGATTTCGACGAGCCGGCCGCGGCCTGGCTGGCCAGCCTGCTGCCGCTGCTCAAGCCCGAGCCGGCGGCGGTCGAGGCGCCCGTGGTGCCGTTGGCCAGCGCCACGACGGCGACGGTCAGCAAGGAGCAGCCGGCCGCCTCGCGCCTGGTGGTCAACCTGCGCCTGAACAGAGTCGGGGCCAGCAAGGACACCCGCCAGTTCGCCTTTGCCCTGGGCGACTCGGGCCTGACCTACGAGGCCGGCGATGCCCTGGGCGTATGGCCGCGCAACTGCCCCGAGCTGGTCGGCGAGGTGCTCGAACTGGCGCGCCTGGATGGCGAGCAGCCGGTCAGCGTGGCCAAGGTCGGCGAACTGCCGCTGCGCGAGGCGCTCGCGGCCCACTACGAGATCGCCCGGCCGAGCACCGAGGCCCTGGCGCTGATCGCCGAGCGCAGTGGCAGTGGCGAGCTGCGCGGGCTGCTCGAACGCAAGGAAGAGCTGAAGGACTGGCTGTGGGGCCGCCAGCTGGCCGACGTGCTGCAGGCCTTTCCCGCCGAGCATGCAGCCGGCGAACTGCTGGGCAGCCTCAAGCGCCTGCAGCCGCGCCTGTATTCGATCTCCTCCAGCCCCAAGGCCCACGCTGGCGAGGTGCACCTGACCGTGGCGGCGGTGCGCTACGGCCGGCGCAAGGGCGTGGCCTCGACCTTCCTCGCCGACCGCGCGGGCGAGGGCGAGGTGCCGGTGTTCGTGCAGAGCGGCAAACACTTCCGGGTGCCGGCCCAGGGCGACGTGCCGATGGTGATGATCGGCCCGGGCACCGGCGTGGCGCCGTTCCGCGGCTTCCTCCACGAGCGCCGCGCGCGGGGCGACACGGGGCGCAACTGGCTGTTCTTCGGCGAGCAGCACGCGGCCACCGACTTCTATTACCGCGACGAGCTGGAGTCGATGCAGCGCGACGGCCTGCTGACCCACCTGAGCCTGGCGTTCTCCCGCGACCAGGCCGAGAAGGTCTACGTGCAGGACCGCATCCGCGAGCAGGGCGCCGAACTCTGGCGCTGGCTGGAGGAGGGCGCGCAGTTGTACGTCTGCGGCGACGCCAGCCGCATGGCCAGGGATGTGGACACGGCCCTGCGCGAAGTGGCCCGCGACCACGGCGGTCTCTCCGAGAACAAGGCCGCCGAGTACATCCGCGGCCTGGCCGAGCAGAAGCGCTACCTGCGCGACGTGTACTGAGGAGCGGTGCGCATGGCGCACCCTACCGCACGGGGGAAATCCGCCTCGGGCCTGGCGGATTCCCGCCAATTTCGCCGGAGTCTGGTATCCGGTTTTTTATCAAGTCACTGATATGAAAGGTTTTTAATTCGGAAAGAGGTCTGGCACAGCGCTTGCCATGGGGAGGGCAACCCGCGATTCGGGTCACCCAACAACAAAACCCTCCGGCAAGGAGGGCAAGCGCATCAGCCGCTGCATCGTCGGCCAGGGAAAGCCGGACGGATGTCGCGAACGAGGAACTGCCATGACTCGCACACCCTTCTACAAGAGCCTCTATGTCCAGGTGCTGGTGGCCATCGCCGTCGGCATCCTGCTCGGCCATTTCTACCCCGAGACCGGCGTGGCGCTGAAGCCGCTCGGCGATGGCTTCGTCAAGCTGATCAAGATGGCCATCGCGCCGATCATCTTCTGTACCGTGGTCAGCGGCATCGCCGGCATGCAGGACATGAAGGCGGTGGGCAAGACCGGCGGCTACGCGCTGCTGTACTTCGAGATCGTCTCCACCGTGGCGCTGATCATCGGCCTGGTCGTGGTCAACGTCGTCCAGCCGGGCGCCGGCATGCACGTCGATCCGGCCACCCTCGACACCAGCAAGATCGCCGCCTACGCCGCCGCCGGCGAGAAGCAGAGCACCATCGACTTCCTGCTCAACGTGATCCCGGGCACCGTGGTCGGCGCCTTCGCCAGCGGCGACATCCTGCAGGTTCTGTTCTTCTCGGTGATCTTCGCCTTCGCCCTGCAGCGCATGGGCGACTACGGCAAGCCGGTGCTGGAGTTCATCGACCGCATCGCCCACGTCATGTTCGGCATCATCAACATGATCATGAAGGTCGCCCCGATCGGCGCCTTCGGCGCCATGGCCTTCACCATCGGCCAGTACGGCGTGGGCTCGCTGGTGCAGCTCGGCCAGCTGATGCTGTGCTTCTACATCACCTGCGCGCTGTTCGTGCTGATCGTCCTCGGCGGCATCGCCCGCGCCCATGGCTTCAGCATTCTCAAGTTCATCAAGTACATCCGCGAGGAACTGCTGATCGTGCTGGGCACCTCGTCCTCCGAGTCGGCTCTGCCGCGCATGCTGAACAAGATGGAGAAGCTGGGCGCCAAGAAGAACGTGGTCGGCCTGGTGATCCCCACCGGCTACTCCTTCAACCTGGACGGCACCTCGATCTACCTGACCATGGCCGCGGTGTTCATCGCCCAGGCCACCGACACCACCATGGACATCACCCACCAGCTGACCCTGCTGGCCGTGCTGCTGATCGCCTCCAAGGGCGCGGCGGGCGTCACCGGCTCGGGCTTCATCGTGCTGGCCGCCACCCTGTCCGCGGTCGGTCATCTGCCGGTCGCCGGCCTGGCGCTGATCCTCGGCATCGACCGCTTCATGTCCGAGGCCCGCGCGCTGACCAACCTGATCGGCAACGGCGTCGCCACCATCGTGGTCGCCAAGTGGTGCAAGCAGCTGGACGAGGATACCCTCAAGCGCGAACTGGCCGAGGGCGGCAAGTCCCAGCCGCAGGTGCCGGCCAGCGCCGAGATCGTCTGAGCCATTCCTCACCGCCGGTCCCGCCGGCGGTCTCTCCCGCCCGTCCTCTGCGACGGGCTTTTTTGTCTATGTCCCCGTTGCGTGTTGCAGACGCTGCAGCTGCCCTGCGGAAGCGGCCTGCCTGGGAGCCGGTAGGGTGGTTGGGCCGCAGGCCGTAACCCATCAGCGCAATCGACCATGGCACCGCTGATGGGTTACGCCGGCAAGCGGCTGACCCACTCTATGCGTTGCGCGGTCAAGCCCCTCTATCTGGACGCTGCGGCTGCCTGCCCTGGATTATTCCCCTTCGGGCCAGCGCAAGCGCTGTTCAGCGATACAGCTGCTGTCCCGCCTGCGCGGGAATGACGGGTTCCGGAAGAAACTCCACCCCTACCTCCTCGTCATCCCCGCGCAGGCGGGGACCCAGAAGAAGTCACAACATGTAACGGGGACATCGCCTTTTCACCAGCCATTAAAAGCGGGCATGGCCCTGGCGCGCTCGGATAATAACCCGATGGTCGTCTTTCCCTCGGCGCCGGCTGTGGATAAGCTCCCGGTTCCGCACATGCAGCAGAGGCTTTCCCATGTCGCAGCAACGGCCTGCCGCCGATATCGCCCAGATGATCCTCGATGGCTTCGATGACTATCGCGACCACTTCCGTGAGATCACCAACGGCGCCCGCGCCCGCTTCGAGCAGGCCCAGTGGCAGGAAACCCAACGGGCCTCGGCCGCGCGCATCAGCCTCTACGAGGAAAAGGTGGCGGAAGTCACCGGCCGCCTGCGCCAGACCTTCAGCGACGAGCAACTGCTGGACATCGACCTGTGGCCGCTGGCCAAGAGCGCCTACATCGGCCTGATCGACCTGCGCAACGACGATGAGCTGGCCGAGACCTGGTACAACTCGATCTTCTGCGGCCTGTTCAGCCATGACCAGATCAGCGACGGCTGCATGTTCATCCACACCACCCGGCCCTCGCTGCGCGCTCACGAGCGCACACCGCAGACGCGCAACTACCAGCCGCGCGGCGACCTCAACCTGGCGCTGCGGCAGATCTTCACCGACTACAGCTACCACGTGCCGTTCGAGGACCTGGAGCGCGATCTGGACAAGCTGGAGCAGCAGCTGCGCGCCAACCTGCCGGACTGGGTGTGCAAGGACCAGGACCTGACCATCGAGCTGTTCTCCTCGACCCTGTACCGCAACAAGGGCGCCTATCTGGTGGGGCGCATCTTCACCCCCGACGAGCAGTGGCCGCTGGTGTTCCCGCTGCTGCACCGCGAGGGCCAGGGCATCCAGATCGACGCCCTGATCACCGACGAGGCGGAAGTCTCGATCATCTTCTCCTTCACCCGTTCCTACTTCATGGTGCGGGTGGAGATCCCGGCGGAATTCATCGGCTTCCTCAAGCGCATCCTGCCGGGCAAGCACATCGCCGAGCTGTACACCTCGATCGGCTTCTACAAGCACGGCAAGTCGGAGTTCTACCGGTCGCTGATCAACCACCTGGCCAATACCGACGACAAGTTCGTCATGGCCCCCGGCGTGCGCGGCATGGTGATGAGCGTGTTCACCCTGCCGGGCTTCAATACCGTGTTCAAGATCATCAAGGACCGCTTCTCGCCGTCGAAGAACGTCGACCACAACACCGTTATCGAGAAGTACCGTCTGGTGAAGAGCGTCGACCGGGTAGGGCGCATGGCCGATACCCAGGAGTTCTCAGACTTCCGCTTCCCGCTGGCCAAGTTCGACCCGGAATGCCTGGCCGAGCTGCTGGAAGTGGCGCCGTCCACCGTGGAGATCGAGAACGGTGGCACCGTGCTGATCCGCCACTGCTGGACCGAGCGCCGCATGACCCCGCTGAACATCTACCTGGAACACGCCAACGAGGCCCAGGTGCGCGAGGCCCTGGAGGACTACGGCCTGGCCATCAAGCAGCTGGCCGCGGCCAACATTTTCCCCGGCGACATGCTGCTGAAGAACTTCGGCGTCACCCGCCACGGCCGGGTGGTGTTCTACGACTACGACGAGATCAGCTACCTGACCGAGGTGAACTTCCGCCGCATCCCGCCGCCGCGCTACCCGGAGGACGAGATGTCCGGCGAGCCCTGGTACTCGGTGGGGCCGAACGACGTGTTCCCGGAGGAATTCCCGCGCTTCCTGTTCGTCGACCTCGGCCAGCGCCGCCTCTTCAACCAGCTGCACGGCGACCTGTTCACCGCCGAGTACTGGCAGAGCCTGCAGGAGGCGATACGCGCCGGCAAGGTGATCGACGTGTTCCCCTATCGGCGCAAGGCGGACCTGATCGTGTAGCAGAGGGGCGTTCGCCACGGGGAGGGCGAATACTGGCCTTGTGCCGTTTCGCTTCGGGTGCTAGACCGAATAGGACAAGGTCAGGACATCTCCTCCCATTGCCCAAGGATGGTCGCCCATGCGCCAGAATCTTCCCGTGACCCAGCGCGAACGCACCTTCACCGCCGCCGAGCGCCTGATTTCCACCACCGATCTGCACAGCAAGATCACCTACGTCAACGATGCCTTCGTGGCCATCAGCGGCTTCAGTCGCGAGGAGCTGATCGGACAGCCGCACAACCTGGTCCGCCACCCGGACATGCCCCCGGGCGTGTTCGCCCACATGTGGGAGACGATCAAGCAGGGCAAGCCCTGGATGGGCATCGTCAAGAACCGCTGCAAGAACGGCGACTACTACTGGGTGAGCGCCTACGTCACGCCGGTCTACGAGAACGGCAAGATGATCGGCTACGAGTCGGTGCGCTCGGTGCCGAGCGAGGAGCAGAAGCGTCGCGCCGACGCGCTCTACGCGCGGCTGCGGGCGGGCAAGCCGCCGGTGTCGCGGCTGCAGTACTGGACCCACGACATCCTCCGTTCCTGGCCGCTGATGGTCGCCGCGCTGGCGATCCTGGCGGGCCACTGGCTGCTGCCCCAGCTCTGGTTCCCCGTGTTCATCGTCGCGGTGATGTTCGCCCTCGGTTCTTACCAGCTGTACAGCAAGCGCCAGCTGATCCGTAAGACACTGGCTGAGCACCCGAGGGCCTTCACCAGCGCGCTGGTGGCACTGACCTACACCGACAACCGCGGTGCCCAGGCCCTGCTGGACATGGCCATGATCAGCGAGGAAGCGCGCCTGCAAACCGCGCTGACCCGCCTGGAGGACGCCGGCGAGAACGTGCGCCAGCGGGCCGCCCAGTCCGCCGAGCTGTCGCGTTCCGGCGCCGCCCTGCTGGAGCAGCAGCGCAGCGAGACGGACCAGTCCGCCACCGCCATCAACCAGATGACGGCGACCATCCAGGAAGTCGCGCACAACGTGCAGAACACCACCCACGCCGCGGAAGAGGCGGATCGCCTGGCGCTGCAGGGCCGCGACCTGGCCGGCGGCAGCCTGCAGGCCATGCAGCAGATGGTGGGCGCGGTGCAGGAAATCGGCGTGGCGGTGAACGAGCTGGCCGAGTCCACCCAGTCCATCGGCAGCGTGGCCGACGTGATCACCTCCATCGCCGAGCAGACCAACCTGCTGGCGCTCAACGCGGCCATCGAGGCCGCGCGGGCCGGCGAGCAAGGCAGGGGTTTCGCCGTGGTGGCCGACGAGGTGCGCGCGCTGGCTGGGCGCACCCGCGAATCCACCGAGCAGATCCACCAGATCATCTCCTCCCTACGCAGCGGCGCCGACAAGGCGGTGAACACCGCCAGCCGCGGTACGGAGATTTCCCGCGACAGCGTGCGCAGCGTCGAGGCGGTGCGCGAGGCGCTGGACGGCATCACCCAGGCGGTGGCGCGCATCGCCGGGATGAGCCAGCAGATGGCTGCGGCCTCCGAACAGCAGGCGCACGTGGCCGAGGACATCAGCCAGCAGATCACCCGCATCGCCCAGCTCTCCGACCACAGCGCCATCCAGGCCCAGCAGGGCGCCGGCATCAGCCAGGAGCTGGAGCAGATGGCCGAGTACCTGCACAGCCTGGCCGAGCGCTTCAACCGCTGAAGTCGGTGATCCCGGCCGCCTGTGGCACACTGCGCGGCCGGAGGAGCCCACCATGTCCCGAGCGCGTTGCGAGCGCTGCACACGCCCCCTGAGCCACTGTCTCTGCCACCTGATCCCGCGCTTGCCGAGTCGCACGCGGGTGCTGATCCTGCAGCACCCGGACGAGGCGGGGCATGCGCTGAACACCGCGCGCCTGGCCGCCCTCGGGCTGGAGAACGCCGAGCTTCGAGTGGGCGAGCGCTTCGACCTGGAACCGGACCCGGCGTACCGCACCTGCCTGTTGTTCCCCGGCGAGACGGCACAGGCGCTGCCGGTGGCGGAGGATGGCCGCCCGCTGCTGCTGGTCGTCCCGGACGGCACCTGGCGCAAGGCGCGCAAGCTGCTCCACCTCAATCCGCAGTTGGCCGGGCTGCCGCGGGTGTGCCTGCCCGCCGGCATGCGTTCGCGCTACCGCCTGCGCAAGGCGCCTGCCGAGGGCGCGCTGGCGACCGTCGAGGCCATCGTCGCGGCGCTGGAGCTGCAGGAGGCGCCGAAACGCTTCGACGCGCTGCTGCGGCCTTTCGAGGCGCTCATCGACGGGCAGATCGCGGCGATGGGCGAGGACACCTACCGGCGCAACCACGGCGGCTGAGCCGTCAGCCGGCGATCAGCACGCTGTCGAAGCGGATGCTCCGCGCGCCGAGCCGCAGCAGGCTGTCGGCGAACAGGTCGCTTTGGGTGCCGTGGCAGTCCCAGGCGACTTCCCAGTCCTCGCGCCGGCGCCAGTTCAGGTAGCCGAGCAGGTGGCCGTCGTCGCGGCTGTGCAGTTCTGCGCCCAGGTAGCCGCTGTCCTCGGCGAACAACTGGCGCAACTGCTGCAGGTAGTCTTCCAGGTGCCGGGCGATCGCCGCCCGCCCGGTATCTCCCACGCGAATGTCGATCAACAGGGCGAAGCGGTTCCGGCCGATATCTTCCTTGGATGTGCAGATGAGCATGGCGTTGGCTTCCTGATCTTGAACTCGAACACCGGGCGAGGGTAAAACCTCAACTTAAGTTGAGGTCAATACCCATGAACAAGCACCCGCAATCCCCGCGTGACCTGAGCGTCGGCGAGCTGGCCAGCCGCAGCGGCGTGGCGGTCTCGGCCCTGCATTTCTACGAGGCCAAGGGGCTGATCGGCAGCCGCCGCAGCGCCGGCAACCAGCGCCGCTACCCGCGCGAGACCCTGCGCCGGGTGGCGGTGATCAAGGTGGCGCAGCGCGTGGGCATCCCCCTGGCCGAGATCGCCGCGGCGCTGGGCACCCTGCCCCAGGGACGCACCCTGACGGCGGCGGACTGGGCGGCCCTGTCGGCGCGCTGGCGCGAGGACCTGGACCAGCGCATCGCCAAGCTGGAGATGCTGCGCAACCAGCTCGATGGCTGCATCGGTTGCGGCTGCCTGTCGCTGGAGGACTGCCCGCTGCGCAATCCCGGCGACCAGTTGGCGGAGCAGGGGCCGGGGGCGCATTGGGCGGATGGGGACTGACAGTTGCGCTGCGTTCGCGGTTTCTGCGCCAGCGCGCAGGAACGAAACGGGGAATTACGTAAGCTATGGGGCTTGCAGCCATCACGGCAGGCTGGAGAAAGGCCTGATGGTTCATTCAAGCCGGCACCGTTTCCCGGTGCGGCCCGACAGAGGCGCCAGCTAGAGTGAAACCGAGCACGCGGCAGTTGCTGGAGCGTTACGACGAACTCGGATCGTACGAGTTCCACAGCGCATTCGATTACCCGGACATGGAGGCGAGGGCCAACGAGGTGGCCCGGAGGCTGGAGACCAACGGCAACCGGCTGACGTTCGAAGGCGCGATCTACAACCAGGACGCCAGCTTCAGCATTGCCATCCTGCTGCACGACTATGAGCGGGCCGAAGACCGGTTGACCCACTGCCCCACCATTCGCTTCAGCAATTTCGGCAACCTCGTTTCGCTTACCTGGAGTGAGCTGCTGCCCGGCTCCGACCTGGAAAGAACCGTTCAGGAACTGGAGGCGTGCGGTTTCACATTCATTCCCGAGGCCGAGCTGAGTGGCGCATACGATGGCGTGATGCCCGACAGGAAGCTATTCGATAGCTGGTGGACGCGGTATTTCGATTGGATATAGGGCACGTGGCCGTGCCGGTTTGCTTATGACTTCAAAGGAATGACAGATGAAACCCGACAGAATCTATTTCAAGGACAACCCCTGGCCCGAAGGGCACCCGATCAAGGCGTTCGTCTGGTCGGCGAGGGAGGTCGATGGAGACGTATGGTTCGACTTCCATCTGGAGTCGGCCAACTACTACGCCGAACGCGACATAGAAGATGACGAAGAGGTGGACTATCCGTCCGACTGGGCGGCGCCCATCGTGTGGGGCAACTACCACGCGTGCACCCTGTCTTCGAACAACTGGCACGAAGGCGGATTCCGGGTCTGTGCCAAGGCGGACTACACCCCCGAGCTGCTGGACGGCCTCGAACTGATCGTGGACCCGGACCCCGACGCCATCGAGGACTTCGACGACCTGGCGTTCCACATCTACCTGCTCGGCCACGATGCGGTCGCCCGGCACCGGATCAGATTCGAGCGGATCGGCGACTCCCTGCAATTCCGGATCGTCTGGAGCGGCATGATCGCCCAGGCCTACGTCGGCGATTACGAGTTCAAGCACGAATTCTCCGCCGTGATCTCCAGTGCTGAGTTTCCCCGGCTTCCAGGCCAGCATGAATAGAACAGGCGCCTGCTCTGTTGCGCCGAGCATGCGTTGTGGGAGCGGACTTGTCCGCGAATGGGAAGCATCGCGGCCAATCGGAATGCCGCCCAGCCGCTCCCACAAAGGCCTGGTCTGTTCGGCGCAGCCGACTCAGGCATAGCTAAGGAAAAACGCCGTGATCCAGCAGGGAATCGCGGCGTTTCTCTTAACTGACTGGCATTAGTACATAGCCTTCTTTTGCCCCGCTCGTTCAGGACATCCTATGGGCCATGAGCTGTATATCCATCTGGAAAAACCCTGCGCCGGCAGCCTTGCGGAGGCCATGGCGCCGGTCCTGGGGCCGGACGAGTTCCTTGTCGAATCATCGCTGCGGGTCGAATCCCCGGAGCGGGTCGCCGTCGCCACCCGGGAGACGATCGACAGCCAGTGGCCGCACTGCTGCGACCTGCTGCTCGAGACGCCCACCCGTATCTACGCCTTGGCGCATAACCATGCCGGTGTGCAGATCATCCGCCGCTTTACCGACCATCTGCTCGCGTCCGGGCTGAAGGTGGAGATCGACGATGACGTATGAAGTCCAGCCCGTATGAAGCCTGTGCTCGCGTTCCTCGTGGCAGCGCTTGTACCGACCTGCCTGATGACACTCTGGTATCTGTATGGCCAGTTCACCACCTTCTCGCCGGGTGACCCCTATATCTGGATCAATACCCAGAAGTTCTTCATTTTCTGCTGGCTGATTTCTCTGGGCTCCGTCTTTCTGCTGGGCGTTCCCGCCTACCTGATCTTGCGTTGGCGCAACCTGGTCCGGTGGTGGTCCAGTATCACGGGCGGCTTCGTCATGGCGGCTCTGCCTGTCGCGATCGGGACGTGGCCATTGCGTTATTCGGAGTTCAGGACAAGCTCCAGTTTCAACGGTGTCTGGAACCTGATAGATGGGGTGCCAACAGCAGCCGGTTGGTTGCGTTACGCCGAGGGAGTGTTCTTCTTCGGTATTCTCGGTGCCGTGAGTGGCCTGAGTTTCTGGCTGATGTTGCGAGCCCTCGGCTCCGGCCACTCTGCCAGAACAACGCCGCTTCGAGATTCGGTCTGACTCACGTTCAAGGAGAAGAACAGATGCCTCTCGCCAGGAATGGCTTCATCGACCCCACCACCCTGACGCAATGGGTCAAGCGCTTCATCTATGTCCAGATGCTCGTCGCGGTCGTTTCCATCGTTTCCGGCAACATGGAATACCAGCTGCTGCAGGACTACGAGAACGGCGTGTACGCCTCGCAGGAGCAAGCGGTGGCGGATGGCGAGGCGAACGACAGGCGGCAGCAGGTCATCGCGATCCTCTACATGATCGTGTTCGTGATTTCCGGGGTGCTGATCCTCAAGTGGATCCATCGGGCCAACTACAACGCCCGGCAGCTTGGCGCCAGCGCCATGAAGTTCACGCCGGGGTGGTCGGTCGGCTGGTTCTTCGTCCCCATTTTCTCGCTGTGGAAGCCCTACCAGGCCATGGCGGAAATCTGGAGGGCCAGCGACAGCCCCGACGACCCGAGCCAGGCCGGGCAGAACTCGATCCTGGCGTGGTGGTGGGGCGCCTGGCTGGCGAACGGTTTCATCAGCCAGGCGGCCATGCGCCTGACGCTCGCGGCGGAGGAAATCCCCGCGCTGAAGAACGCCAACCTGGTGTATCAGGCGTCGGACGTGGCCTATCTGGTGCTGGCCGTGGTGACCCTGATGCTGGTGAACTCGATAGACCAGGCCCAGACCGAGCAGGCCCTGACCCGGGCCTAGCGTTCGCGCATGGCCTCGGCGCGGGCCTTCAGCACCGGCTTGAGCAGGTAGTCGAGCACGCTCTTCTCGCCGGTGACGATGTCCACCGTGGCGACCATGCCGGGGATGATCAGCAGCGGGTGCTCGTCGCTGCCCAGGTGGCTCCGGTCGGTGCGCACTTGGATCAAGTAGAAGCTGTTGCCGTCCTGGTCGGTGATGGTGTCGGCGCCGATCAGTTCGAGCCTGGCCTTGAGCCCGCCGTAGATGGTGTAGTCGTAGGCGGTGAACTTGACCATGGCCTTCTGGCCCGGATGGAGGAAGGCCACGTCCTGCGGGCGGATGCGCGCCTCGATCAGCAGGTTGTCCTCCAGCGGCACCACTTCCACCATGGGGTCGCCGGGCTGCACCACGCCGCCGATGGTGTTGACCTTGAGCTGCTTGATAACGCCGTGCACCGGCGAGCTGATGGTGGTGCGGCTGACCCGGTCCTCGATGGCCATGCTGGTCGAGGTGATCTTCTTCAGCTCGGTACGCACCTCGTTGAGTTCCTTCAGCGCCTCGGTGCGAAAGGCCAGGGTCGACTCCTCGAGCTTGCTCCTGATCTCCTGCATGGCGGCCTCTGCGCGGGGGATGGCCAGGTTGGTGGCGTCCAGCGAGCCGCGCATCTCCACCGCGCTGCGGCGCAGACGAAGGATCTCCACCTCGGAGATCGCCCCCGCGGCCACCAGCGGCTGGGACATGTTCAGCTCCTGCTGGACCAGGCCCAGACTGGAGCGGTACTGCTGGGCCTTGGCGCGGAATTCCGCCAGTTCCTGGGTCTTCTGCCGCAGCTGTTCCCTGAGGGTGTTCTGCTCGCTGTCCAGACGCTGCTGGCGCGAGCGGTACAGCGCCATTTCGTCTTCGACCAGTTGCGGCGCCTGTCGGGTCAGCTCTTCCGACAGGGCCAGCGGCCGGCCCTCGGCCTCGGCACCGAGGCGCTCGACCCGGGCCTGCAGGGCCAGGCGGTCCGCCTCGGTCTCACCCTTGTTGGAGATGAAACGGGTGGCGTCGAGGCGCAGCAGCACGTCGCCCTTGTTCACCACCTGGCCCTCGCGGACGAAGATCTCGGTGACGATGCCGCCTTCCAGGTTCTGGATGACCTGCACCTTGCTGGAGGGAATGGCCTTGCCTTCGCCCGTGGTGACTTCCTCCAGCACCGCCAGCCGGGCCCAGACCAGCGCCGCCAGCAGGCAGCCGCCGACCGCCCACAGGGTGGCGCGGGCCAGCCAGGGGGAGTCTTCCAGCACGGCGCCGTCCACCTCGGGCATGAACTCGGTGTCCTGCCTGTGCTGGCGCAGGCCGCCGAAGTAGTCGCGCAGGGATTGGGTCAGTTCCATGGTCGCCTCTCCGCTAGACGGCCGCCGGGCCGACGCGGCCGCGGCGCAGGGCTTCGATCACCGCTTCCTTCGGACCATCGGCGACGATGTGGCCGCAGTCCAGCACGATCAGACGGTCCACCAGGCTGAGCATGGAGCTGCGGTGGGTGATCAGCAGCAGGGTCTTGCCCTGGGACCAGCCGTGCAGGCGGTTGCGCAGGATGTCCTCGCTGGTGTTGTCCATGGCGCTGGTGGGCTCGTCGAGCAGCAGGATCGGCGGGTCGAGCAGCAGCGCGCGGGCCAGCAGCACGGCCTGGCGCTGGCCGCCGGAGAGCAGCTGGCCGCGCTCGCCCACCGGCCGGTCGAAGCCCTGGGGATGCTGCCTGGCCAGTTCGGAGACGCCGGTGAGGTCGGCCACTTCCAGCATGCGCGCGTCACTGACGTAGCGGGCGCCGAGGGTGAGGTTGTCGCGCAGGCTGCCCGCCAGCAGCGGCAGGTCGTGGGCGACGTAGCCCATCTGGTGGCGCAGGTCGGCCACGTCCAGCTGGCGCAGGTCCAGGTTGTCGAGCAGGATCTGGCCTTCGCCCGGGGTGTAGAAGTTCATCAGCAGGCGCGCCAGGGTGCTCTTGCCCGAGCCGCTGCGGCCGATGATGCCGACCCGCTCACCGGCGGCCAGGTGCAGGCTGATCCGGTTCAGCGCCGGGGTGCTCTGGCCGGGATAGGCGAAGCTGACCTGGCGCAGGTCCAGCGCGCCCTTGAGGTGGGTGCGCTCCAGCGGCCGCTGCTTCGCCTGGCGCTCCTGGGGCAGGCTCATCAGCGCGTCGGTGCTGGTCATGGTCAGGCGCGCCTGCTGGTAGCGGGTGATCAGCCCGGCGATCTGCCCGAGCGGGGCTAGCACGCGGCTGCCGAGCATGTAGCAGGCGACCAGGGCGCCGACGCTGAGGTTGCCGGCGATGATGATGTAGACGCCGGCGACGATGGTCGCCATGCCGGCGAACTGCTGCAGGAACAGGGTGCCGTTGGTGGCCAGGGCGGCGAGGAAGCGGGCGTGGCTGTCCAGGCGGGTGAGGGCGCCGTGGGTCTTCTCCCAGCGGTGCTGGCGCTCGCTCTCGGCGCCGCAGGCCTTGAGCGTCTCCAGGCCGCCGAGGGTCTCGATCAGCAGGGCCTGGCGCTCGGCGCCCAGGGCCAGGCTCTTCTGCACCGTGTCGCGCAGGCGCGCCTGGATGATCAGGGCGAATATCGCCGTGATGGGGAAGGCCAGCAGCGGAATCATCACCAGCCAGCCGCCGAGCAGGCCGATGACCAGGATCATCAGCAGCGAGAAGGGCAGGTCGATCAGGCTGGTCAGGGTCACCGCGGTGAGGAATTCGCGCAGCCCCTGGAAGTCGTGGATGCTCTGGGCGAAGCCACCGACCGTAGCGGGCCGGGCGGCCATGGACATGCCGGTGATGCGTTCGAACAGGGTGGCGGACAGCACCACGTCGGTCTTCTTGCCGGCCACGTCCAGCAGGTAGGCGCGCAGCACCCGCAGCAGCAGTTCGAAGCCGGTGCCGACGAACAGGCCGATGGCCAGGACCCAGAGCGTGGCGGTGGCCTGGTTGGGCACGACCCGGTCGTAGGTCTGCATGACGAACAGCGGGACCATCAGGCCGAGCAGGTTGATCAGCAGGCTGGCCAGCACCGCGTCGGTGTACAGCCAGCGCGACAGCTTCAGGGTGTCGCGAAACCACGCCTCGACCCGTGGCACCAGCGGCGTGCGCGCCTCTTCCAGGTCGTGCTGCGGCTTGGCGAAGAAGGCCCGGCCGCTGTACTCGATGGCCAGGTGGTCGCGGTTGACCCACTGTTCGCCACCATCGGCCTCGCAGGGCAGGATCAGCAGCTGGTTCTTCGGCCCCATCTTGCGCAGCACCGCGCTGCGGCCGTCCTTGAGCAGGAGCAGTACCGGCAGGTTGAGTGGCGAGATGGCGCCCAGCTCGCGCCGCAGCACGCGCCCCTGCAGGCCGGCCCGGGCCGCCGCGCGCGGCAGCAGGTCGGCGCTCAGGCGCTGCTCGGGCATCGGCAGGCCCGCCGACAGGCTGGCGCGGCTGGCCGAGCAATCGTGGAGGTTACAGAGGATGAGCAGCCCGTCCAGCAGCGGATCGTCGTGACTCTGGCGCTGGTCTTCGGGGAGTCTCCGTTCCATGCTGGTCAAGGTTGCTCCTCCTGAGAGATCGCCCAGGCCGGCGGCGTGGGCGATCGCTTCGCCGGGGGACTACTTCAGTTCCGGCAGGCGGGCCTCGCTCTTCACGTTCGTGAGGGCGACTGCTTCGGCCGGGGCCACGACGTTCTGTTTCTTCAGGAGTTCGCCCATGGCGGCGATGACGCGATACATGGAGAACTCTTCGGTGTAGCGCACCTCGGCGTAGCGGCGGTTGGCGGTGAAGAGTTCGTTGTCGCTGTCCAGCAGGTCGAGCAGCGAGCGCTGGCCCAGGCTGAACTGCTGCTGGTACGCCTCGCGCACGCGGGAAGTGTATTCCGCGTATTCGCGTGCCTTCGGCGTCTGCAGGCGGGCGTTTTCCATGGCGTTCCAGGCCAGCGACAGGTTCTCGTTGACCACCCGCAGGGCGTTGTTGCGGATGTCCATGGACTGGTTGATCTGGTGCGCCGCCGATTGCAGGCGGGCCTTGTCGCGCATGCCGTTGAACAGGTTGTAGTTCATCACCACCGCGGCCCGCCAGGTGTTGTAGTGACCCTCGTCGCCCTGGACGTTGTCGTCGGCGGTGGTGGCCAGTTCGAGGTCGAAGCGCGGGTAGAAGGGCGATTTCGCCACCTCGTACTGCTTCTCGGCGGCATGCACGTCGGCCTGCGCGGACTTGAGGAAGGGGTTGTTGTCCATCATGGCCTGCTGGGCGCTTTGGACGTCCGCCGGCAGTTCGCCGCGGATGGAGGCCGGCGGTTCCAGCTCGTCCGGCATGCGCCCGGTGGCGCTGAAGAAGTTGGCTTCGGCGTCGGCCAGGTTGACCTGCTCGGTGTAGAGGTTGTTCTCGGCCAGCGCCAGGCGGGCCACGGACTGGTCCAGGTCGGCGGTGCTGCCCACCCCGCGCTCGCTGCGCAGGCCGATCTGGTCGTTGATGCGCTGGTGCGCCTGCAGGTTGTTCCTGGCCAGGGTCACCATCTCGCGGCGCTTGAGCACTTCCAGATAGACCTCGACGGTACGCAGGGCGAGGCTCTGGGACGTGCCCTGCACGTAGTAGGCGCGGGAGTCGACCACGGAGCGGGTACGCGCCACCTCGTTGGGGGTGTTGAAGCCGTCGAACAGCATCTGCCGCAGGCGCAGCTCGGCGTCGCGGTAGTTCAGGGTTTCCTTGTTGTGGTCACCCAGCGCGCGGGTGCTGGGGCTGTCCGTCCGTTCGCGCCCATAGCCCATGAGGACGTCGACGGTAGGCAGATAGCCGCCCTTGGCCATCTTCACTTCCTCATCCGCGGACAGACGATCATTCATGCTGGCGTGCAGCTCGGGATGATTGTCGATGGTGCTCTGGATGGCTTCCGAGAGTGTCATGGCCTGGGCCTGATAACAGGCCATGGCCAGCAAAATGCTACTGCACAGCGGTGTGAGGGCACGCATGAGGGTTTTCTCCTTGATGTGTGAATCTTGTTCCTGTCGCCAATTTTATGGCGTTTATTGGCAGATGGAGCGCTTTGCGCTTGTAACATCACAGATAAGAACAATCTCGGAGAATGGTTAAGAAAAATTCTTCACAAGGGTTATGCGGAAAAAGTCTTATGCACTCTGTGAGATCGGGCACATTGTTTCTTCTCAATGCCGCGAAAATCAAGCCTTTCAGGCTTTTTCGCAGTTAAAGCGAATGGTCGATCGCAGTTTGGAGCATAAGGGGCGGGGATATTTTTGCGGAAATGAAGCAGTACAGTTGATGCGACATTTTTCTGTCGTTTTAAAGAATCTACCTTCTGTACTGCTCCGTCTCGCGGAGCTTTCTTCGCACTGAGCCCGGGTTCGAAAGGCGGTCTGGCCCTTTTGAAACGCGCCGGCGGTGGCCGGTGGCAGTGCGGAGGAATGGGACATGGCTACTTTGATGGGTGTCGTCAGTCAGGTTGTCGGCGAGGTCTTCGCGGTAGCCGGCGATGGAACGCGCCGACCGCTGGTGGAAGGTGATCGCGTCTATGCCGGCGAGCAGCTGGTGACCGGAGCGGGCGGGGCGGTGGCGATCAGCCTTGCCAACGGCGATGTGCTCACGCTGGGGCGCGACAGCAACCTGAACCTCAGCGAACAGATGCTGGCCGCGGGTGGCGAACGGACCGGCGCGCCCCAGGCCCAGGATGCGGTGGCGCCCACCGATGCCGACCTGACGGATGTCGAGCGACTGCAGGCCGCCATCGAGGCCGGCGTCGACCCGACCGTGGCCGGCGAGGCTACCGCGGCGGGGCCTGGTGTGGGTGCCGGTGGCACCGGCGGCGCGGGCAGCGGTCATGGCTTCGTGCTGCTGGGCGAGGTCGGCGGCGCGCTCGATCCGGTGATCGGCTTCCCCACCGCCGGCATCCCCGGCGGACCGCTGTTCCCCGATGCCGAGCCCCTGGCCACCGACGATCCCGAGCCGGATTTCGCGCCGCTGCTCGACGTGGAATACCTGGACGCCGTCGGCAGCCTCTTCGTGGGCCCGGCACTGGTCGACGAGGAGGCCCTGGCCAACGGCACCAACCCCGCCAGCGACGCCGAGCAGGCCAGCGGGCGGATCGTGGTGAACTCGCCGGACGGCATCTCCTCGCTGCAGATCCAGGGCTTCGACGGCGTCTGGGTCGACGTCACCAACGGCGGCACCGTGGTGGGGCAGTACGGCATCCTGGTCGTGGACGCGGCGGGCAACTGGACCTACACCCTGACCGCCAACACCCTCGATCACAGCAATCCCAACGCGACCGGCGAGGCGGATCAGGTCGGCGAGAGCTTCCCGGTCCGGGTGTTCGACCTGGACGGCGACGTATCGCCCACCGTGCTGCTCAACGTGCTGACCAACGACGATGGCCCGCAACTGGCGCTGGGTGGTGCGCAGGTGGTCGCCCAGGTCGACGAGGACGAGACCATCGACGGCATCACCGACAACGACGCGGTGACCAACGTCGCCACCGGCGGGCCGGGCACCCTGGGTGCGCTGGTCAACTTCGGCGCGGACGGCCCCGGCGGCTTCGGCCTTTCCGGCAGCCCGGCGGCCATCGCCAGCCTGCAGGCCCAGGGGCTGACCTCCGGCGGCAGCGCGCTCGCCTACAGCGTGGCCGGCAACGTGCTCACGGCCTCGGCCGGCGGCGCGGTGATCTTCACCCTGCAGGTGGGCGCCGACGGCAGCTTCGTGTTCACCCTGGTCGGCCAGCTCGATCACCCGCTCGCCAATGGCGATGACAACGAGCTGCTGCCGCTGCCCATCGACTTCTCGGGCGTGCTCACCGCGGTGGATGGCGACGGTGATTCGGTCGGGGCCTTCGGCGCCGGCAGCTTCGTGATCAATGTGGAGGACGACGTGCCGCAGTTCGGCGCGGGCGCCGGGGCGGTGGCCGCCCGGGTCCATGAGGATGCCCTGACGCTGGGCGCGGGAGCACCTCACCAGGGCAACCTAGAGGGCGGTCAGACCGTGTCCGCCAGTGGCGGACCGGGTTCGCTCACCGCGCTGGTCAACTTCGGCGCGGACGGCCCGGGCAGCTTCGGCATCGGCGGCAATCTCGCCTCGCTGGCGGTGCAGGGCCTTTCCAGCGGCGGCATCGCCCTGACCTATAGCCAGGCCGGCAACGTGCTGACCGCTTCGGCGGGCGCGCAGGTCATCTTCACCCTGACCGTGGGCGCCGACGGCAGCTGGTCCTTCGTGCTGCGCGGGCCGATCGATCATCCCCTGGCCAACGGCGTGGACAGCGAGGACCTGCCGGGCCTGGGCATCGACTTCTCCGGCATCCTGTTCGCCACGGACGGCGATGGCGACCCGCTGGCGGGCTTCCCGGTCGGCAGCTTCACCATCGACATCGAGGACGATGTCCCGGTGCTGGTGGGTGGCGCGCGTCCGGTCATCGGCGGCGTGGTGCACGAAGACGTGCTGCCTGGCGGCAACCCGGAAGGCGGGGGTCAGACCTCCACGCTGAGCAGCGCCACGGGCGGCTCCCTGGCCGGCCTGGTCAGCTTCGGCGCCGATGGTCCGGGCGCCTTCGGCCTGAACGGCGCGGTGGGCTCGCTGCTGGCCCAGGGGCTGACCTCCGGCGGGGCGGCCTTGAGCTACAGCGTGTCCGGCAACGTGCTGACCGCCTCCGCCGGCGGCGCCACCATCTTCACCCTGACCGTGAATGCCAGCGGCAGCTGGTCGTTTTCGCTGCTGGGGCCGCTGGATCACCCGCTGGCCGACGGCAACGATGGCGAGCGCCTACCGGGATTGGGCATCGACTTCTCCGGCGTGCTGACCGCGACCGATGGCGACGGCGACCCGCTGGCGGGAGGCTTCCCGGCCGGCAGCTTCGTGATCAACGTGGAAGACGACGTGCCGGTACTGGCCGGGCGGGGCGAAGGCTTCGTGCCGGTGGGCGGCACCGTCCATGAGGATGCGCTGAGCGCCGGGAACGCAGAGGGCGGGCAGACCGCTTCGATCAGTGGTCCGGCCGGTGCGTTGTTCGGGCTGGTTGCCTTCGGTGGCGATGGCCCGGGAGCGTTTGGGCTGTCCAGCGATGTGAGTTCGCTGGTGCTGCAGGCGCTGACGTCTGGCGGGACCGCCCTGGGCTACAGCGTGTCCGGCAATGTGCTCACCGCCTCGGCGGGCGGTGTATCGGTCTTCACCCTGACGGTCGGCGCCAACGGTAGCTATGCGTTCCAACTCCTGGGGCCGATCGACCATCCCCTGGCCGATGGAAACGACGGTGAGTTTCTGCCCGGGCTGGGCATCGACTTCTCCGGCGTGCTGACCGCGACCGATGGCGACGGCGACCCGCTGGCAGGAGGTTTCCCGGTCGGCAGCTTCGTGATCAATGTGGAAGACGATGTGCCGGTGGTGGCGGAGCAGGGCGAGGGCTTCGTGCCGGTGGGTGGCACCGTGCATGAGGATGCGCTGGGTACCGGGAACGCAGAGGGTGGGCAGACGACCTCGATCAGTGGTCCGGCTGGAGCGTTGTCCGGGCTGGTTGCTTTTGGTGGCGATGGTCCGGGAGTGTTCGGGCTGTCGAGCGATGTGAGTTCGCTGGTACTGCAGGCGCTGACTTCTGGTGGTGTCGGGCTGAGCTACAGCGTTTCGGGCAATGTGCTGGCTGCCACAGCGGGTGGAGCACCGATCTTCACCCTGACAGTCAATGCTGACGGTGGCTATGTATTCCAGCTCCAAGGGCCACTGGATCACCCCTTGGCCGATGGCAATGATGGTGAGCTACTGCCGGGACTGGGCATCGATTTCTCAGGCGTGCTGACGGCGACCGATGGCGACGGCGACCCGCTGGTAGGAGGTATTCCGGCTGGCAGCTTCGTGATCAACGTCGAGGATGACGTGCCGGTGGTGGCGGAGCAGGGCGAGGGCTTCGTACCGGTGGGTGGCACCGTGCATGAGGATGCACTGAGCGCCGGAAATGCAGAGGGTGGGCAGACCACATCGATCAGTGGTCCGGCTGGCGCTTTGTCCGGACTGGTTGCTTTCGGCGGTGATGGCCCGGGAGTCTTTGGCCTTTCGAGTGACGTAAGTTCTCTGGTACTGCAGGCGCTGACCTCTGGCGGTGTCGGGCTGAGCTACAGCGTTTCGGGCAACGTGCTGACCGCGACGGCGGGCGATTCGCTGATCTTCACCCTGACGGTTGGTGCCGACGGCAGCTATGCCTTCGAGCTTCAAGGGCCGATCGATCATCCCCTGGCCGATGGTAACGACGGTGAGTTGTTGCCAGGGCTGGGGATCGACTTCTCGGGCGTGCTGACCGCGACCGATGGCGATGGTGACCCGTTGTCAGGAGGCATTCCGGCCGGAAGCTTTGTGATCAATGTGGAAGACGATGTGCCGGTGGTGGCGGAGCAGGGCGAAGGTTTCGTACCAGTGGGCGGCACAGTCCATGAGGATGCGCTGAGTGCCGGAAACCCCGAAAGTGGGCAAACCACCTCCGCCAGTGGTCCGGCAGGGGCGCTATCGGGACTGGTCGCCTTCGGCGGCGATGGTCCGGGAGCATTCGGGCTGTCGAGCGATGTGAGTTCGCTGGTACTGCAGGCGCTGACGTCTGGTGGGACTGCCCTGGGCTACAGCGTTTCGGGCAATGTGCTCACTGCTACGGTAGGTGGTGCGCCGATCTTCACCCTGACGGTCGGCACCGATGGCAGCTATGCGTTCGAGCTTCTCGGACCGCTGGATCATCCCCTGGCCGATGGCAACGATGGTGAGCTGTTGCCAGGGCTGGGCATCGATTTCTCCGGCGTGCTGACCGCCACCGATGGCGACGGCGACCCGCTGGTGGGAGGTTTCCCGGTCGGCAGCTTCGTGATCAACGTGGAAGACGACGTGCCGGTAATCGCCGAGCAGGGCGAGGGCTTCGTACCGGTAGGCGGCACCGTGCATGAAGATGCGCTGAGCACCGGAAACCCCGAGAGTGGGCAAACCACCTCCGCCAGTGGCCCGGCCGGGGCGCTATCGGGACTGGTCGCCTTCGGTAGCGATGGTCCGGGAGCGTTCGGGCTGTCGAGCGATGTGAGTTCGCTGCAGCTGCAAGGGCTGACGTCCGGCGGCACCGCCCTGAGCTACAGCGTCTCCGGCAATGTATTGACCGCGACGGCGGGTGGCACGCCGATCTTCACCCTGACGGTCGGCGCCGACGGCAGCTATGCCTTCGAGCTGCAAGGGCCGGTCGATCATCCCATCCATGACGGGACCCTGGACAGCGAGCTGCTGCCGGGCCTGGGCATCGACTTCTCCGGTGTGCTGACCGCCACCGATGGTGATGGCGATCCGCTGGTGGGAAGCATCCCGGCCGGCAGCTTCGTGATCAACGTGGAGGACGACGTGCCGGTCATCGACCTGTTGCCGGATGGCGCGCCTCCCAGCGTGGAAGAGGGCGCGACCTACAGCGGCAGCTGGACCGGCAGCCATGGCGGCGACGGCCCCGGCACCATCAAGGTGGTGGTCGACGGAGGCGAGTACGATCTGGATACCGACATCTCGCTGCCGACCGGCACGCTGCATGTGGGCAGCGACGGTTCGTGGAGCTTCCAGGCGAGCGCCGAGCTGGACCAGGGGGCGGCGGGCAGCCAGACCTTCTCGATCCAGATCACCGACAACGACGGCGACTCCCTGAGCGACAGCATCACCCTGGCCATCATCGACGCCGCGGTGCCGGTCGGCGGCCAGGCGCGCAACGCGGTCGACGAGGATGGGCTGAGCGGCGGTATTTCCGGTGGCCCGAACGACCTGCCCGACAACGAAACCGTCGTGACCGGCAACCTCGGCTACAACTTCGGGCCGGACGGCGCGGCCACGACCGGCGCGTTCACCTGGAACACCACTGGCCTGTCGGGGCTGGGGCTCACTTCCGGCGGTGTCGCGCTGGCCTACGGCGTCAGCCCGGACGGGCTGGTGCTGACCGCCACGGCTGGCAGCGTTACGGTGTTCACCGTGGAGGTGACCAATGTCGGCACCGGGGACTATCGCTTCACCCTGAGTGCGCCGCTGGACCATGAGGCGCCCGCCACTCCCGGAACCAGCGACGAGAACGACATCACCGTCGACTTCATCTACACCCTGCAGGACGGCGACGGCTCCACCACCAATGGCGGCCTGAGCATCACGGTGGACGACGACTCGCCGACCATCCAGGCCGGCGACCTGTCCTTCTCCTCGTTCGTGACCTTCCACGGCACCAGTGCGAACTTCGCCAACAGCTATGGCTACTACACCAAGGCCGCTGACGGCACGCCGCTGTCCGGCAAGGTGATCTGGGCGAACGTGCACCACCAGGCGGTCGGCGACACCTTCGACCTGGCCGGGCTGGACCCCGCCAGCACGGGCTTCTTCATCATTCCCCATGGCGGGGCCAACGCCGTGCTGGCCAACGGCACCGATATCACCTTCCAGTTCGTCGGCGGCAAATGGCAGGCGGTGGCGGGCGGCACGCCGCTGACGGGAGCCGATGGGGCCAACATCCTGTTCAGCGACGCCACGCTCAACCCGGGCGGCTCGCACCTGCAGGACACTTCCGCCCCCGGCAACCAGAACTGGGAGGACAAGACCGACACCTCCGACTACGACTACAACGACGTCAACACCAACGTGACCTGGGGCGCGTCGCTGCAGGTCGACGAGTCGGACTTCGGCGTCGATGCCACGGCCGATTTCAGCGGCCTGTTCCATGCCCAGGCCGGCGCCGATGGGTTGCAGGGCCCGATTGCCTACAGCCTGAGCGTGGTCAACCCGGTGTCCGGCCTGGTGGATACGCTGACCGGCGAGGCCATCGTGCTGGTCATGAACGGTAGCGTCCTGGAAGGGCGCACGGAAATCTCCGACGAGCTGGTGTTCAGCCTCAGCGTCGATGCCGGCGGCACCGTCACCCTGGATCAGGACCGCTCCGTCGTACACCCCACCAGCGACCCCGACGAAGTCGTCGCCCTGGGCTCCAACCTGGTGTCGCTGACGGCCACCGTGACCGACGGCGATGGCGACCAGAGCAGCGTCAGCGTGGACATCGGGCCGGGCATCAGCTTCCGCGACGACGCGCCCGAAGCCGCCGACGACGTGCTCGGCGAGGTGTCGAGAGGCGCCCACGAGGTGACCATCGGGACGGTGGACGATCTCCTCGACAACGATCACTACGGCGCTGATGGCGCCTCGGCTACCTCGCCGATCCAGATCGTCGGGGCGGGCAGCCAGGGCGGTACTGTCGTCATCGATGTCGACGGCAACCTGATCTACACGGCCGCGCCGGGCGCCCTGGCGGGTACCGAGACCTTCACCTACTCCATCGTCGATGGCGACGGCGACAGCGCGACCGCCACGTTCGAGATCACCCTGACCGGCAAGGACCCCGAGGGTGGCCAGGCCAGCAATGCCGTGGACGAGGACGGCCTGCCGCAGGGGCTGGCCGGCGGGCCGAACGACCTGCCGGGCCAGGCGGTCAGCGTGAGCGGCACCCTGGGCTACAGCGTCGACACCTTCGGCCAGTTCGCCTGGAACGGCACCGCGCCGAGCGGCCTGACCTCGGGCGGAAGCGCCGTGAGCTACCACCTGAGCAACGGCGACAGAACGCTCACTGCAATGGTGGGCGGCGCGGGCGGCGAGGCCGTGTTCATCCTCGAACTGACCGATACCGCGACCGGTGCCTACACGTTCGAGCTGTTCAAGCCACTGGACCATGAACCGCCGGCCAGCGGCAGCGACGAGAACGACCTGCCGCTGAGCTTCGGCTACCAGGTCTGGGACGCCGACCCGTCGGCGGCGCCCGCCTCGGGCAGCCTGACGGTGACCGTGGACGACGACTCCCCGGCCGCGGCCAACGACATCGCCAAGTCCGCTCCCGAGCCGACCGGAGTCAACACCAACCTGATGATCATCCTCGACGTGTCCGGCAGCATGGACAACAACCCCGGGGTGAGCGGCTTCACGACCCGGCTGGCGCTGGCCAAGAGTGCCATCCAGAACCTGGTCGACGCCTACGACGGCCTGGGCGACGTGATGGTGCGCCTGGTGGCCTTCAACGCCAGCGCCACCTCCAACCTCAGTGGCTCGGGCGAGATCTGGCTGACGGCGAGCCAGGCCAAGTCGGTGATCGGCGCCCTGTCGAACACCTACGGCGACGGCAACACCAACTACGATGCGGCCCTGATCCGGGCGATCTCGGCCTTCGACAGCAGCGGCAAGATCAGCGGTGGCAACGTCCAGAACGTCTCCTACTTCCTCTCCGACGGCCAGCCGACGACCAGCAGCAGCTGGGGCATCGGCGCGGGCAGCAACAACGGCATCGTCGCCGCCGAGGAGACCGTCTGGACCAACTTCCTCAACAACAACGAGATCAAGTCCTACGCCTTGGGCATGGGGCAGGGTACCGCCGGCGACCTGGCCCAGCTGAACCCCGTGGCCTATGACGGCATCGGCACAGGCACCAACACCAACGGCATCCTGGTCACCAACCTGAGCCAGCTGGACGCCACCCTGCAAGGCACCGTCAGCGCGCCGACCATCACCGGCAACCTGCTGGCGGAGGGCGCCAACGGCTTCGGCGCGGATGGCCCGGCGGACCTGCCGGTGGTTTCCATTCAGCATGGAGCGAAGACCTACGACGCGAGTTCGCCGGAATACGACGGCGCCACCCACAAGCTGGTCTTCACCACCGCCGAAGGCGGAAGCTTCAGCATCAACCTGCAGACCGGCGAGTACAGCTACAGCCTGAACAAGGACGTGGCCGACGACCTGACCGAGACCTTCGTCTACACCCTCGTCGATGCCGACGGCGACGGGGTATCGGCCACCCTGAGCCTGACCACCACTGACAGCAGCGAGGTGTATGCCTACGACAACCACGGCTCGGCCTCGGTCGAGGAGACGATGGTGACACCGCCGCCCGGCAGCGAAGTGCTGGCCAACTTCTCCACGACCAGCAACAGCACCTCGTCGCCGAACCCGTGGATCTTCGACACGGAGGGCAGCGGCGTGACGGTGTCGACCCTGGCCGATGTGATGACCGCCGCGGACGACAGGTGGGGCGTATCCGCCATCGCTGGCAGCACCAACGCCAACGGGGTGCGCGTCCAGGGCACCGCGCTGCAACTGATAGACACCAGCAGCAACGGCGGCATCAGCAGCAAGGTCGCCACACCCACGTTCGAGATCGCGGCAGGGGAGACGGGCAGCGTCTCGTTCCAGCTCGGCAGCATCAACAACCACGCCACCAACGACCAGTTCAACTGGGTCCTCTACCGGCAGGACGGTGCCTCGTGGACGCTGGTGGACAGCGGCAGCCACGGGACGAGCGGCGCTACCACGGTGACCACCGACTCCTTCGGCGAAGGTGTCTACCGCCTGTTCTTCGAGGCCAACGACCGTACCAACAACAGCAACAGCTACCGTATCCGCGTGGACAACATCACGCTGACGACGATCGCGGCCGCCATCCCCACGATCGAGGTGACCGCCGTGTCCGGCAACGTGCTGGCCGATCCCAACACCTGGTCCTCCAGCAGCGACCCCCTGGGCGCGGTGGACGACAAGGGCAGCGAGGGCGCGGTCCTCAGCATCTGGAACGGCACCGCCTATGTCGAGGTGGGCATTGGTACCTCGGTCGCGGGGGACTGGGGCAGCCTGCTGATCAACAAGGACGGCTCCTACACCTACACGCCGAACCCCACGCTCGACGGCGTTGGACAGGAGGACGTGTTCAGCTACAAGCTGACCCAGCCCGATGGCGACAGCGATACCGCGCAACTGGTGATCGGCCTCGAGTCCACGGGCACCACGCTCAGGGCTATGGTCGTGGCGGATGCGGGCCCGCAGGATCAGCCGGTGGTCGACGACGATGGCGAGCCTCAGGCCCCGGCAGGGGACGAGACACTGGTCGCCCTGGTTGCCGAGGACGACCCTGCGCTGTCCACGGCTCCGCTGGAGCAGGAAGAGGATCAGGTGCTTCTTGCCGAGCAGGGGGCCGACAACCCGGTCGCCGATCATCTGAGCTTCGCCGTCAATGGCGTCACCTCCGATGTGCTGGACCTGTCGCAGCTGCTCACCGGGCTGTCTGACAGCCCGGATGGCGACGAGCTGTCGAGCTACCTGACGTTCAGCTTCTCGGCGAGCGCGACCACCATCAGCGTCGACAAGAACGGCGCCGAGGGCGGCAGCTCGGTCGACATGTCCGTAGTGGTCGACGGCATCGACCTGTCCAGCGCCGCCTACTACAGCAGCACGGATGCGGCGACCGTCATCAACGGCCTGCTCGACGACCACAGCCTGAAAGTGGCCTGACGCGGCACCCGGCCCGCCGTCCGCGAGGGCGGCGGGCCTTTTCCTGCCTGGATTTCGCCTGGCGCCGGGGCTCTTTCCGTCGGGCTTCGCTCGGCGGCGTGGTTGGCGCGTATAATCGGCGCACTGAAAGCATATTCAGAGCCTGATGACATGACCCAGATTTCCGAGCGCCTGTTGGTTCAGGCTCACCTCGCCGCCAAGCAGCCCAGGGTGCTGACCCCGGAAGAGGAAGCCTTCTACCGGAGCGAGATCGCCGCCGAGCTGAAGAAGCAGAACGCCGTGCTGGTGGCCCACTACTATTGCGACCCGGTGATCCAGGCCCTGGCCGAGGAAACCGGCGGCTGCGTGTCGGACTCGCTGGAGATGGCGCGCTTCGGCAACCAGCACGAAGCGCAGACGGTAGTGGTCGCGGGCGTCAAGTTCATGGGCGAGACGGCGAAGATCCTCAATCCGGAAAAGCGCGTGCTGATGCCGACCCTGGACGCCACCTGCTCGCTGGACCTCGGCTGCCCGGTCGACGAATTCTCCGCCTTCTGCGACCAGCACCCGGACCGCACCGTGGTGGTCTACGCCAACACCTCGGCGGCGGTGAAGGCGCGCGCCGACTGGGTGGTGACCTCCAGCTGCGCGCTGGAGATCGTCGAGAGCCTGATGGACAACGGCGAGAAGATCCTCTGGGCGCCGGACCAGCACCTGGGGCGCTACATCCAGCGCGAGACCGGCGCCGACATGCTGCTGTGGGACGGTGCCTGCATCGTCCACGAGGAGTTCAAGGCCAAGCAGCTGGAAGACATGAAGGCGCTGCACCCCGAGGCCGCCATCCTGGTCCACCCGGAATCGCCCGAGGCGGTGATCGAGCTGGCCGACGCGGTGGGCTCCACCAGCCAGCTGATCAAGGCGGCCCAGACCCTTCCCAACAAGACCTTCATCGTCGCCACCGACCGCGGCATCTTCTACAAGATGCAGCAGCTGTGCCCCGACAAGAAATTCGTCGAGGCGCCCACCGCCGGCAACGGCGCTGCCTGCCGCAGCTGCGCCCACTGCCCGTGGATGGCGATGAACACCCTGCAGCGCACCTTGCAGTGCCTGCGCGAGGGCAGCAACGAAATCTTCGTGGAACCGGCGCTGATCCCGCGCGCGGTACGCCCGCTCAAGCGCATGCTCGACTTCACCCAGGCCGCGCGGCTGAAACTGGCCGGCAACGCCTGAGAATCCGTCCACGATCTCGCGAGAGCAGCAGACAGGCGCAGTTGTAGGAGCGGCTTTAGCCGCGAAGCCTTCTGTGCCATCTCGGTTCGCGGCTAAAGCCGCTCCTACAGTATGTGTTCTCGGTACACGGGAGATCGTGCCGTCAATCCCACCAGAGCTGCACAGCCTTGTGCGTTCTCTCGGGAGAGTGTCACCCGCCCTACGCGCCCTGGCTCAGTCCTTGTCCCGTGCCAGGCACACGGCGGCGGTGAACAGCACGTCGGTGGAGGAGTTCAGCGCGGTCTCGGCGCTGTCCTGCAGGATGCCGATGATGAAGCCGATGGCGACCACCTGCATGGCGGTTTCGCTGGGGATGCCGAACAGGCTGCAGGCCAGTGGGATCAGCAGCAGCGAGCCGCCGGCCACGCCGGACGCGCCGCAGGCGCAGACCGAGGCGACCACGCAGAGCAGTATCGCGGTCGGCAGGTCGACGACGATGCCCAGGGTATGGGCCGCCGCCAGGGTCAGCACGCTGATGGTGATGGCTGCGCCGGCCATGTTGATAGTGGCTCCCAGCGGGATCGACACCGAGTAGGTGTCCTCGTGCAGGCCCAGGCGCTCGGCGAGTTGCATGTTGACCGGCACGTTGGCCGCCGAGCTGCGGGTGAAGAAGGCCGTGATGCCGCTCTCGCGCAGGCAGGTGAGTGTCAGCGGATAGGGGTTGCGGCGGATCTGGCTGAACACGATCAGCGGGTTGACCACCAGGGCGACGAACAGCATGCAGCCGACCAGCACCGCGAGCAGGTGGGCGTAGCCGAGCAGGGCCTTGAGGCCGGCGTCGGCGAAGGTGGTGGCGACCAGGCCGAATACGCCGAGCGGGGCGAAACGTATCACCACCCGCACGATCAGTGTCACGCCGTGGGCCAGGTCCGCGAACACCATCCGGGTGCTCTCGCTGCCATGGCGGATGGCGATGCCGAGGCCGATGGCCCAGGCCAGGATGCCGATGAAGTTGCCCTTGATCAGCGCGTTGACCGGATTGTCCACCACGTTCAGCGCCAGGCTCTTGAGCACCTCGGCGATGCCTCCTGGCGGTGTGGTGCCCGTGGCGGCTTCGGTCAGCACCAGGGTGGATGGCCACAGGCTGCTGGCGATGACCGCGACGATGGCGGCGGACAGGGTGCCGATCACGTACAGCACCAGGATCGGGCGGATGTGAGTGGGCTGCCCCGGCTTGTGGTTGGCGATGGCCGAGGCCACCAAGATGAACACCAGCACCGGCGCCACGGCCTTGAGCGCGGCGATGAACAGCTCGCCGAGGAAGCCGACCTTGGCGGTGGCCTGCGGGAAGAGCAGGGCGAAGAGGATGCCGGCGATCAGGCCGATGGCGATCTGCAGGACCAGGCTGGTGCGCGTGATCAGCTGCAGCAGGGGACGAAGGGTCATGCTGGTTCTCCTGTGGTGCGCGGCGCGCCGGTGGGCGCGGGCCGCGAGACGGTCGCCGGATGGTGCGGCGACCGGTTCCTGGCCCTCCGGGTTGCGGTGGGCGTAGATGAAAAAGGTGGCTCCGTGGAGCCCTGGACAGAGGCCCGCTGGCCATCCGTCGGTACCAATGAAAACGGCCCGTGAGGGCCGTTTCCTTCACGCCGGCATGGGTCAGCCGCCGAGGTAGGCGTCGCGCACCTTCGGGTCGGTGAGCAGCGCCTCGCCGGTGCCCTGCATGACGATCCGACCGTTCTCCAGCACATACGCGCGGTCGGCCAGCTTGAGCGCCTGGTTGGCGTTCTGTTCGACCAGGAAGATGGTCACGCCGTCCTCGCGCAGCTGTTCGATGATGTCGAAGATCTGCTGGATGATGATCGGCGCCAGGCCCAGGGACGGCTCGTCGAGCAGCAGCAGCTTGGGCTTGCTCATCAGCGCGCGGCCGATGGCGAGCATCTGCTGTTCGCCGCCGGACATGGTGCCGGCGCGCTGGTCGAAGCGTTCCTTCAGCCGCGGGAACAGGTGCAGGACCTTGTCCAGCTGCTCCTGGTTGTCTTCCTTGGTGCCGAAGAAGCCGCCCATGGCCAGGTTCTCCTCGACGGTCAGGCGGGCGAACACGCGGCGGCCTTCCGGCACCACCGCGATGCTCTTGCGCATGATGTCGCAGGATTCCTGGCCGACCAGCTCCTCGCCCATGTAGCGGATGCTGCCGCTGGCCGCGCGCGGCGAGCCGCACAGGGTCATCAGCAGGGTCGACTTGCCGGCGCCGTTGGCGCCGATCAGGGTGACGATCTCGCCCTGTTCGACCTCGATGCTGACGCCGTGCAGGGCCTGGATCTTGCCGTAGAAGGTGGAGACGTTGTTGAAATTCAGCATGCTTACGCCTCCCCCAGATAGGCTTTGATCACATCCGGGTTGTTGCGGATCTGCTCCGGCGTACCGTCGGCCAGGGGCGTGCCCTGGTTGATCACGTAGATGTGGTCGGAAATGCTCATGACCAGGTGCATGTCGTGCTCGATCAGCAGCACGGTCACGTCATGGTCGTTGCGCAGCAGGCCGATCAGCTGCTTGAGGTCCTCGGTCTCCTTGGGGTTGAGGCCGGCGGCCGGCTCGTCGAGCATCAGGATGCTCGGCCGGGTCATCATGCAGCGGGCGATCTCCAGGCGGCGCTGCTGGCCGTAGGCCAGGGTGCCGGCCGGGCGGTTGGCCACGTCGGTGAGGTTGACTTCTTCCAGCCAGTGCGCCGCGTACTCCATGGCCTTCTTCTCGCTGCGGCGGAACGCTGGGGTCTTCAGCAGACCGGCGAGGAAGTTGGTGTTGAGGTGACGATGCTGGGCGACCAGCAGGTTCTCCACCGCGGTCATTTCCTTGAACAGGCGGACGTTCTGGAAGGTGCGCACCACGCCCTTGCGGGCGATCTTGTGCCCCGGCAGATGCTGGATCGGCTCGTCGTTGAGCAGGATCACGCCGCTGGTGGGCTGGTAGAAGCCGGTCAGGCAGTTGAACACGGTGGTCTTGCCGGCGCCGTTGGGGCCGATCATCGACACCACCTGCTTCGGCTGGACGGTGAGGGCGACATTGTTGACGGCCAGCAGGCCGCCGAAACGCATGGTCAGCCCGCTGACTTCGAGGATCGGGCGGCTCATGACTTCAACTCCAGGTGCGGGCGTTGCATGGGCAGCAGGCCCTGCGGACGCCAGATCATCATCAGCACCATCAGGGCGCCGAAGAACAGCATGCGGTACTCGCTGAACTCACGCATCAGCTCGGGCATGAGGATCATCACCACCGCGGCGAGGATGATGCCCAGCTGCGAGCCCATGCCACCCAGCACGACGATGGCGAGGATGATCGCCGACTCGATGAAGGTGAAGGACTCCGGCGTGACCAGCCCCTGGCGGGCGGCGAAGAAGCTGCCGGCGAAACCGGCGAAGCAGGCGCCCAGGGTGAAGGCGGAGAGCTTGATCGCGGTCGGGTTCATGCCCAGCGCGCGGCAGGCGATCTCGTCTTCGCGCAGCGCTTCCCAGGCACGGCCGATCGGCATGCGCAGCAGGCGGTTGATCACGAACAGGGTCAGCAGGACCAGCAGCAGGGCGATCACGTAGAGGAAGATCACCTTGTTGATCGAGTTGTAGGCGACGCCGAAGTACTCGTGGAAGGTCTGCATGCCCTCGGCCGCGCGGCGCTCGAAGGAGAGGCCGAACAGGCTCGGCTTCTCGATGTTGCTGATGCCGTTGGGGCCGCCGGTGATCCCGGTGAGGTTGCGCAGCAGGATGCGGATGATCTCGCCGAAGCCGAGGGTCACGATGGCCAGGTAGTCACCGCGCAGGCGCAGCACCGGGAAGCCGAGGATGAAGCCGAAGAAGGCCGCCATCAGGCCGGCGATCGGCAGGCACACCCAGAAGCCCAGGCCGTAGTAGTGCGACAGCAGCGCGTAGCTGTAGGCGCCTACGGCGTAGAAGCCGACGTAACCCAGGTCCAGCAGGCCGGCCAGGCCGACCACGATGTTCAGGCCGAGGCCGAGCATCACGTAGATCAGGATCAGGGTGGCGATGTCCACGGCGCCGCGGCTGCCGAAGAACGGCCAGGCCAGGGCGACCAGCACCAGGGCGAGGATGACCCAGCGCTGGGTGGAGGGCAGGGTGAGGAAGTTGCTGGCGCCGGCCGGCATCTTCGGCAGGCTGGGCGCGCCGGCCCAGGCACTGCGCAGGCGGTCGCGGAACAGCTGCCAGAAGAACATGGCGATGGCGGCACCGGCGATGGTCCAGAGCACGGCCGGGCTGGCGCCGTGCACTTCCAGCTTGATGCCCACCACGGTGAGCTTCAGGCCGAGCACCGGGTAGGCCACGGCCAGCACCAGCAGGGCGCTGAAGAAGGCGGTCTTGAGGTTCTTGGTCATCATACTTTCTCGACCTCCGGACGGCCGAGGATGCCGGTCGGACGGAACAGCAGCACCAGAACCAGCAGGCTAAACGCCACCACGTCCTTGTACTGGTCGCCGAAGATATCGGCGCCGAAGGCCTCGGCCACGCCGAGCAGCAGGCCGCCGAGCATGGCGCCGGGGATGCTGCCGATGCCGCCGAGCACGGCGGCGGTGAACGCCTTGATGCCGGCGAGGAAGCCGATGTGCGGGTTGATCACGCCGTACTGCAGGCCCAGCAGCACCGCGGCCACGGCGGCCAGGGTGGCGCCGATGACGAAGGTCAGGGCGATGATGTTGTTGGTGTTGATGCCCAGCAGGTTGGCCATCCGGATGTCCTCGGCACACGCCCGACAGGCGCGGCCCAGGCGGGACCTGGAGATGAACATGGTCAGGCCGTACATCACCGCGATGGTGACGACGAAGATGAGCACCTGCATGTAGGAGATCACCACGCCGTTCATGGTGCTCTCGCCGAACACGAAGTTGCCCGGCAGCAGGTTGGGAATGGCCTTGTCCTTGGAGTCCTGCGCCAGCAGCACTTCGTTCTGCAGGAAGATGGACATGCCGATCGCGGAGATCAGCGGGATCAGGCGGTTGCTGCCGCGTAACGGTCTGTAGGCCACCCGTTCGATGCTGTAGCCGTAGGCGCTGGCGACGACGATGCTCGCGGCGAAGGCGCAGACGATCAGCACGGGAAGGCTGTCCAGACCCATCAGGGTCAGCCCGGCGATGACGATGAAGGCTACGTACGAGCCAATCATGTACACCTCGCCATGGGCGAAGTTGATCATGCCGATGATGCCGTAGACCATGGTGTAGCCGATGGCGATCAGGGCATAGGTGCTGCCAACGGTGAGGCCGTTGACCAGCTGTTGCAGGTAGTGATAGAGCTCAGGCATTACCTAACTCCTCGGCGCGGTCCGTGAAGCGGCGCTTGTGACGCGACGGATGGCCGGAAAGACTCGATAAAACAAAGCCCACTGCTCGCGCAGTGGGCTTTGGGTTCAGGCGGGAAGCCCCTTCTTAGTGGGCTGCTTCGGTCTTGGTACCGTCCTGGTGCCACTCGTAGACCACGAAGCTGAAGTCCTTCAGGTCCCCCTTCTCATCGAAGCCGAGGGTGCCGGTCGGGGTCTCGAAGGTGTTGGCGCGCAGGGCTTCGGCGACCTTGGCCGGATCGTTCTCGCCGGCTTTCTTGATGCCGTCGGCGATGACCTGCACGGCGGCGTAGGCCGGGAACACGAACGGGCCGCTCGGGTCCTGCTTCTTGGCCTTGAAGGCGTCGACCAGCGGCTGGTTCTTCGGATCCTGGTCGAAGGACCGCGGCAGGGTCACCAGCAGGCCTTCGGAGGCCGGGCCGGCGATGGCGGAGATTTCGGAGTTGCCCACGCCTTCCGGCCCCATGAACTTGACCTTCAGGCCCTTCTCGGAAGCCTGGCGCAGCAGCAGGCCCAGTTCCGGGTGGTAGCCGCCGTAGTAGACGAAGTCGACGTTGGCCTGCTTGAGCTTGGCGATGAGGGCGGAGAAGTCCTTGTCGCCGGCGTTGATGCCTTCGAACAGGGCGACCTTGGTGCCTTTGCCTTCCAGGGTCTGCTTGACCGCGGTGGCGATGCCTTCGCCGTACTGCTGCTTGTCGTGAACGACGGCAACGGCCTTCGGCTTGATGTGGTCGGCGATGAAGTTGCCGGCGGTTGGGCCCTGCAGGCTGTCCAGGCCGATGGTGCGGAAGATCAGCTGGTAGCCGCGAGAGGTGATGTCCGGGCTGGTGGAAGCCGCGGTGATCATCAGAATGCCTTCGTCTTCGTAGATGTCGGACGCCGGCTGAGTGGAGCTGGAGCAGAGGTGGCCAACGACATACTTCACTTCGTCGTTGACGATCTTGTTGGCCACGGCCACGGCCTGTTTCGGATCACAGGCGTCGTCGTACTTCACGCCTTCGAGCAGCGCACCGTTCACGCCGCCGGCCTTGTTGATCTGCTCGATGGCCATCTGGGCTCCGATGAACTGCATCTCGCCATACTGGGCGACGGCACCGGTCACCGGGCCTGCCAGAGCGATCTTGATGGTATCGGCGGCCATCGAATAGCTGGCGGCGCCAGCCAGGGCCATGGCGACGAACAGCTTGGTCACTTGCTTGGTAGCCTGTTTCATAGTGCTCCACTCTTATAGTGTTTTCGTTTTTGTAATCCATGCGGCCAGAAGCTGCTGGACCGGTAGGGGTACCCGGTCATGCTCCCCCGGCAACTGTACCGGCACAGTGTAGAACTCTGTTTTGCGGCTTGGAAAGCGCACATTGGGAAGCCTGAAGGGTGTTTGTCGCTTGTTTGAAATAAACGTACAGAATAACGGCGCGTCTTTTGGTTACTAAGCAGTCCTTCTACAGGAAAGGGAGGTGGAGGGTTCGACTTGCCTGCGAAAAGAGCGGCGCTATGATGGCGGCCGCCCTTCGGTGTGTGCTTTCTACACAGAGCGAGTCATGAAAGAAAAAACTAGCACCCTCTATGCCAAACTACTTGGCGAAACGGCCAGGATTTCCTGGCAGGAACTCCAGCCCTTCTTCGCCAGGGGTCAGCTGCTCTGGGTCGAATCCTCGACGGACCTAGTGGAGGTCGCGCTGGCCGTGGCCGACGACGATAGCGGCAAGGTCGCCGCCTGGCTGCAGGAGGGGCGGGTGGCCAGGGTCGACGAGAGCCACGCCCAGGACTACCTGGCGCGCGATCCCGAGCTGTGGGCCGTGGTGGTATCGCCCTGGGTACTGATCCAGGAGCGCGCCACTGGTGCGACGATGCACTGATCGAGGGCAAGATCGCTTCGCCGAAGCTGGTCTAGAATCAGCTTCCGATCCGCAGGGAGAGAGCCATCATGTTCGAACCGGGCCATCTGCACCGCGCCAGCCTGCCTGGCCAGACCGACTTCGCTGTAGACCTGTTCTACGAGGTGCGCAATGACCCCAGCGAGGGTCAGATGATCCACTTCCGGATGGAAGGGCAGATCGCCGGCAAGGCGTTCAAGGACGAGTTCGAGCTGCACCGCGACACCGCCTTCAACTTCGCCAGCGTGGCCACCCGCATGGCCGCCAAGCACGGCCTGCCCACCAACCATTCGCTGATCATGCGCGGCCACAACGAGTTCGACCGCATGTTCGAGGACATCCGCGACAAGCTGGGCGCCAAGCCGGGCGAGACGGTGGACTTCGATCACCTGGCGAAGGACGGGCTCTGAGCCTCTTCAATAGATGAAGGCTTTCTGAGGGCGATAAGAAAAATGCCGCTCACCGGCGCCCGGTGAACGGCATTCGAGGTGATGCCTTTTATTGCTTCAGTGACTGAGGTGCAGGCCGCACTCGCGGTTTTCCTCGCCCTTGGTCGGGTCGAAGTAGTCGAAGTTGTTCGGCAGGTTGTGCTGCACCAGATACTGGTACAGCTCCTTGGAACTCCAGTGCAGCAGCGGGGCGACCTTGATCAGGCCGTCCGGGTTGATGCTTACCGGGTCCATCTGCGCGCGCACGGCGGTGTCGCTGGCGCGCAGGGCGGTGAACCAGACCTGCGGGGCGGCTTCGCGCAGGGCGCGGGCGAAGGGCTCCAGTTTCACTTCCTCTGTAAAGGCGGCATGGCGCGGATCGTCCAGCGCCGGTACCGGGCCGTCGACGGCTTCGCGGTGGGCGCGCGAGCGCAGCGGCAGGTAAGTCTTGAGGTTCAGGTCGAGCAGCTTGGTCACTTCGTCGGCGAACCTGTAGGTCGCCTCGGTGTTGTAGCCGTTGTCCATCCAGATCACCTGGGTGTCGGGCTTCACCCGGGTGACCATGTGCAGGATGACCGCTTCGAAGGGGCGGAAGTTGGTGGTGCAGATGGCCGTCTTGCCCAGTCCCAGGGCCCATTCCACGAGCTTTTCGGCGTCTTTCCCGAGTTCGGCGTTGATAGTGGCCAGATCGAACGTCATCTGAGCGGTCCTGTGGGCAGTGAATGCGAGGGCGACGATGTTACCAGCCTGTGACGCCCTCAACCACCGGCCCGCCCGGTTTACCGGCGCCTCGCCATGCTGCTAGAGTGCCGGCCCTCGACAGCCCCATCGCATTTAGGAGACGCCCGTGGAAATCGCCTGCCTCGATCTTGAAGGTGTACTGGTTCCGGAAATCTGGATCGCCTTCGCCGAAAAAACCGGCATCGACGCGCTCAAGGCCACCACCCGCGACATTCCCGACTACGACGTGCTGATGAAGCAGCGCCTGCGCATCCTTGATGAGCACGGCCTGAAGCTGCGCGACATCCAGGAGGTGATCGCCGCCCTCAAGCCCCTGGAGGGTGCGGTGGAGTTCGTCGACTGGCTGCGCGAGCGTTTCCAGGTGGTGATCCTGTCCGACACCTTCTACGAGTTCTCCCAGCCGCTGATGCGCCAGCTCGGCTTCCCGACTCTGCTGTGCCACAGGCTGATCACCGACGAGAGCGATCGGGTTGTGGGCTACCAGCTGCGCCAGAAGGACCCGAAGCGCCAGTCGGTGATCGCCTTCAAGAGCCTGTACTACCGCGTGATCGCCGCGGGCGACTCGTACAACGACACCACCATGCTGTCCGAGGCCCATGCCGGCATCCTGTTCCATGCGCCGGACAACGTGATCCGCGAATTCCCGCAATTCCCGGCAGTCCACACCTACGAAGACCTCAAGCGCGAGTTCCTCAAGGCGTCCGATCGCGAGCTGAGCCTGTAACGGTCCGCTGATCGAAAAGGGCCCGCATCGCGGTAATGCCAGTCGGTTAAGGCATTTCCATGGTTGGCGAGCGCCATTGACCTGTGGCTGTGGGAGCGGACTTGTCCGCGAACGGGGTTGATAGCAAGGCTTCGCGGCCAAGGCCGCCCCCACGGGGCAGCCATAAGTGAACAGCATTACCGTATTGCGGGCCTTTTTTCTTTCCGGAGCGTGTTTTGTCCTGTCGTTTCCGGTAGACGCGAGTTTCTGCTCGCGAAGTCTTGTCTGTAGCCATGCGCACGCAGAGGCGTTGCACCTACACACAGGATGTCCTTGATCTGCTGAGGTTTTTATTTGCCTGCCGATAACCTTGCCCGCTCGGGGCAGGGTGTATATAGTCCTGCCCTCGCTGCACCGCTCCCGTTTCCGGGGGCGTGCAGGGCTGCCAACGCAGATGCCCGAGTGGTGAAATTGGTAGACACAGGGGACTTGAATCAATTTGAGCCCTCGGGGGGAAACCCCGGAGGTGAAGCCCGTCAAATTCGGCGAACGCCCTGAGTGCCCCGCATTCGAGCCAACGCCGAGCCAAGCCTGGATCGAACGATTCGGGAAGGTGTAGAGAGCAGACGGCGGGCACCTACGGCCTGTGGCTATGGTGAAGGCGTGCTCCAGACCACGAACAGCGCAAGCTGGCGGCGAAAGTCGAAGTGGTACGAAAATCCCCCGACCTAACCGTCGTGCCGGTTCGACCCCGGCCTCGGGCACCAATCTCCGGCGTCATGGCCTTCCTGGCCGGGCGTCGAACAGAAAAAGAAAAGCCGGCCTTCGTGGCCGGCTTTTTTGTGCACCGCATTTACCTAGAACTCGTCACGCCCTTCCAGCATGGTGCGCTTGAGGAGCACATACACGGCGCCGGTGCCGCCGTGCCTGGGCAGGCAGGAGGTGAAGCCCAGCACCTGCGGGTGCTGGCGCAGCCAGGTGTTGACGTGGCTCTTGATCATCGGTCGCTTGCCGTCGGTACGCACCGCCTTGCCGTGGGTGACGCGCACGCAGCGCACTTCCATGCGGGCGGCTTCGGCGAAGAAGCTCCACAGCGTCTCGCGGGCCTTCTCGACGTTCATGCCGTGCAGGTCCAGGCTGCCTTCGAAGGCGACCTGGCCGGCCTTGAGCTTGCGTATCTGGCCGTCCTGCACGCCGTCGCGGGCCCAGAAGAGTTCGTCCTCGGCACCCACGTCGATGACGAACTGATCGGACAGGCCATCCACCCGGGTCTCGTCGGTCTTGACCGTCGCCGCCTGGCGCAGGGTCTGGAGGCGCTGGCGGTCGGCCTTGGGCTTGCCGGTGTCGGCTCGATCATGGCTGATCGGCTTGACCCCGCGCACGGCGGACTGGAAGAGGGAAAAATCGTCGTCTTGCATGAATGGCCTCCACGGAAGAGACCAGTTTACCGGCTTCAGTCGTGCTTTTTCAGCAGATGCGGCGACAGGCTGAGCTCGTCACCATGGCGCCGACGCAGGCGGCGCCGGCATCGCCGCCAGACGCTGACCCCGCCCCACAGCAGGAACAGGCCGAACAGCAACAGCATGAAGGCCGCGCCCATGCTGTCGTTCAACGGGCCGAGGGCCGTTGGGCGCCCCAGCAGGGTGGCCGCCCCGGCCATGCCGAGCATCACCCCCAGCGCCGCGCACAGGGCCGCGAGCGCGCCGAGGCAGCGCCAGCGCCAACCGCCGGAGCCGCGAGGCCGCAAGCGGCGTGCATCGAAACCATCTTCCGACAACTTCATCCCGATTCTTCCTCCTGACTATCGGCGCTATGACCGGCGCTGTCGGCCCGGGTTCCTGAGGGGCGGTCAGATCAGTGCGCGCACCTGCGGCACGACCATCGCATAGTTGTCGGCCAGGGCCGCCAGCGTCATGCGGTGCAGGGCGCTGGCCGGGATCAGTTCGCCGTCGTAGGGCAGGTCGCGGGTGGCGCAGGCGGCATCCACCAGAGTGCAGCGATAACCATAGTCCTTGGCCGCGCGCACGGTGGTGCTCACGCTGGAATGGGTCATGAAGCCACAGATGATCAGGTCCAGGTGCCCCAGTTGCTGCAGGTGTTCATGCAGCTCCGTGCCGGCGAAGGCGTTGGGCAGGCGCTTCTCCACCACCTGCTCGTCGGGCAGTGGCGCGAGGCCATCGATGAAGTGGCCACGCGGGCCCTGCGGGTCGAGCAGGCCACCGGGAATGCCCAGGTGCCGAACATGCACGACCGGCGCGCCGAGGCTGCGGGCGGCGTTGAGCAGGGTGGAGATTTCCGCGATCGCCGGCTCGATGTCCGGCAACTGCAGGGCGCCGCTGCGGTACTCTTCCTGGGCGTCGATGATCAGCAGGGTGGCCTTGCCGAGAGTGGCCGGGGCATAACCGCGTCCGAGCAGTTGGAACAGGGTTTTCGGATCGGACATGGGAGGGCTCCTTTGGCGGCGATGCGTCTATTCTCTGCTCGCTGGCCCGATCTGTGAACCTTTTGTGCGTTAGCGGGCCGGGCTCGCTGGCCCGAAACCGCCACCGGGCGAGCCATTGCGCGTTGTCCTGCTAGAATCGCGCATCGTTTTCCGAGGTACGAACCGTGTCCCCATCCCGCCTGCGCACCGTGCGCGACCATATCCGCTGGGCCGTCAGCCGTTTCCATGAAGCCGACCTGTTCTTCGGCCACGGCACCGACAATGCCTGGGACGATGCCCGGCAGCTGGTGCTGGGCGCCCTGCATCTGCCGTTCGAGATGGCCGAGGGCTATCTGGACTGCCGTCTGGAAGAGGACGAGCAGCAGCACCTGCTGGCGCTGATCCGCCGGCGCGTCGAGGAGCGCGTGCCGACCGCCTACCTGCTGGGCGAGGCCTGGTTCTGCGGCCTGCCGTTCATCGTCGACGAGCGCGTGCTGGTGCCGCGCTCGCCCATCGCCGAGCTGATCGACCGACGCTTCGAGCCCTGGCTGCCGGCGGAGCCCATGCGCATCCTCGACCTGTGCACAGGCTCTGGCTGCATCGGCATCACCTGCGCCTATGCCTTCCCCGAGGCGGAAGTGGCGCTGGGCGATCTGTCCTTCGAGGCGCTGGAGGTGGCCGGTCACAATATCGAGCGGCATGGCCTGGAGGAGCGGGTCTACACCATTCAGGGCGATGGCTTCGATGGCCTGCCGAAGCAGCGCTTCGACCTGATCGTATCCAACCCGCCCTATGTGGACGCCGAGGATTTCGCCGACATGCCGGCCGAATACCATCACGAGCCGGAGATGGGGCTGGCCTGCGGCGACGATGGCCTGGACCTGGTGCGGCGCATGCTGGCCGAAGCCGCCGATCACCTCACGGAGCAGGGCGTGCTGATCGTCGAGGTCGGCAACAGCCAGGTGCATGTCGAGGCGCTGTACCCGGAGGTGGACTTCACCTGGCTGGAGTTCGAGCAGGGCGGCCATGGCGTGTTCCTGCTGGCCGCCGCCCAGTGCCGCGAGTACCAGAAGCTGTTCCGTTCCCGCCTAGGGAGCTGAAGCCGTAGGGTGCGCCGCGCGCACCGGCACTGTGCGTGCTACCGGGTGGCGATCCAGATCAGTAGCCCCGCCTGGAACAGCGCCAGCGCCACCAGGCAGGCGATGGTGAAGCGCAGGCCGCTGTCCTCGCGCTTGAAGGCGTCGATGCGGCGCTCCAGCTTGCTGATCTTCACCTCCTGCTCGTGCAGGTTCTGGTCGGCCTGCTGCAGCATGGCGGCGCAGTCCAGCAGGTCGATGACCTGCACTTTCTCCCGGTTCCACTCCGGATTGAGCACGCTCACCCGGCTGGCGCCATAGGTCGCCTTGACCTGGGCCAGGTCCTGGTAGGTCACCTCGAAGCCCTGGATGCGCAGGAAATGGTCGCGGCGCAGGCGGGCGTCCTCGTTGAGCACGTCCTTGTTCGGCAGCACGCCGCCCTCGACCGTGTAGCTGCCCCAGCGCTGGCGCGCCCAGGCAATGCCCTGGGCCAGCAGGAAGCGGCCCAGGCCGCGGTTGAGCGGTTCGACCAGCAGGCCCTTGTCGGCGCCGAAGCGCACCTCGCGGGTGCGGTGGTCGGCCCACACTTCCAGCAGGTTCTGTTCGCGGCGCAGGCGCTGGCCCGGTATGTCCACCGACAGGCGCAGCAGGCTCTGCTCGCTGCCCTGGCGCTCGGCACGGCCGAGGCGGACGAAGCGCAGGGGGCGCAGCCCGGTATTGCGGTCCGCCGGCAGCGGCGCCAGGCGCAGCAGCTGGAAATGCTCTGCTTCCAGCCCCTCCCAGGGATGGGGCGGCGGCGGAGCCTGCTCGGCCTGTTCTTCGGTCGGCTGGGCGTCGGTATCGGTCATCACGGCGTCCTTCTGTGCACGTAAAGCCATTATCGGCAACTTTGCCGGCAACTGCAGTCCGCTTGGGTCATTTGCCAGGGTAATCGGATGGGATGGGGCCGCGATTCTGCGCCAATGCCCGTCGTCCCCGCGCAGGCGGGGACCCAGATACACGGTGTCAGCGCCTGGATTCCCGCCTGCGCGGGAATGACGTGGGTTTCCTGCCGACCTTGTCCTATAGAGGGCCTTCCCTGATCGCCCCGGGCCATTTACCCGGCGCAGGTGAACTGGCCGGGCGCCGGGGGTATACTCGCCGACCTTTGTTAGCGGCAGATTTCGCGGAGCGCCCTGCATGTCCGGCAACACCTACGGCAAGCTGTTCACCGTCACCACCGCCGGCGAGAGCCATGGCCCGGCCCTGGTCGCCATCGTCGACGGTTGCCCGCCGGGCATCGAATTGTCCCTGGAAGACCTGCAGCGCGACCTCGACCGCCGCAAGCCGGGCACCAGCCGCCACACCACCCAGCGCCAGGAAGCGGACGAGGTGGAAATCCTCTCCGGGGTGTTCGAGGGCAGGACCACCGGCTGTCCGATCGGCCTGCTGATCCGCAACACCGACCAGAAGTCCAAGGACTACTCGGCGATCAAGGACCTGTTCCGCCCGGCCCACGCCGACTACACCTACCACCACAAGTACGGCATCCGCGACTACCGTGGTGGCGGCCGCAGTTCGGCGCGCGAGACCGCCATGCGCGTCGCCGCCGGCGCCATCGCCAAGAAGGTGCTGGCCGGCCTGGGCATCCGGGTGCGCGGCTACATGAGCCAGCTCGGCCCGATCGAGATCCCGTTCAAGACCTGGGACAGCGTCGAGCAGAACGCCTTCTTCAGCCCCGACCCGGACAAGGTGCCCGAACTGGAGGCCTACATGGACCAGCTGCGCCGCGACCAGGACTCGGTGGGCGCCAGGATCACGGTGGTCGCCGAAGGCGTGATGCCCGGCCTGGGCGAGCCGATCTTCGACCGCCTCGACGCCGACCTGGCCCACGCGCTGATGAGCATCAACGCGGTCAAGGGCGTGGAAATCGGCGCCGGCTTCGCCAGCGTCGCCCAGCGCGGCACCGAGCACCGCGACGAGCTGACCCCGGACGGTTTCCTGAGCAACAATGCCGGCGGCATCCTCGGCGGCATCTCCAGCGGCCAGCCGATCGTCGCCCACCTGGCGCTCAAGCCGACCTCCAGCATCACCACCCCGGGCCGTTCCATCGACGTCGACGGCAATCCGGTCGAGGTGATCACCAAAGGCCGCCATGACCCCTGCGTCGGCATCCGCGCCACGCCGATCGCCGAGGCGATGCTGGCCATCGTGCTGCTCGACCACCTGCTGCGCCATCGCGCGCAGAACGCCGGCGTACGTGTCGACACCCCGGTACTGCCGCAGCTGTGACCGACCAGCCGCTGCCGTACTGGCGGCTGTCCGCGTTCTACTTCTTCTACTTCGCCATGCTGGGCGCCACCGCGCCCTTCCTGCCGCTGTACTTCCAGCACCTGGGCTTCTCGCCGGCGCGCATCGGCGAGCTGGTGGCGATTCCCATGCTGATGCGCTGCCTGGCGCCCAACCTGTGGGGCTGGCTCGGCGACCGCAGCGGCCAGCGCCTGCGCATCGTGCGCTTCGGCGCCTTGTGCACGCTGCTCAGCTTCTGCCTGATCTTCGTCGATCAGGGCTACGCCTGGCTGGCCCTGGTGATGGCGCTGCATGCCTTTTTCTGGCACGCGGTGCTGCCGCAGTTCGAGGTGATCACCCTGGCCCACCTGCAGGAGCAGACGGCGCGCTACTCGCAGATCCGCCTGTGGGGCTCGATCGGTTTCATCGTCGCGGTGATCGGCCTGGGCGAGCTGTTCCAGCGCTTCAGCCCGGGGCTGTTCCCCGCCATGGTGGCGCTGATCCTCGCCGGCATCCTGGTTGGCACCCTGTGGGTGCCCAACGCGGTACCGCAGGCGCGGGCCGGGCAGGGCGGCGAGGGCGGTTTCCTCGCCCAGCTGCTGCGCCCGGGCGTGCCGGCGTTCTTCCTCTGCGTGTGCCTGATGCAGCTGTCCCACGGCCCGTACTACACCTTCCTCACCCTGCACCTCGAACACCTGGGCTACGAGCGCGGCTTCATCGGCCAGATGTGGGCGCTGGGCGTGGTGGCGGAGATCGTGCTGTTCCTGTTCATGGCGCGCATCCTCACCCGCTTCTCGGTGCGCCAGGTGCTGGCGGCCAGCTTCCTGCTGGCCGCGCTGCGCTGGCTGCTGCTGGGCACCCTGGCCGAGCACCTGGCCGTGCTGCTGCTCGCCCAACTGCTGCACGCGGCCACCTTCGGCAGCTTCCACGCCGCCGCCATCCATTTCGTCCAGCGCAGCTTCGGGCCCAACCAGCAGGGCCAGGGCCAGGCCCTGTACGCCGCCCTGGCCGGCACCGGCGGCGCCCTCGGCGCGTTGTACGCCGGCTACAGCTGGGCCGACCTCGGCCCGGCCTGGACCTTCGCCATCGCCAGCTTGGTGGCGCTGGCCGCGGCTCTTATCATTGCCGTCCGTTTGCACGAGCGGCGGGCATGAACCGCGAGCGACTGGCCCGACAGCTCGTCGAGGCCAGGCGCCAGATGCGTGCCTTGTAACGCTGGGGTGCCAGCACGGTGCGCATGGCGCACCCCACGGAACATGAGAGCCCGATTGGGTAGGAGATCGACCATGAGCAGCCTGACCGTCTACCACCAGTCCAGCCCCGAGGTGCCGAACAAGGTGCTGACCCATGTCGAGGACATCGCCGCGACGCTCGCCGAGGTCGGCGTGCGCTTCGAGCGCTGGCAGGCCGACGTGCCGGTCCGGCCGGGCGCCAGCCAGGAGGAGGTGGTCACCGCCTGCCGCCCACAGATCGACAGGCTGATGAGCGAGCGCAGCTACGCCACCGTCGAGGTGGTCAGCCTGAACAAGGACCACCCGCAGAAGGACGAGCTGCGCGCCAGCTTCCTCGACGAGCACCATGGCGAGGGCGAGGCGCGCTTCTTCGTCACCGGACGCGGCCTGTTCACCCTGCACATCGACGACTACGTGTACGCCGTGCTGTGCGAGAAGCACGACCTGATCTCGGTGCCGGCCGGTACCCGCCACTGGTTCGACATGGGTGAGTTCCCGCACCTTGTGGCGATCCGCCTGTTCGACAATCCGGCCCAGGTCACCGGCGACGAGATCGCCAGTCGCTTCCCCCGGCTGGAAGACTGAGGCGGGCGCACGCCGCGCCCACGCCTCTCCATCTATGCCTCCGGTTCCGCTCAGGTACGGAAGCCGATCACCGGCTGTTTCGAGACGGTACCCCGCACCCCGCTGTTCCCGTCCACCCTGCGACCTCAGTACTCCCAGCGCAGGGTGGCACTCAGGCTGCGCGGCTCGCCATACAGGTCGCTGTAGACGCTGGTACTGGCGTAGTACTCCTTGTCGAACAGGTTGTTGACGTTGAGCGTGCCGGTGAAGTGCTCGTCGAAGCGGTAGCGCGCCAGCAGGTCGACGATGGCGTAGCTGCCCTGCGTGGCTTCCAGCGTGGTGCCGGGGATGACCTCGGTGTTGCCGTAGCTGGTTTCACTCTCCCAGCGCACACCGCCACCGAGGGTCAGGCGGTTCAATTCGCCCTGCAGGTTGTAGGTGGTGAACAGCTTGACGCTGTTGCGCGGGAAGCCGACGTTGACGTCCACACCCTGCGGGTAATAGGTGTTCACGTGGCTGTAACCGGCCTGCATCTGCCAGCCGGGGAGCAGTTCGCCGGTGACCTCCAGCTCCACGCCGCGCACCTTGAGATCGGCGGCCCGTACCGCTTCCTCGCCATTGTCGAAGTAGAAGCCGGTGCCGACCGGGTAGTTGCCGACCTTGGACTCGAACAGCGCGCCGCTGACGTTGAGGCGGCCGTCGTAGTACTCGCCCTTGGCCCCGATCTCATAGCTGTCACCCTCGGTCGGATCGAGGAAGGCGCCTTCCGGGGTCTTGCTCGATTGCGGCTTGAAGATGCTGGTGTAGCTGGCATAGACCGAGTGGTGCCGATCCAGGTCGTAGACCAGGCCGGCGTAGGGCGTGATCTCGCCATTCTCCTGTTTCTTGCCGTCACCGGGTGCGTAGTCGGTCGGGTCGCCGTAGTAGATCTGCGACTGCTCGACCTTGTAGTAGCTGACCCGCGCGCCGAGAAGCAGCGAGAGATCGTCGGTCGGCCTGAAGCGTGCCGAGGTGTAGCCGGCGTACTGGCGCTGGGCGTACTCGATGTCGCCCAGGCGATCCAGCGGCGGCTTTTCGATGTCGCCGTGCCAGTCGTGGACGTTGGGAATCGCCGGGTCCCAGCCGCTGCCGCTGTAGTCGTACCACAGCGGATAGGCCCCGGTGTTGCTGCGGTACTTGTTCGCACTGACGCCCACCACCAGTTCGTGCTCGCGACCGAACAGGCTGAACGGGCCGGTGGCATAGGCATCGACCGAGTTCTGCTCCGGCCTGCTCGGCCATTTGGCCATGAACAGGCCGCTGCCCGCGCCGGTCTGCGGGTCGGGGTAGCCGTAGCTGCTGAACCAGCCGTACTCGACGTCGTTGTCGTCGCGCATGTTGGTGTAGGCCACCCTGGCCAGCCAGTCGTTGTCGAAGCGGTGTTCGTAGGTGGCGAAGATCGAGGTGCGCTGGCGGTCCGCATAGCTCCAGTCCGCCGCCGAGTTGAACGAGCGCTTGAAGTCGGTGCGCTCGCCGTTGCTGTAGAACGCCGGGAAGCCGAAGTAGGCGCAGGCGTCGCAGTTGCGCACCTGGTAGTCGATGCCGAGGCTGATGGTGTCGCGTTCGCTCAGGTCCGCCTCGATGACCCCGTAGGCGACCTGGCGCTCGGTGCTGAGGCGATCGATGAACGAGTGGGCGGTCTGGTAGGCGCCCACCAGGCGGCCACGCACGTTGCCGGTTTCGCTCAGCGGGCCGGACACGTCGAACTCGGTGCGGTAGTTGTCCCAGGAGCCGACGGTGCCCTGGATCGAGGCCTGGACTTCGCGGGTCGGGCGCTTGCGCACCATGTTGATGGTGGCCGACGGATTGCCGGTGCCGCTGAGCAGGCCGGTGGCACCGCGCACGATCTCGACCCGGTCGTAGACCGCCAGATCGTTGGACTGGCTGCTCATCGACGGCTCGAAGATGGTCGGGATGCCGTCGACCTGGAAGGTCTCGATCTTCATGCCGCGGGAGAAGATGCCGACTTCCTCGTCGGAGGAGGTGCTCTTCTTCTTGTAGAGAACGCCCGGCGCCTCGGCCAGCACGTCTTCGAGGCTGTTCATGTCCTGGTCGCGGATGCGCTGACTGGTGATCACGCTGACCGATTGCGGGGTTTCGCGGATGGACAGCGGCAGCTTGGTGGCGGTCGCCGTCGCACCGGTGGTGTAGGCGCCGGTGCCTTCGGTGGTCGCGCCCAGCACCCGTCCGGTCACGCTGGTCGGGGCCAGTTCCAGCGAGCTGTCGCCTTGCGGTACGGCGCGCAGCACGTAGCCGCTGCCGCTGCGCTGGGCCATGAAGCCGCTGCCTTGCAGCAGGTGGGCAAAGCCCTCGTCGATGCCGTAGCTGCCCTGCAATCCCTGGCTGCCTAGGCCGCTGACGTTCTGCTCCTGGAATACCAGGGCGACGCCTGCCTGCTGGGCGAAACGGTTGAGGGTGGTGCCCAGCGGGCCGGCGGGGATGTCGTAGTGGCGGTTGGCGACGTCCTGGGCCATCGCCGGCATGGCGGGCAGGACACAGGCGAAGCTGGCGCAGGCCAGCTGGAGGGCGAGGGCAACTGGCACCCGGCGGGGGCGCGAGGACTTCATGGTCATGTCGGAGGAGCTTCCTGTTGTCGTATTGGCTCCTTCCTTGACGGACCGCTCGAACAATGCGGAACCAGCCGAAGATCTTTCAGCGGCGCTCGACCAGCAGCAGCCAGGGTGTGACCCGCCGTACCTGGATCGGCAGGGCCTCGCCGATCAGTTGCAGAGCGCGCTCGCTGTCGTCGAGCGGCAGGACCGCGGAGATGCGCAGGTCCGCCAGTTCCTCGGCGTCGTAGTGCAGATAGCCTCGACGCTGACGGGCCAGCTGGTCGAGCACCAGGCCCAGCGGCTGGTCCTGCACCACCAGCTGGTGGTTGCGCCAGGCGTCCTCGACCACGGCGCTATCGATGTCGGCCAGCGGCTCGACCCGATCCGGCAGAATGCGCGCCTGTTGTCCCGCCTCGACCCGGGTGGCGGCGGGGCTGCGGCTGCCGTGGGCGGCCACTCGTGACTCGAGCATGAGCAGCAGGGTCGAGTCTCCTTCTCTGCGAACCACGAAGCGCGTCCCGAGGGCGCGGATCTCGCCTTGCTCGGTAGCGACGATGAAGGGGCGCACGGCGTCATGGGCCACCTCCACCAGCACTTCGCCGCGCAACAGATGGATACGCCGCTGCTCGGCGTCGAAGCGGACGTCCATGGCGCTGTTGCCGCCCAGGGTGACGCGCGACTGATCGCTGAGCACCTGGCTGCGCCACTGTCCCCGGGCAGTGTCGTGATCGGCCATCAGGTGGCCTGTCTCGATGCTGCGCCACACAAGCGCTCCGGGCAGGAGCAGTGCCAGTATCAGCAGCAGGGCATTGGTGCCGCGCTTCCCGCGTGGCGGGCGGCGGCTGGCGAAGGCCGCGTTCAGGGCCGCGTGGGCCGGCGCACCTTGGTCGCGCAGCCCCTGCAGTTGGCCGACGAATCTGCGCATGCGCTCCACGGCTTCGGCATGGCGCGGATCGGCCTCGCACCAGGCCTCGAAGCGGGCGCGCTCCCGATCGTCGGTCTCGCTTTCGTCGAGGCGCAGCAGCCAGTCGGCAGCCTGTTCGTGGATGGAGCTCATCTTCAGATATCCAGCGCGCGGCTGCAGTGGGCCAGGGCCTGGGTCAGGTACTTGCGCACCATGCGCTCGGAAATTCCCTGGCGATGGGCGATCTCGGCCTGGTTGCAGCCTTCCAGGAAATACAGGAGGAATATCTGGTGGGCCTTGGCGCTCAGGCCCTGGAGCACGAAGGCGATCTGCTCCAGCGCCTCGAGGGTCTCGTGAATCTGCTCCGGCGAACGAAACCCCGCTTCGGCCAGCGCTTCGGCGGTCAACGCCAGCTCGCGCAGGTAGGCCTCTTCCAGCTGGCGCCGACGGCTGCGGTCGATGATCAGGCGCTTGGCCGTGGTGGCCAGATAGGCCCTCGGTTCGCGCATGGCGGTCAGCGCATCGCGCGAGGCCATGATGCGCACGAAGGTGTCCTGCGCCATGTCGGCCGCGTTGTGCGCGCAGCCCAGCTTGCGCCGCAGCCAGATGAACAGCCAGCCGTGGTGATCGCTGTACAGCCTGTGGAGTGCCTGCTGGAGCGGCGGTGCGTCTGCGGACATCGACGACTATCCCTGTGGCGCAGATCGCGCGGCATCAGATAAGAATCATTCGCATGCTATCCGGGCCGACCGAGCCTCCGCAAGCCGGGCGATGGAACCTGGCGCGAGAAAACCTCTTCCTAGTGAGAAAGAGACTGGGAGAGTGACCGTGGCTGCAATGGTGATGGATCTGCCGGACTGGCTGTTCTACGGCGTACCCGCGCTGCTTTATCTGCTGCTGACCGCCTGGGCGTTGTGGCATGTGCTGGGCAGCGCCAGCCGGCGCCCGCAGAAGGTGCTCTGGGTGGCGCTGCTGGTGCTGTTCCCGCTGCTCGGGCTGTTCAACTGGCTGATCATGGGGCCGCGCCGGGCGCGGGGTTTTCCGCGCTGATTGCCGGGGCGCCTTGCACCCCAGTGGACAGCAAGGTGTTCTAGTGCGCCTGCGGGGCGTCGTTGCGTTGGTGGCGGTAGACGCTGACGGCCTCGTACACCGCCTTGCGCAGGCGGTTGATGCCGCCGATGGGGCGGTGCTCCGGCAGCGCGTGCCAGGGGTTGAAGGAGAGGTTGTCGCAGAACAGGTTCTGTTCGCGGGTATCGAAGTCCTGGGCCGGCACGCGGAGGGTCGCCACCGTCTCGAAGGGCGAAATCTTCTCGCTCCATTCCACGCTGGTGTCCTCGATGGGCATGTAGTAGTCGGGGTTCTGGCGCTGCACCTGCAGGGCGAAGCAGGCCGGCACCCGGTCCAGTGACAGTTGCTGGTACAGCGCGTTGCGCAGGAAGTTGGGCAGCGCGGTGTTCTGCGCCGGCAGCTCGTAGGCCGGGCAGCGCTCCGGATCGGGTACGACCCGGTACTTGATGTTGTGCGGGCCGAGCTTGAACGGCGCGATGGAGTTGTAGGTGGCGGCCACAGGGCTGTCCGGCGCGGGAGCCAGGGTCTTCAGGGCGATCAGCATGTGGCGGATTTCCCAGGTGCGTGGGTCCCAGCTGGGGAAGAAGGCCAGCACCTTCTGGCCGGAGGCCTGGGCGGCGAAGTTCTGCTTGTACTCGGCCACGTCGCGGACGAAGAACACCGAGTTGTTGAACATCACGAAGTCCTGGTTGCCGGCCGTGGCCTTGCTGCTGAGCAGCTTCTCGCCGGGCACGTCGAGCAGCTTGATGGCCATGCCGCGGGCATCCCGGGCGCTGTCGAACTGCGGGTAGGCGTTGCCGTTGGACAGGCGCATCCAGGCCTGCCAGGTCTTGCCCGGATCGGCCAGCACGCCGTGGCGCAGTTCCGGCGCCAGGCCCGGCAGCACCGTCATCTCCGCCTTCACGCAGCCGTGGGCCTTGGCGTGGGCGTCGCGCAGCACGCGGGTGTTGTCGCGGTGCTGTTCGACGATGCGCACGGCGTCCTCGATGATGCCCTGGGTCAGGGCCGCCTCGTCCTTGGGAATCTGCTCCTCGGCCGGGACCGGACCGGAGAACTTCCAGGCGTAGTAGGCGCTACCCAGGCCCCAGCCGAGGGCGCCGACCACCAGCAGGATGAGCAGTACGCGGCCGAGCAGGCGGCCGAGCCAGAGCCAGAAACGTTTCAGCATGGCGGTGTTCCTCAATAACTCTGGCAGTTGGGGCCGGGCGCCCAGGGGCGGCTTTCGACGGGCACGAGCCGGCTTTCCAGGCGCTCGTCGCCCATCACCTTGAGGTATTCGATCAGGGCGTAGCGCTCCTGCGGTTCGAGGTAGCGCCCGATCACGCCCTCGTTGCGGCAGCCGTCGCGGAATTCGTGGCCGCGGTTGCCGTTGCCGGTGACACGGGTGTCGAACAGGAAGCCGCCTTTGAACTCGCCGGTGAGGAAGCCGGCACGCTGGGGGTCGTACTCGAAGTTGCCGACCCAGAAGCGGGTGTCGCGCTCGACCACCGGCGACAGCAGCTGGAACAGGTTGGGCACCGAGCCGTTGTGCAGGAAGGGCGGGGTGGCCCAGATGCCGTCGAGCGGGCGCGCCTTGTAGCCGCGGATTTCCTGCACGCCGATGGCCAGGTCGTAGCCGTCCATGCGGCCGCGTTCGGGCTGCTCGATACCGGCGTCGCGGTAGGCGCGGTTCTCGACGTAGGCGGTGACGTAGGCCAGGCCCTTGGCGCTGGAGATGCTGGCGAAGTCCACCTGCTCCAGGCTGGAGCCGAACAGCTTGACGTCGAGCCGGGCCAGCTCGTCCTTGCGCCAGCTCAGCCGGCGGATGTCGAAGCGGTGGTCGGCGATGTTGTCGGCGGTGGTCGGGTCGGTGCCGATGATGCGGGTCGGCACGATGCGCATGTGCCACTCCGGGTCGCGCTCCGGTGCCAGGCGGCGGTCCGGCGGCACCGGGTTGGGGGCGTGGCAGTAGGCGCAGTTCTCGGCGAACAGGGCGCGGCCCTGGCTCGCCAGCGCCAGGTCCACCTTGCCGAGGATGGCTTCCGGCCAGGTCGGCGGTTTCAGGTGCTTGAGGGTTTCCTCCAGGGTGTAGAGGTCGTGCAGGCGCACGCTGGAGGGGTAGCGTTCGTTCTCCGGCAACTGGCCGCCGTTCTCGCCGAACAGGTGCAGGGTGGCGCCCACGCCGAGGGCCTCGCCGATGTTGCGGGCCATCGGCTGCATGGCCGAGCCGTTCCACTGCACCCAGTCGAACTTCCAGATGTCCCACAGCTGCGGATAGCTGACCGGCGCGTTGGCCACGCGGTAGTTGGACGGGTCGATGGCGTCGCCGAACACGCCGTTGGCGATACGGCCGAAGGCGTCGGTGCGGCCGAAGCCTTCCTCGGTCGGGTAGAGACCGCGATGCCAGTCGTTGTAGGCGGTGCCGAGCAGGCGGTCGAGCACGGCCTTGAAGTCCGCGCGCAGCTGCCGCCGGGCGGCATCGTCGTGCTCGCCCAGCACGCTCCGGGCGAAGCGCTCGAACTTGATCGGGTTGTAGTAGGTGAAGGCCATGCTCATGCCCAGCGCCTGGCCGAAGCCGCCGCCCTTGAGGGTGGGCACGGTGGACGCCAGGGAGTGCAGGGCGGCGCCGCCGTCGATGCGCACGGCCTGGCCCTTGTAGCGCAGCTCGCCGGTGTGGCAGGCGGCACAGGTGATGTCGAGGTAGTGGATGCCTGTCTCGTCGTCCGGGTGGCGGGCGAAGCCCACCGGCAGGTTGCCCGGGTTCAGCTCGCTGGCCTGCTGCCGCGGGTCGGTGAGGAAGCCGAAGCGGGCCAGGTAGTCCGGGCTGGCGAACTTGTCGCGGGAGAAGGGCAGTTCCAGGGCGGTGAACCAGTCGTAGCGCAGGCCCTTCACCGTGGTGCCCTGCGGCGTGTAGTAGTAGGTCTGGCGGGCCTGTTCGTCCCACTGGTCGAGGTAGTGCACCTGCTGCGGCTCGTCGAACACCGGGATGTTGGGGCGGGCGACGTAGTAGAGGACGACGGCGAGGGCACCGAGCGCCAGCAGGAGGATGAACAGCAGAGCACGGCGTATCAGGCGCATGACATCAACATCCTTGTGGTTATTTCTTGTGGGGTACGTTATGCCAATCCGCAAGGCCCCTGGCAAGTCGCCATTACTCTTGTCTGTCGTTCGGCTGCGCCGCGCGTGCTTCAGCAGCCCAGGCTGTCGGCCTGGCGGTAGAGCATCAGCAGCTTGCGGGTGATGGTCTGCTGGATGTCGTCGCGCTCGAACGACGACAGCCGGGTGAGCCGCTGCACCTGCAGGCGATGCAGGTGGATGTAGGGCATCTTCTGGTCGAACTCGCGCAGGTCGCCCTTCATCAGGATGGGCAGGAAGACGTCGTTGACCTTCTTCTGGTTGCTGATGATCTGCGCCAGGGCCTGTTTGAACGGCATGGTCCTGGGCGCCGGGCGGCCGTCCCCGGTCTGGGTGGTCAGCAGCAGGCCGGGCTTGCCCAGTACCACGCCGGGCAGCACGCAGAGCCCGGTCTTGCGCACGGCCACGGGCTCGATGCCGTGCAGGGTGTCGTGGAAGGCGTAGGGATTGGGCAGCACCACCATCTTGCGCCCGTAGTCCGAGGGGAAGTGCAGGTCGTAGTTGGTGTACAGCTGGCGGGTGGACTCGGAGTACACGCACAGGCGGTTCTCGAACAGCCTGATGAAGCGCTCGGCCAGCTCGCGGCGGGCGATGCTGTCCAGGTCCCAGACCAGGTCCTGGTTCTGCGGCTGGCCGAGATCGACCTCCTGATGCTCCATGCCGCTCATCGTCACCTCATACCCGGAACTGGCCCAGCAGGCGGTTCAGTCGCTCGGCGAGCTGGCCGAGGTGACCGCTGGCCTCGCTGAACTGCTCGGCCGCCAGCGCGTTCTCGTGAGCCAGGCTGGCGGCCTGGGTCACGTTCTGATTGATGTCGTCCACCACGTGGGACTGCTGCAGGGTGGCACTGGCGATGGAGGCATTCAAGCCCGTCAGGTTGCGCAGGGAGGCGGCGATCTGGTCGAGGCTCTCGCCGGCCTGGCGGGCCTGCTCGACCGTCTGCCGAGAGGCCTGGCTGCTGGCGTCGATGACCTTCACCGCGGCCTCGGAGTTGCCCTGCAGGCGCTCGATCATGCCGTGGATCTCAGCGGTGGACTGTTGGGTGCGCTGGGCCAGCATGCGCACCTCGTCGGCCACCACGGCGAAGCCGCGGCCCTGTTCGCCGGCCCGCGCCGCCTCGATGGCCGCGTTCAGCGCCAGCAGGTTGGTCTGCTCGGCGATGGAGCGGATCACCTCCAGCACGCTGCCGATCTGGGTACTTTCCTGGGCCAGGTCCTGGATCACCTGCACGGCCCGGGCGATGGTCTCGGACAGCTGGTCGATCTGGCGCAGGCTGCCGTCGATGTTCTGCTGGCCCTGCAGCGCCTGCTGTTCCGCCTGGCGCACCTCGCCGGCGGCGTGTTCGGCGTTCTTCGCCACGTCCTGCACGGCATAGGACACCTGGTTGACGGCGGTGGCGACCAGTTCCATCTGCTGCGACTGCTGCTGGCTGTACTGGCGGGCGTTGGCGGAAATCCCGCCGAGGGAGTGCGAGGCCTCGTTGAGGCTGCCGGCGGCCTGCAGCGACTCGCCGATCACTCCGCGCAGCTTGCCGGTGAAGGCGTTGAAGTGGCCGCCCAGGGCGGTCAGTTCGTCGCGGCCGTGGTTGTCCAGGCTGCGCGTGAGGTCGGCGTCGCCGCTGGCGATGCTGGCCATGGCGTCGACCGCTTCGTCCAGCGGGCGGGCGATGCTGCGCGCGATCAGCGTGACCAGGCCGGCCAGCAGCAGGGCGATCACGCCCAGGATGCCGAGCGCGCGCAGGGCCTGGGCGCGGAACTCGGCCTGCACGTCGTCGACGTAGACGCCGGTGCCGAGTATCCAGCCCCAGGGCTGGAACAGCTCGATGTAAGAAATCTTCGGCACCGGCTCCTCGGAGCCCGGCTTGTTCCAGCGGTAGTCGACCTGGCCGGCGCCGCTCTGCCTGGCGATGGCGACCATCTCGTTGAACAGGAACTTGCCGTCCGGGTCCTTCAGGTCGCCGAGCTGGCGGCCTTCCAGCTTGGGGTTGGTCGGGTGCATGACCATGGTCGGGGTCATGTCGTTGATCCAGAAGTAGTCGTCCTGGTCGTAGCGCAGGCCGCGGATGATCTCCATCGCCTGCCGCTGCGCCTCCTCCCGGGCCAGGCCGCCGCTCTCCAGGCCCTGGTAGTGCTTGAGCACGCCGATGGCGCTTTCCACCAGATGCCGGGTCTGCTGCGCCTTGGCCTGGTACAGGCCGGTGTGGATCTGCTGCAGCATCAGTCCGGTGAGGAGCAGCAGCATGACGATGGACGACAGCAGGATCAGCCACAGGCGGCGGCTGATGGGAAGGGTGCGCAGGCTGCTCATGAGGGGTGGCTCCGGGTCAGTTCTTGTAATAGCCAACAGCCAGTCTAGGCGCTGCGCCATCCGCCGTTGGCAAGGAGGCGCGCAGAGGTGCCTATCTGGTAGGATGCCCGCCGTTTTCCGTCTGCGACCAGGCGTCTATTCCGTTATCGGCCGCTTCTCTGAGGCGGCCAGTGCCGAGGTATTTCATGGATTTGTGGACAGCCCTGCAGGTAGTGATCCTGGGCATCGTCGAGGGCCTGACCGAGTTCCTGCCGATCTCCAGCACCGGCCACCAGATCGTCGTCGCCGACCTGCTCGGCTTCGGCGGCGAGCGGGCGATGGCCTTCAACATCATCATCCAGCTCGGCGCCATCCTGGCGGTGATGTGGGAGTACCGCCGCAAGATCCTCATCACCGTGTTCAACGTGCCGCGGCAGCGACAGGCCCAGCGCTTCACCGCCAACCTGCTGATCGCCTTCCTGCCGGCGGTGGTCATCGGCGTGGCCTTCGCCGACCTGATCCACGAGTACCTGTTCAACGCCGTCACCGTGGCCGTCGCGCTGGTGGTCGGTGGCGTGGTGATGCTCTGGGCCGAGCGCCGCCAGCACGAGATCACCGTCGAGGAGGTGGACGACATGACCTGGAAGGAAGCCCTGAAGATCGGCTTCGCCCAGTGCCTGGCGATGATCCCGGGCACCTCGCGCTCGGCCTCCACCATCATCGGCGGCCTGCTGTTCGGCCTGTCGCGTCGCGCCGCCACCGAGTTCTCGTTCTTCCTGGCGATGCCGACCATGGTCGGCGCGGCCGTGTATTCCGGCTACAAGTACCGCGACCTGTTCCAGCCCGGCGACCTGCCGGTGTTCGCCCTGGGCTTCGTGGTGTCCTTCATCTTCGCCATGATCGCCGTGCGCGGCCTGCTCAAGTTCATCGCCAACCACAGCTACGCGCTGTTTGCCTGGTACCGCATCGCCTTCGGCCTGCTGATCCTGGCCACCTGGCAGTTCCACCTGATCGACTGGAGCAGCGCCCAGGGCTGAGCATGGAACGACAAGGCATCCTGAAGAGCTGGAACGACGACAAGGGCTTCGGCTTCATCCTGCCTGACGGTGGCGGCGAGCAGCTGTTCGTGCACATCTCCGCGGTGCGCGGGGAGCGGCGCCTTCAGGCCGGCGATGCGGTGGCCTACGTCGCCGGGCGCGACGAGCAGGGCCGGCCGCGAGCCCAGCACATGCGCCACCTGGCGCTCAGCCTGGATCGCCCGGCCATTCGCCGCAAACCGGGCCAGGGCACGCCGAAAGCCGCCAGGAACCCGCGCCAGCCCGGCCCGGATTCACCGGCCATCCGCAACCTGCAGGCCAAGCTGCTGGTGCTGGCGGCGCTGTGCGCGCTGCCGGCCTGGGGCGCCCTGGCGCTGCTGGAACGCGGTGTGGTCTGGGTGGCGCTGGCCTATCCGCTGGTCAGCCTGTTCAGCTTCGGCCAGTACTGGCTGGACAAGCAGTCCGCGCAGAAGGGGCGCTGGCGCACGCCGGAGAACAGCCTGCACATCGCCGAGCTGGCGGGCGGCTGGCCCGGCGCCCTGGTGGCCCAGCAGGTGTTCCGCCACAAGACGCGCAAGGCGTCCTTCCAGCTGGTGTTCTGGGCGATAGTCGCGTTGCACCAGGCCTTCTGGATCGACCAGCTGGCGCTGGGCGGGCGTTACCTGGGCCATCTGCTGCCGCTCTAGTCGAGCAGCAGCCCCGCCTGGCGAACCTTCGGCAGCTTGCGCACCACCAGCTGGTGGGAGCGGGTCAGCAGCTCACGCATCTCGTCATCACCCAGCGGGTAGGGCTCGTTCATGCTGACCCAGTAGGCCCGGGCCAGATAGGGGGCAGGGCGGATGCCCGGCCGGTCGACCATGCCGAGGAACAGCTCCGGCGCCACCTTGAAGGCCAGGCCCCCGCTGAGCAGGGCGAACATCTTGTTGCCGGCCACCGAGAACACCCGGGCGCCGCCCCATTTGTAGTCCTCGCGCGCGCCTGGCAGCTGCAGGCAGAATGCGGCGATCTGCTCCGGGGTCATCATGGTTCCTGCCTCTCCGTCGTGGTGGCGGCTAACCTAGGTTCTGTACGAAAAGTGCCTGTGCTCGGTGATGCTGCGTTAAAAACAGGCCGGGACGCGGCGTCTCAGAATGCTCATTTACAGCACGTAAACTCCGCTTCTTCGCCTGTTTTTGTGGGGGCGCCTAGCCCTTGCCTGACCTTCGCTCGACGACTTTTCGTACAGAACCTAGCAGAGTTTCGTCCTTCTTCCGCCAAGGAGTTCTCCATGTCGCTGTCCCTCTACCAGGCCTCCGTGCCCCAGTTCGTCCGCATGTTCGGCAACCTGTCGGCCATTCTCGACAAGGCCGCGGCCCATGCCGAAGCCAGGAAGATCGACCCCGCCGTGCTGCTCGACGCGCGCCTGGCGCCGGACATGCACCCGCTGACCCGCCAGGTGCAGATCGCCAGCGACGCCGCCAAGGGCTGCGCGGCGCGCCTGGCCGGGGTCGAGGTGCCCAGCTTCGCGGACACGGAGAGCAGCTTCGACGAACTGCAGGCGCGCATCGGCCGCACGCTGGAGTTCATTGGCAGCCTGACGCCCGAGCAGATCGACAGCGGGGAAGGGCGCGAGATCGTCCTGAAGGTCCCGGGCAGCGAACTGCGCTTCAGCGGCCCGGACTACCTGCTGCGCTTCGTGCTGCCCAACTTCTATTTCCACGTCACCACCGCCTACGCCATCCTGCGCCACAACGGCCTGGAAATCGGCAAGATGGATTATCTCGGACGGGCGTGAGCGGCCGGCCCGGGCGGGCCGGCGGGTGACGACGATCAGCGGTTGAAGCGCTCCACCAGGGAATACTGGTCCTGGGCGGTGGAGGTGAGTTCCTCGCTGAGCAGCGCAGTGTTCTGCGCTTCGCCCGAGGTCTGGTCGGCCAGCTGGGCGATGGTGGTGATGTTCTGATTGATCTCGTCGGCCACGGCGCTCTGCTGCTCGGCCGCCGCGGCGATCTGGTTGGCCATGTCCGCGATGTTGCCCACCGCCTCGCTAATGCCCTGCAGCGCCTGGTCGGCCTGCAGCACGTGCTCCACGCCTTCGTCGGCCTGCCTGCGGCCGATCTCCATGGTCATCACCGCCTCTTCGGCGGTGCGCTGCAGCTTGGCGATCAGCGCGTGGATCTGCCCGGTGGATTCCGCCGTGCGCTGGGCCAGCGAGCGCACCTCGTCGGCTACCACGGCGAAGCCGCGACCCATCTCGCCGGCCCGCGCCGCCTCGATGGCGGCGTTGAGGGCGAGCAGATTGGTCTGGTCGGCGATGCCCTTGATCACGTCGACCACGCCGCCGATCTCGTTGCTGTCCTGGGCCAGGCGCGACACCGTCTCGCCGGTTTCGCCGACGGAGACCGACAGGCGCTGGATCGCCTCGCGGGTCTCCGAGGCGACATGGCGGCCCTCGCCGGTCAGGCGGTTGGCCTCCTGGGTGGCGATGGCGGTGCGCGCCACGTTGTTGGCCACCTCCAGGGTGGTGGCGGCCATCTCGTTGATCGCGGTCACCACCTGTTCGGTCTCGATCCGCTGGCGCTCCAGTCCGGCCGAGCTGCTGTGGGCCAGGTGGTCGGCGTGCTTGGCCTGGCTGGTCAGGCGCTCCGCGGTGTCCTGCAGGCGGGTCAGGCAGGTCTTCAGGCGCGCTTCCTGGCTGAGCATGGCCATTTCCAGGCGTGCTTCGGCGCCGCGGCTATCGGTGTACATCTGCGCGATCAGCGGGTCCGAGGTGGTCTGGTCGGCCAGGCGCAGCAGGCGCTTGACGCCACGGGTCTGCCAGCCGAGGCCGGCCAGGCCCAGCGGCACGGAGAGCAGGGCGGCCAGCAGGAAGCCCCAGGTCGAACCGATCCAGTGGCCGATCATGAAGCCGATCTGGCTGATCAGGATGAACGGCAGCCATGCCTGCAGCACCGGCAGCCAGCGGTCGGTGGCGGGGATCGCCGCCTTGCCGGCATTGATCCGCTGGTACAGCGCCTCGGCCCGCTGCACCTGCTCGGCGGTGGGCTTGACCCGCACCGATTCGTAGCCCACCACCTGGCCCTTCTCGAGCATGGGCGTGACGTAGGCGTTGACCCAGTAGTGATCGCCGTTCTTGCTGCGATTCTTCACCACGCCCATCCACGGGCGGCCCTTCTTCAGCGTCTGCCACATGTGGTCGAACACCGCCGGCGGCACGTCCGGGTGGCGCACGATGTTGTGCGGCGCCCGCAGCAGCTCTTCGCGGGCGAAGCCGCTGATCTCGACGAAGGCCTGGTTGCAATAGGTGATCTGGCCTTTCAGGTCGGTGGTGGAGATCAGGCGTTGCTGGTCGGGAAAGGTGCGTTCGCGCTGGGTGACGGGCTGGTTGTTTCTCATCCGGAGGGCTTCTTGTTCGAGTGGGCTATGCCTAGCAAATCGGCCGTGGAGCGCGGAAGTTTAGGGGATTACCTGTCCGAGCGGATAAGTATTTTCGGGCTGCCGACTCCTTATTGCCGATTAGTTCCACGGGGTGGTGATGAAACTTATCGTGGTTAGTTATGTCGCCGCTCCGCTTAGTTGCCATGATATGGCACTTTGCCGCTCTTTCTTATAGTCATTGATATTGTCTGTTTTATGGCGTCATAAAATTGTCGATAGAATTTGGAGTGTTATGCTAATTGCACTTTTAATTCTTGATGGCCGTTTGAAATCTAGGTTTGGCTTTCTAAAAATCCGCTGTATTCTGCGCTCCAGAGCCTCCCCTACAGATTGGTGTCAAACTAATGGCATCTTTGTGTCGAAGCGGCGCCTCAATATGAAAACTAGATCACTGTTTTCAGATATTTAACTTTCCTACTGCCCGCCACGGAACTTTGTCGTTTTGAGTGGCATCTGTTTTGCTCGAGGCTGATTGAACTTCCTGTTTCACTTTAGATGGAACGGATAACAGCCGAAGCGGTAAACAGAGACCAGAGGAAGTTGCAGTACCTGTTGTCCGGTCTCGTCGCGAAGTGAGCGTCAGCCATGGGGCTGTCGCATCGATCCACGCAAGGAGGAGATCGTCCAATGCGTATCAGCATCTTTGGGCTGGGCTATGTTGGGGCTGTGTGTGCGGGGTGCCTGTCGGCCAGAGGGCACCAGATCATCGGGGTGGACATCTCGCCGCTGAAGATCGATCTGATCAACGACGGCAGGTCGCCGATCGTGGAGCCCGGGCTGGAAGAGCTGCTGCAGAAGGGGGTCGCCAGCGGCAAGCTGCGCGGCACGCTGGATATGCGCGAAGCGGTGCTGAACACCGACATTTCCTTCCTGGCGCCGCCGACGCCGAGCAAGCGCAACGGCGACCTCGACGTGTCCTACATCGAGGAAGTCTGCCAGCAGATCGGCAAGGTCCTGCCGGAGAAGAACAGCCGCCATACCGTGGTGGTGCGCAGCACCGTGCTGCCGGGCACCCTGCGCAACGTGGTGATCCCCACCCTCGAACGCTATTCCGGGCTGAAGGCCGGCAAGGACTTCGGCGTGGCGGTGAACCCCGAGTTCCTGCGCGAGAGCACCGCGATCAAGGACTACGACTTCCCGGCCATGACCGTGATCGGCGAGCTGGACCAGACCTCCGGCGACCTGCTGGAAGAGATCTACGGCGAGCTGGACGCCCCGATCATCCGCAAGAGCGTCGAAGTCGCCGAGATGATCAAGTACACCTGCAACGTCTGGCACGCGACCAAGATCACCTTCGCCAACGAGATCGGCAACATCGCCAAGGCGGTGGGTGTCGATGGCCGCGAGGTGATGGACGTGATCTGCCAGGACCACAAGCTCAACCTCTCCAAGTACTACATGCGCCCCGGCTTCGCCTTCGGCGGCTCCTGCCTGCCCAAGGACGTGCGCGCCCTGAACTACCGCGCCACCCAGCTGGATGTCGAGTCGCCGCTGATCAGTTCGCTGATGCCGAGCAACGAGGCCCAGGTGCGCAACGCCTACAACCTCATCGCCAGCCAGGACAAGCGCAGCATCGCGCTGCTCGGCCTGAGCTTCAAGGCCGGCACCGACGACCTGCGTGAGAGTCCCCTGGTCGAACTGGCCGAGATGCTGATCGGCAAGGGTTTCGACCTGAAGATCTTCGACCGCAACGTCGAGTACGCCCGCGTCCACGGCGCCAACCGCGAGTACATCGAGTCCAAGATCCCCCACGTCTCCTCGCTGCTGCGCTCGGACCTGGCCCAGGTGGTGGCCGAGGCGGACGTCATCGTGCTGGGCAACGGCGACGAGCTGTTCGAGACCGTGGTTCAGCAACTGCCGCCCGGCAAGAAGCTGATCGACCTTGTCGGCTTCATGCGCCAGTGCAGCGACGAAGTGAAAGAAGGCCTCTGCTGGTAGCGACTGCTGCAGGACAAGGTGCACAGGGCGTTACAACAACAACAACGACGCCCCCGTTGCAGAGCGGTAACTCAAACGGGGTGACATTTCATGGAAAGTGTTCAGGGTAGCTTGCGCAACGCCGCAGGCTGGCTGTTCTATTTGTCTGCGTTGGGTGGCATGGCCTTGCTGCTGCCCCACAGCATCTTCGATCCGGAGTCCGCCGACTTCCTGCTGCTCCTCGGGGTGGTGGGCATCTGGCGCTACTCGATGGGCGCGATCCACTACGTTCGCGGCCTGATCTTCCTCTACATCGTCTACCCGTACTACCGGCGCAAGGCGCGCCGGCTGGGCGAGGCGGGCGATCCCTCCCACGTCTACCTGCTGGTCACCAGCTTCCGCATCGACGCGCTGACCACCGCGGCGGTGTACCGCTCGGTGATCCAGGAGGCGATCGACTGCGGCTACCCGAGCACCGTGGTGTGCTCGATCGTCGAGCTGTCCGACGAGCTGCTGGTCAAGAACCTGTGGAACCGCTTGTCCCCGCCGGAGCGGGTGCGCCTGGACATCGTGCGGATTCCCGGCACCGGCAAGCGCGACGGCCTGGCCCAGGGCTTCCGCGCCATCTCCCGGCACCAGCCGGACGAGCGCGCGGTGGTCGCGGTGGTGGACGGTGACACCGTGCTCACCGCCGGTGTGGTGCGCCAGACCGCGCCGTACTTCAAGCTGTTCGACAACCTCGGCGGGCTCACCACCAACGAGTTCTGCGAGGTGCGCGGCAGCTACGTGATGCAGGAGTGGCACAAGCTGCGCTTCGCCCAGCGCCACATCAACATGTGCTCGATGGCCCTGTCCAAGCGGGTGCTGACCCTGACCGGGCGCATGTCGGTGTTCCGCGCCGAGGTGGTGACCGACCCGGGCTTCATCATGGACGTGGAGAACGACCATCTGGAGCACTGGCGCCTCGGCCGCTTCAAGTTCCTCACCGGCGACGACAAGTCCAGCTGGTACAGCCTGATGCGCCTGGGATACGACACCTTCTACGTGCCGGACGCCTCGATCAACACGGTCGAGCACCCGCCGGAGAAGAGCTTCCTCAAGGCCAGCCGCAAGCTGATGTTCCGCTGGTACGGCAACAACCTGCGGCAGAACTCGCGGGCCCTGGGCCTCGGCATCCGCCGCTTGGGCGCCTTCACCAGCGTGGTCCTGCTGGACCAGCGGGTGTCGATGTGGACCAGCCTGCTCGGCCCCTCGGTGGCGATCATCGCCAGCATCAAGTACGGCTTCGCCTACCTGCTGATCTACCTGCTGTGGATCGGCCTGACCCGGCTGGTGCTGACCCTGCTGTTGCTGGCGTCCGGCCACAGCATCGGGCCGGCCTACCCGCTGATCCTCTATTACAACCAGATCGTCGGCGCACTGGTGAAGGTGTACGTGTTCTTCCGCCTCGACCAGCAGTCCTGGACGCGCCAGAAGACCAAGCTCGACCGCGATCTCGCCAGCTTCCAGCGCTGGTTCAACACCTGGTCGTCGCGGGCCATGACCTTTTCTGCCGGCAGTGTCTTCGTCGCCACCCTGATGTGGATGGTGTGAGCGGCCGCCCGCCAACTCTCCAGAACTCTCGCCCCCAGACTCTCGATTGCATAAAGGAACGAACATGAGCGCAGTGATCAGCCCCAGCATCAACAGCAACGTGGTCCACGAAGCCGAAGCCCAGCGACAGTACGCGCGCCTCAAGCTGCCGGCCAGGATCCGCTACGTCACCCCGCAGGGCCAGGAGATCGAGGCGCCGCTGCTCGATCTGTCGGTCGGCGGTTTCTCCTTCCAGCCGGGCAACAGCCTGCTCAAGGAAGGCCAGTACTGCCACGGCAAGCTGATGTTCGAGGTCGAAGGCATCGGCTTCGCCATGGACGTGGAATTCCAGGTCCGCTCGCTGGAAGGCTCGCGCCGCGCCGGCTGCGAGTTCCACCACCTGCGCCCGCGCGAACAGGCGGCGCTGCGCTACGTGATCAGCTCCTTCCTCAGCGGCGAGCTGATCAACGTCGGCGACCTGATCAGCACCCTGCAGCGCGACAACTTCACCAAGCCGCGCAAGGGCGGCGACGCCGCGCCGGCCGGCCTGTTCGGCCGCATGCGCGCGGTCAGCCTGAGCTTCGGCCTGTTCATGGTCGGCGTGGTCGCCGCCGGCTACGTGCTGTACCAGCTGTACGACATCTACTTCATCACCCACGCCGACTCGGCCCAGGTCGCGGTGCCCGGCCAGCAGGTGTCGATGCCCCGCGAGGGCGCGGTGCAGGCCCTGGTCAAGGTTGGCGACACGGTGGCCAAGGGCGCGCCGGTGGGTACCTTCTCGTCGAACATGATGGACGTGCTCAAGGGCGTGCTGCCGACCGAGGACCTGACCCCGGACAACCTCCAGCGCCTGTTCGGCAAGACCTTCCAGGGCACCCTGACCAGCCCCTGCGACTGCCGCGTGACCGCCCAGCTGATCGGCGACGGGCAGACCGCCGGCAAGGGCTCGGCAGTGTTCCTGATGTCGCCGGTGGACAGCGTGGCCACCGTCGAGGCGCGCTTCCCGTACCGCGCCTTCAACGAGCTGCAGCCCGGCACCGCGGTCAGCTTCATCGTCGCCGGCGAGAAGGAGGAGCGGGCCGGCCACATCACCACCCTGGCCTTGCAGGACGGCGGCCTGGCGTCCGACATCCGGGTCATGATCCAGCCGGACGAGCCGCTCGGCACCGAGCTGGCCAAGCGCCCGGTGGACGTGCGCATCCGCCCGTTCGGCAACGTCTTCGACGATCGCCTGGTGAAAGAGGGCGAGGTGCTGGCCAGCAAGCTGCTGCCCGCCGGCGACTCCCGCAACGTGGCGGCCGGCGAATGAACGCTCGGCTGTCAGCGATCGCGCTGTGCCTGACCGCCGCCGGTTGCGCGCAGCTGCCCGATCTCGAACTGGCCAAGCAGGCCAGGACCGGTGGCGACCTGCAGGTCGCGGAGGAGAACTTCCGGCCGCTGGCCGAACTGGGCTACGCCGACGCTGAGATGGGGCTGGCCGATGTGCTGGTGCAGCAGCCCGACGCGGCCCGCCAGGCCGAGGGCGAGTCCATCTACCGCCGCGTGGCGGCGGAGTCGCCCATCGCCCGGGTCAAGCTCGGCAAGTGGCTGGTGAACAAGCCCAACGCGACCCCGGCCGAGCGGCAGGAGGCGGTCGAACTGCTGCGGGCAGGCATCGCCAGCGGCGACCAGAGCGTGCTGCTGGCGCTGGTGCGCCTGCAGCTGGAAGACCCGCAGAGCGCCGACCTGGCGGCCATCGAGCGACAGCTGAGCGAGTGGCAGGCCCAGGGCATGCCCCAGGCCCGCCTGGGCTGGGTGATGCTGTACCGCGCCCGTGGCGACTACGAGGCGCACCTGGACGAGATTCGTGCGTCCTGTGAGGCCTGGCTGTCTGAGGTGAGCGACTGCTACGCCGAGCTGGCCGCCGTCTACCGCATCCAGGGTGACGAGGAGGCGGTGAAGGGGCTGGCCGAGCGCATGGAGAACGACTTCCGCTCCCAGCGCGTCGCGCCCAACCAGGTGCAGACGGTGGCCCGCGTGTTGGCCGGCGACGGCGCCGGGCAGCCGCGCCCGGAAGAGGCCAGGCAGCTGTACGAGGCCATCGCTCCCGTGTGGCCGGACGCCTGGGCCGGCCTCGCCGACCTGGTGCGGCGCAACCCGCAGCTGGGCGAGACCGAGCAGGTGCTGGAGTACCTGGAAAAAGGCGTCGAGGCGGGCTCCGGCCGCGCCGCGGTGGCCCTCGGGCAGATCTACCTCAACGGCCAGCTGGTGCCGGCCGAGCCGGCGAAGGCCGAGCAGTACCTGCTCACCGCCATCCCCCAGGACCCCAAGGCGCGGCTCATCCTGGCCCGCCTCTACCGCGAGGGCAAGCTCGGCCGGGTCCACGCCGACAAGGCGCTGGAGCAGCTGCTGATCGCCGCGCGCGCGGGCAACCCGCAGGCCGACGTCGCCCTGGCCCAGCTGTTCGGCGACGGCCGCGGCATCCGCATCAACCCGGTGTACGCCTACGGCTTCGCCACCCTGGCCAAGGAGCAGGGCATGCCCCAGGCCGACATGTGGATGGAGCGCATGACGCCCCGCCTGCAGCCCGGCGACATGGCGCGGGTGCGCTCCATGGTGGAGCGGGAGAGGGCGGCGCGGAGCGGCGGCGAGCAGGTCAGCCTGCACACCCAACGATAATCAAGCACGGGACATGCTATGACCTTCAGCAGATCGTTTCTCAGTTTCGTCATCGCGGCCAGCGGGACACTGACCGTCAATGGCGTGCGTGCCGACGAGGCATCCAGCCTCGACTACGGCATCAACTTCAAGCTCACCGCCCAGTCCATCGAAGACCTGGACCTGGGCACCCGCGACGGCGGCGACTTCAACGGCCTCGGCGCCAGCGCGCGGCCCTGGGTGTACGGCTCGCGCGGCAACTGGTCCGGCTACGCCATGGGCGAGGCCTTCGTCGCCACCGACGTGCTGGAGTCCTCCCAGGTCAACAACGACACCCTGGAAGCGACCGACAGCCGCGAGCGCGAGAAGAACTTCCTCGCCCTGCACGAACTCTGGGTCGACTACTCCGGCCTCACTGCCTACCCGGGCGAGTCGCTGCGCTTCGGCCGCCAGCGCATCCGCGCCGACGACGGCCTGTGGTGGGACACCAACATCGAGGCGCTGCGCTGGAACTTCGACACCACCCTGCTCAACGCCCAGGTGGCGGTGGCCGAGCGCTTCAGCGACTACCGCACCGACCTCGACGACCTGGCGCCCCAGGACGAGGACCGCCAGCACTTCCTGGCCGGCCTCTCCACCCAGTGGCGCCCGGGCCACTGGGCCGGTCTCAAGCTGCACCACAGCCGCGACAACGGCAGCCTGGCCCACGCCGGCGAGACGGTCGACGAGCTGAGCAAGCGCTACACCGGCGACGTCACCTGGTTCGGCGCCGAACTCAACGGCGACTTCTTCAATCCGCGCAGCACCGCGCCCGTCAACTACTGGGTGGCCGCCACTCTGATGCGCGGCGACGCCGAGCTGCTGCAGACCAGCAGCGCCAGCGGCGAGCGCCGGGCCGTGGGCAGCCGCGACCAGGACCTGGACGGCTGGGCCGTCGACCTCGGCCTGCGCTGGAACATCGACGAGAACTGGCGCCTCGGCGGCACCCTGTCGCGGGCCAGCGGCGGTGGCGACGCCGACGACTCCGAGCAGTTCATGCAGACCGACCTGCAGAGCAACCGCGCGCGCTTCACCGGCACCCGCTCCTCCGTCCACCGCTTCGGCGAGGCCTACCGCGGCGAGCTGAACAACCTGCAGGCCGCATCGCTGTTCGGCAGCTGGGTGCTGGACCGGAAGTACGACGCCAGCCTGGTCTACCACCGCTTCTGGCGGGTGGACGAGGACCTGGACAGCGCCAGCGGCCTGAACGTCGCCCTGGAGCCCGGCGACAAGGACCTGGGCCAGGAAGTCGACCTGGTGCTGACCCGCTACTTCGACCGCTCCGAACTGGGTGTGGTCGAGGCCGACTCGGCGCTGGTGCGTCTGCGCGGCGGCGTGTTCTTCCCTGGCGACGCCTTCGCCAGCGGCACCGATTCCAGCATGCATCGGGTCATGCTCGATGTGATCTGGCGATATTGAGGAGCGAGCCATGATCCAGCCCACCAGAAGCCTTGTGCTAGGCACCTGCGCCTGGCTGCTCTACGCGGCCGGCGCCCAGGCGGTGAATACCGAGGTATCGCCGGAGGCCTACCAGATTCGCAGCGCGCCGGCCGAGCCGCTGAAGATGGACCCGCCCAAGCTGCCGGACCTGACGCCGTTCACCCCCGAGGCCGTGTACGAGAAGATCGTCACCCAGCCGGCGGGCCAGGTCAGCCTGCGGCGCATGATCGGCATGGACCAGCTGACCGAGTTCACCGGTGGCGACGAACGCCTGCGCGAATGGGTGACCCGCCAGGGCGGCATGCCCCAGGCGCTGGTGGTGGAGGGTGGCTACGTCACCCCCGCCGACCTGGCCAGGGCGCAGCCCAAGTACTTCCAGGAGGTCGAGCCCGGCATCTACGTGCTGCGCCTGCCGCTGGTGGTGATGCCAGGCGCGACCCTGCACGTGGACGAGAAGACCAAGGACCTGCGCCTGTCCAAGGACCGCGGCGCCTTCGTCATCAACGACGGCAAGCTGTTCGTCACCGACAGCCGGATCACCGCCTGGCGCGAGGCCGAGAACCGCCAGGACTGGTTCGAGAAGAAGGGCGAGTTCCGTCCGTTCATCAACGCCTGGGGTGGCACCGAGACCTACATCGTCAACTCGACGATCTCCAGCCTCGGCTACACCAAGAGCAAGTCCTACGGCTTCTCGATCTCCCAGTACAGCCCGTCGATGGCGCCGAAGATGGGCCGGGACCACCCCACCGGCTGGCTGCTCAACTCGATGTGGGATGACATGTGGTACGGCTTCTACTGCTACGAGGCCGACGACGTGGTGATCCGCGGCAACACCTACCGCAACAACCTGGTCTACGGCATCGACCCGCACGACCGCTCGCGCCGGCTGATCATCGCCGAGAACACCGCCTACGGCACCCGCGAGAAGCACGGCATCATCGTCTCGCGGGAGGTGAACGACAGCTGGATCTTCAACAACCGCTCCTACGACAACGAGCTGTCCGGCATCGTCATCGACCGCAGCAGCGTGAACAACGTGCTGGCCTACAACGAGACGTACCGCAACAAGTCGGACGGCGTGACCATCTACGAGAGCGGCGACAACCTGTTGTGGGGCAACAAGGCCTACAACAACGAGCGCCACGGCATCCGGGTACGCAACAGCGTCAACGTCAAGCTGTACGAGAACCTGGTGGTGAGCAACGGCAAGCTCGGCGTCTATGGCCACGTGAAGGACCTCAGCAACACCGACCGCGACCTCCTGCTCGACCCCTTCGAGACCAACATCTCCATGCTCATCGTCGGCGGCAAGCTGGTGGCCAACGCCTCCGGGCCGATGGGGGTGGACTCGCCCCTGAGCCTGGAGCTGTACCGGGTGCAGATGCTGTCCCCGACCAAGAGCGCCGGCATCACCCTGCCGGGCATCCTCGGCCCCTACCAGGACAAGATCCTCGACCTGATGGTGCGGCAGGACAAGCCGGTGCTGATCGACTACCTCGGCACGGACATGGAGGCCAAACGATGAACCGTTTCCCAAGCCCTCGCGGCGCCCTGGCGCTGGGCCTGCTGCTGGCCGCTTCGTCCGCCGCGGCGGCGCAGTTCCCCACCTACGACATCGAGCTGATCGGCGGCCTGTGCCCGGCGGCGTCCAACCCCGCCAGCTACGACACCAAGGAACTCGACTTCCACAGCACCCTGATCGACGGCCAGGACGGCTGGCTGTTCCGCACCAAGAACGACCTGCGCACCGACATCGGCACCACGCCGGAGGGCTACGCCCAGCTCAAGCGCTTCCGCGACGCGCTCAAGGCGCGCGGGGTGGAGCTGCTGATCGTGTTCCAGCCGACCAAGGGCCTGGTCAACCGGCGCAAGCTGACGCCCGAGTGGCAGGGCAGGTTCGACTGGGAGACCGCCCGCGCCAACTACATCAAGACCATCGGCGAATTCCGCCGGATCGGCATCTGGGCCGCCGACTACTCGCCGCTGTTCGACGAGCAGGGCAAGGACACCGACTTCTTCTTCAAGGACGACCACCACTGGACCCCGCGCGGGGCCAAGGACGCGGCCAGGCTGACCGCCGAGGTGCTGAAGCAGATTCCGGCCTACGCCGACATGCCGAAGAAGGAGTTCGTCACCAAGCGCGTCGGCATCCTCGGCAGCCCCGGCAGCTCGGGCGAGGCGGCGGGCAAGATCTGCAACAACACCTACGACACCGAGTACGTCGACCGCTTCGCCACCGAGCCGGCCGACGAGAGCTCCGGCGACAGCCTGTTCGGCGACGAGTCCAGCCCGGAAGTCGTGCTGGTGGGCACCAGTAACAGCGGTGTGGCCTACAACTTCGCCGGCTACCTGGAGCAGTACAGCGGCGTGCAGGTGATGAACATGGCGGTCACCGGCGGCGGCTACGAGAGCGCCATGCTGCAGCTGCTGGCCAGCGAGGATTTCCAGAAGAAGCCACCGAAGGTGGTCGTCTGGGAATTCGCCACCCACTACGACATGTCCCTGCGCGACTTCTACCGCCAGGCCGTGCCCATGGTCGACAACGGCTGCGCCGGCCAGCCGGCGCTGCTCACCGGCAAGGCCAAGCTGGGGCCGGGCAGCACTCAGGTGTTCCTCAACGGCACCAGCGGGCTGAAGGAGCTGCGCAGCGCCGACCACATGATCGACCTGCGCTTCAGCGACCCGGGCATCCACGACACCAAGTCCACCGTCTGGTACTTCAGCGGGCGCAAGGAGCGCTTCGACCTGGAGCAGAGCGACCGCATCGACACCGGCGGCCGCTACCTCTTCGAACTGCGTGACGAGGGCGACTGGCGCGACCTGACCCTGATGGGGCTCGAGGTGGACGCGCCGGAAAACATGCCCGAAGGCCTCACCGTGGAGGCGACCGTGTGCCGTCGCCACGACGGCAGCCAGCGAATGGCGAGCAACTGATGCGCGCCCTGGGTCAACCTCTTTTCTGGAGAAGCTAGGATGGTTTTCTCGTCCAACGTATTCCTGTTCCTGTTCCTGCCGATCTTCCTCACGCTGTACTACCTGTGCGGGAACCGGTATCGCAACCTGCTGCTGCTGGTCGCCAGCTACATCTTCTACGCCTGGTGGCGGGTGGACTTCCTCGCGCTGTTCGCCGGGGTCACCGTGTTCAACTACTGGATCGGCCTGCGCATCGGCGCGGCGGGGGTGCGCACCAAGGCGGCCCAACGCTGGCTGATACTCGGGGTGGTGGTCGACCTGTGCGTGCTGGGCTACTTCAAGTACGCCAACTTCGGGGTCGAGAGCTTCAACATGGTGGTCAGCTCGTTCGGCATGGACCCCTTCGTGCTGACCCACATCCTGTTGCCCATCGGCATCTCGTTCTACGTGTTCGAGTCGATCAGCTACATCATCGACGTGTACCGCGGCGACACCCCGGCGACCCACAACCTGATCGACTTCGCGGCCTTCGTGGCGATCTTCCCGCACCTGATCGCCGGCCCGGTGCTGCGCTTCCGCGACCTGGTGGACCAGTTCAACCACCGCACCCACACCGTGGACAAGTTCGCCGAGGGCTGCACGCGCTTCATGCAGGGCTTCATCATGAAGGTGTTCATCGCCGACAGCGTGGCGCCCATCGCCGACCACTGCTTCGCCCTGTCCGACCCGACCACGGGGGAGGCCTGGCTGGGCGCCGTGGCCTACACCGCGCAGCTGTACTTCGACTTCGCCGGCTACAGCAGCATGGCCATCGGCCTGGGCCTGATGATGGGCTTCCGCTTCATGGAGAACTTCAACCAGCCCTACATCAGCCAGTCGATCACCGAGTTCTGGCGGCGCTGGCACATCAGCCTGTCCACCTGGCTGCGCGACTACCTGTACATCAGCCTGGGCGGCAATCGCGGCAGCACCTTCGCCACCTATCGCAACCTGTTCCTGACCATGCTGCTGGGCGGCCTGTGGCACGGCGCCAACTTCACCTACGTGATCTGGGGCGCCTGGCACGGCATGTGGCTGGCCATCGAGCGGGCCCTGGGCGTGGACGCCGCGCCGCGCACCATCAATCCGCTGAAATGGGCCTTCACCTTCCTGCTGGTGGTGACCGGCTGGGTGATCTTCCGCGCCGAGAACCTGGACGTGGCCTGGCGCATGTACGCCGCCATGTTCGAGTTTTCCGAGTGGCGCCTGTCCGACCTGACCCTGGCCCAGCTGACCAGCCTGCAGATCGGCACCCTGGTGCTGGCCTACGGCGTCATCGTCGTCTTCGGCCTGCGCCAGTTCTACACCAACCCCCTGGCCAGCCGCGCGCCCAAGGCGAAGGCGGGCGAGGAGGGCACCGTCGCCCCGCTCGGCGGCGCCACCGCGGTGGCCGCCGGCGTCGCCCCGGCCTACGCCGTGGCGCTCGGCCGGCTGCTGGTCCTGCTGCTGTTTGTCGCCTCGGTCCTGAAGCTGTCGGCGCAAAGCTTTTCACCCTTCCTGTACTTCCAGTTCTGAGGAGGAGCCGACATGCGCACCATCCACATCCTCTACAGCGCCACCTTCGCCCTGGTCCTCGTGGCCCTGTCGGTGGCGTCGATGCCCAACCTGTTCCGCTTCTCGGCGGCCGGCGAGACCACCTTCCTCAACGGCAAGCTGACCCATGCCATCGAGAAGCACTACGACAAGGGTTTCCCGGTCAAGGAGTTCGGCACCAACGTCTGGGCGGCGGTGGAATACGGCCTGTTCGGCGAGGGCCGCCCCGGCGTGGTGATCGGCCGCGACGGCTGGCTGTTCACCAGCGAGGAGTTCAAGCCGGCGACCAAGCCCGACCAGGTCGAGGACAACTGGAAGCTGATCACCCGCGTGCGCGACGAGCTACGCAGCCGGGGCATCCAGCTGCAGGTCGTGCTGCTGCCGGCCAAGGCCCGGCTCTACCCGGAGTTCGTCGCCGAGCAGCGCCCGGTGGCCGAGCAGCAGGCGCTGTACGACCAGGCCCGCGAGCGCCTCGGCCAGCTCGGCCTGCAGGGCGCGGACCTGTACGCCGCGCTGGAAGGCGGCAAGCAGCAGGGCCTGGTGTTCCTGCGCACCGACACCCACTGGACGCCGCTGGGCGCCGAGCTGGCCGCCCGCGCCGTGGCAGACGACCTGCAGCGGCGCCACCTGCTGCCCCACGGCGAGCTGAGCTACGCGACCCGCCAGGTCGGCAGCGAGACCCACAAGGGCGACCTGCTCAGCTACCTGCCGCTGGACCCGTACTTCGCCGCCATGCAGCCGGCCAAGGAGCCGCTGGAGAAGCGCGTGACCGAGCAGAACGGCGACGGCGCGGGCGGCGACCTGTTCGGCGACAGCGCGCCCCAGGTGGCCCTCGTCGGCACCAGCTACAGCGCCAACCCGAAGTGGAACTTCCTCGGCGCGCTGCGCCAGTCGCTGGGCACCGACCTCTACAACTACGCCGAGGACGGCCACGGCCCGCTGGTGCCGATGCTGCGCCTGCTGGCCAAGGGCGAGGAAGAGACCCAGGGCCTCAAGCTGGTGCTGTGGGAGGTGCCCGAGCGCTACCTGACCCTGCCCAGCGACCTCAGCGAATTCGATCCCCAATGGCTGGCCCAACTGGGTTCCGGCCATGAACCGGCCCAGCAGCAGCTGGCCGCCAAAGGCCCCGCCAAATCCGTGGCGGCGCCCTGAAGACGAGCACTCACCAAAGGAGATGACCATGCAAACCACCCTTCGCAAGCTGGCCCTGGGACTGGGCTGCCTGAGCCTCGCAGCCACCTTCAACGTCGCCCACGCCGACGAGGGCGGCCTCTACGGCCCGACCGCGCCGGCCGGCTCGGCCTTCGTCCGTGCCTACAACGCCGGCTCCTCGGAGCTGGACCTGAGCCTCGGCTCGGTCAACATCAAGGACGTGCAGCCCCGCGGCAGCAGCGACTTTTCCTTCCTCCCGGCCGGCAGCTACAGCGCCAGCGCCGCGGGCAAGTCACTGCCGGTCAACCTCAAGGCCGACCAGTACTACACCCTGGTGCGCCTGCCCAGCGGCGAGCTGAACCTGGTGGAAGACCCCGCCTTCAAGAACCGCCAGAAGGCCCTGGTGCGCATCCAGAACCTGTCCGACACCCCGGTCAGCCTGAAGACCGCCGACGGCAAGACCGAGGTGATCCCGGCCGTGGCCGGCAAGGCCCGCGGCGACCGCGAGATCAACCCGGTCAAGGTGCGCCTGGCGCTGTTCGCCGGCGACCAGAAGGTCAGCGACCTGAACCAGCTGGTGCTGGAGCGCGGCGAGGTGGCCGCCCTCTACGTCACCGGCAGCGGCTCCAACCTGAGCCCGGTCTGGGTGCAGCGTCCGGCGGGCGCCGAGTGATGCGGCGAATGCCGATGCGTTCGATGCTGTCCGCCGCGGTGCTTGGCGCACTGCTGGCGGGCTGCTCGCCGAGCCACGACGGTGGCTCGACGGGCAGCGCCACGCTGGTGGCGCCCACCGGCTACTACCGTGCCGCACCGGAGGCACAGGGCAAGTCGCGGGCCTGCGAGGCGCCGCCGCCGGCCTACACCGGCAGGCTGGACTTCCCCAGCAAGTACCAGGGTTCCGACAAGGCCCGCGACAAGCTCAACCCCGCGGCGGAGCAGCGCTACCTCAAGCTGACCGACGACATGCGCGACATGGAGAAGGGCGTCAACCGCATGGTCGGCCGCTACTTCAAGTACGGCCGGCAGCAGGAAGCGGACTGCGCCATGACCTGGCTGGAGAACTGGGCCGACGCCGGCGCGCTGCTCAGCGAGGAGTACAACCACACCGGCATGTCGGTGCGCAAATGGACCCTCGGCAGCCTGGCCGGCGCCTACCTGCGGCTGAAGTTCTCCACCTCCCGGCCACTGGCCGGGCAGGCCGAGCAGAGCCGGAAGGTGGAGGCCTGGTTCGGCCGGCTCGCCGACAAGGTGGTGGCCGACTGGAACGCCTACCCCAGGGAGCGCAGCAACAACCACAACTACTGGGCGGCCTGGTCGGTGATGGCCACCGCCGTGATCCTCGACCGGCGCGACCTGTTCGACTGGTCGGTGGAGCAGTACCGCCACGGGGTCGAGCAGATCACCGCCGACGGCTACCTGCCGCGCGAGCTGGTGCGCGAGACCCGCGCGCTGTCCTACCACAACTACAGCATCGCGCCGTTGCTGATGGTGTCGGCCTTCGCCAACGCCAACGGCCTCGATCTGCGCGGCGAGAACGACGGCGCCATGCAGCGCCTGGTGCAGAAGGTGGAGGCCGGCCTGCGCGACCCCGCCATATTCCAAGAGAAGACCGGCCGCCGGCAGGAAGAGATCGACCTGCGCCAGAGCAGCCGTTACGCCTGGCTGGAGCCGTACTGCGCGCTGTACCGCTGCTCGGACAGCACGCAGCAGTGGCGGCGATCCATCGAACCGCTGAGCACCTACCGGCTCGGCGGCGACCTGACCCAGCTGTTTTCCGGGCAACTGCCTTGAGTTTGGTCCTGATGTACCTGCCCGGCCGCGCACCCGCGCGGTGCGGGACGACACAACAGACATTGAATGGAGAATGACGACATGATCCCGGTAATCCTCTCTGGTGGTAGCGGTTCCCGCCTCTGGCCCCTGTCCCGCAAGCTGTACCCCAAGCAGTTCCTCGCCCTCACCGGCGAACTGTCCCTGTTCCAGCAGACCCTGCAGCGCCTCAGCTTCGAGGGCATGCAGAAACCGGCCGTGGTGTGCAACGTCGAGCACCGCTTCATCGTCAACGAGCAGCTCGACAGGATCGGCGGCTCGACCCAGGCCATGCTGCTCGAACCCTTCGGCCGCAACACCGCCCCGGCGGTGGCCATGGCTGCGCTGCAGATGATCGCCGAGGGCCGCGACGAGCTGCTGCTGGTGCTGCCGGCGGACCACGTGATCGATGACGAACTGGCCCTGCGCAAGGCGCTGGAGCTGGCCCGCGTCGCCGCCGAGGAGGGCGAGATGGTGCTGTTCGGCATTCCCGCCCACAGCCCGGAGACCGGCTTCGGCTACATCAAGGCGACCCGCGGCGAGGACGGCGACGACCTGGTGCCGGGCGCCTTCCGCGTCCAGCAGTTCGTCGAGAAGCCGGATCACGAGCGCGCCGCCGAGTTCGTGCGCAGCGGCGGCTACTACTGGAACAGCGGCATGTTCCTGTTCCGCGCCAGCCGCTACCTGGACGAGCTGCGCACCCACGAGCCGGACATCTACGACACCTGCGTGCTGGCCCTGGAGCGCAGCAAGGCGGGCAACGGCGTGCTGACCATCGACGCCGGCACCTTCGAGTGCTGCCCGGACAACTCCATCGACTACGCGGTGATGGAGAAGACCAGCCGCGCTTGCGTGGTGCCGCTGGCCGCCGGCTGGAACGACGTCGGCTCCTGGTCCTCGCTGTGGGACGTGCAGGAGAAGGACAGCGACGGCAACGTGCTCAAGGGCGACGTGGTCACCCACAACAGCCACAACAGCTTCGTGCACGGCACATCCAAGCTGGTCACCCTGATCGGCATGGACGACGTGGTGGTGGTGGAGACCAAGGACGCCGTGATGATCGCTCACAAGAGCGCGGTGCAGGACGTCAAGAAGCTGGTCAACACCCTGGACGCCAGGAACCGCCAGGAGACCCAGAGCCACTGCGCCGTCTACCGCCCCTGGGGCAGCTACGACTCGGTGGACAACGGCCACCGCCACCAGGTCAAGCACATCACCGTGCGCCCCGGTGCGCAGCTGTCGCTGCAGATGCACCACCACCGCGCCGAGCACTGGATCGTGGTGTCCGGCACCGCCCAGGTGACCTGCGACGACAAGACCTTCCTGCTCACCGAGAACCAGTCCACCTACATCCCCATCGCCTCGGTGCACCGCCTGGCGAACCCCGGCAAGATCCCGCTGGAGATCATCGAGGTGCAGTCCGGCAGCTACCTGGGCGAGGACGACATCGAACGCCTGGAAGACGTCTACGGGCGGACCCCGGCGCAGACGGCCACGGTCGGCTGAAAGTAGGGCGGGTGAAACCCGCGTGTGCTCGCGCGCGGGTTTCACCCGCCCTACGCACCAGGAAACGTCCGCACGGTAGGGTGCGCCGTGCGCACCGTTGCCCGGCTACCCCTTCAGCAACTGGCGCAGCACGTAGTGCAGGATGCCGCCGGCCTTGAAGTATTCCACCTCGTTCTGGGTATCGATGCGGCACAGCACCTCGACCTGCTGGCGCTTGTCGTCGTCGCCCCGGATATCCAGGGTCAGGGTCATGTGCGGGCGCAGCTCGACGTTGTCCAGGCCGAGGATGTCGACCCGCTCGCGGCCGGTCAGGCCCAGGCCCTTGCGGTCCTGGCCCGGCTGGAACTGCAGCGGCAGCACGCCCATGCCCACCAGGTTGGAGCGGTGGATGCGCTCGAAGCTCTCCGCGATCACCGCCTTGACCCCGAGCAGGTTGGTGCCCTTGGCCGCCCAGTCGCGAGAGGAGCCGGTGCCGTATTCCTTGCCGGCGAAGATCACCAGCGGCACGCCCTCGGCCTGGTAGCGCATGGCCGCGTCGTAGATCGCCAGCTTCTCGCCGCTCGGCACATAGAGGGTGTTGCCGCCTTCCTCGCCGCCGAGCATTTCGTTGCGGATGCGGATGTTGGCGAAGGTGCCGCGCATCATCACCTCGTGGTTGCCGCGCCGCGAGCCGTAGGAGTTGAAGTCCACCGGCGCCACCCCGTGCTCGCTGAGGTAGCGGCCGGCCGGGCTGTCCTGCTTGATGTTGCCGGCGGGGGAGATGTGGTCGGTGGTCACCGAGTCGCCGAGCAGGGCCAGCACATGGGCGCCGTGGACGTCGCCGACCTTAGGCGGCGCCCCGGCGATGCCCTCGAAGAAGGGCGGATGCTGGATGTAGGTGGAGTCCGCCTGCCACTCGTAGGTGGCTGCCTGGGGCACGGCGATGGCCTGCCACTGGGCGTCGCCAGCGAACACCTCGGCGTATTCCCGGCGGAACATCGCCGTGTCCACCTTGGCCACGGCCTCGGCGATCTCCCGCTGGCTCGGCCAGATGTCCTTGAGGTACACCGGGTTGCCCTCGCTATCGTCGCCGAGCGGGTCCTCGGTGAGGTTGACCCGCACGCTGCCGGCCAGGGCGTAGGCCACCACCAGCGGCGGCGAGGCCAGCCAGTTGGTCTTCACCAGCGGGTGGACCCGGCCCTCGAAGTTGCGGTTGCCGGATAGCACCGAGGCCACCGTCAGGTCGCCCTGCTGGATGGCCTTCTCGATCGGTTCGAGCAGCGGCCCGGAGTTGCCGATGCAGGTGGTGCAGCCGTAGCCGACCAGGTCGAAGCCGAGCTGGTCCAGGTAGGGCGTCAGGCCGGCCGCCTGGAAGTACTCGGTCACCACCTTGGAGCCCGGCGCCAGCGAACTCTTGACCCAGGGCTTGCGCTGCAGGCCCTTTTCCACCGCCTTCTTCGCCAGCAGGCCGGCGGCCATCATCACGCTTGGGTTGGAGGTGTTGGTGCAGGACGTGATCGCGGCGATCACCACGGCGCCGTGCTTGAGCCGGTAGGTGCTGCCCTCGTAGCGGTACTCGGCCTCGCCGACCTGGGCGGCGTTGCCGACCGCCACGCCGCCGCCGCCCTCGCTGAGCAGGCGGCCTTCCTCCTGTGCCGGCGGCTTGAGCTGCAGGTCGATCAGGCCGTCGAAGGCATGCGGCACATCGGGCAGCAGGACCCGGTCCTGGGGCCGCTTGGGCCCGGCCAGGCTGGCCTCGACCTCGCCCAGGTCCAGCTCCAGGCTGTCGCTGAACAGCGGCTCGTGGCCGGGCTCGCGCCACAGGCCCTGGGCCTTGGCGTAGGCCTCGACCAGCTGCACGCTGTCCTCGGGGCGGCCGGACAGGCGCAGGTAGCCGAGGGTGATGTCGTCCACCGGGAAGAAGCCGCAGGTGGCGCCGTATTCCGGCGCCATGTTGGCGATGGTGGCGCGGTCGGCCAGGGGCAGGTCGGCCAGGCCGTCGCCGTAGAACTCGACAAATTTCCCCACCACGCCCTTCTTGCGCAGCATCTGGGTCACGGTCAGCACCAGGTCGGTGGCGGTGATGCCCTCGCGCAGCCGGCCGCTGAGCTTGAAGCCGATCACCTCGGGAATCAGCATCGACACCGGCTGGCCGAGCATGGCCGCCTCCGCCTCGATGCCGCCCACGCCCCAGCCCAGCACGCCCAGGCCGTTGATCATGGTGGTGTGCGAGTCGGTGCCCACCAGGGTGTCGGGGAAGGCCCACACGGCGCCGTCCTCTTCCTTGGTCCAGACGGTGCGGGCCAGGTACTCCAGGTTGACCTGGTGGCAGATGCCGGTGCCCGGCGGCACCACCCGGAAATTGTCGAAGGCGTTCTGGCCCCAGCGCAGGAAGGCGTAGCGCTCGCCGTTGCGCTGCATCTCGATGTCGACGTTGGCGGCGAAGGCGGCGGGGGAGGCGTAGCGGTCGACCATCACCGAGTGGTCGATCACCAGGTCCACCGGCGACAGCGGGTTGATCTTCTGCGGGTCGCCGCCGGCCTCGGCCATGGCCGCGCGCATGGCGGCCAGGTCGACCACCGCCGGCACGCCGGTGAAGTCCTGCATCAGCACCCGCGCGGGGCGGTACTGGATCTCGTGTTCGGAACTGCGCTGCCCCAGCCAGTCGATCATGGCGTGGATGTCCGCGGCGTTCACGGTGACGTCGTCCTCGAAGCGCAGCAGGTTTTCCAGCAGCACCTTGAGCGACATGGGCAACTTGTCGATGTCGCCGAGGCGTCTGGCCGCCTCCGGCAGGCTGTAATAGTGGTAGGTCTTGGCGCCCACCTTCAGTTCACGACGGCAACTCAGGCTATCCAGGGAGGACATGGCGGCTCTCCTGCTCGGTTGAACTTCTGAAACTAGACCGTCAGGTCAGCTCCTGCCACTGGTCTGGACCGGCAGAGCGAGCCCGGGGTTCCCGACTTCGCTATCATGCGCGGCTTGAGGAGAACCGCCGATGAACACCGTACTATTGCACTGCCGCCCCGGCTTCGAGGGCGAGGTCTGCGCCGAGATCAGCGACCACGCCGCGCGCCTGAACGTGGCCGGCTATGCCAAGTCCAGGCCGAACAGCGCCCACGCCGAACTCATCTGCCTGGAGCCCGGCGGCGCCGAGCGCCTGATGCAGGGCCTGCGTTTCGGCCGGCTGATCTTCCCGCGCCAGTGGGCCCGCGGCGACTACCTGGGGTTGCCGGAGAGCGACCGCATCGGCGTGCTGCTGGAGGCGCTGGCCGACTACCCGGTGTGCGGCGGCCTGTGGCTGGAGGTGTTCGATACCAACGAGGGCAAGGAGCTGTCGAATTTCTGCAAGAAGTTCGAGGGGCCGCTGCGCAAGGCGCTGGAGAAGGCCGGCAGGCTGGTGGAGGACGCGGGCAAGCCGCGCCTGCTGCTGACCTTCAAGAGCGGCCGCGAGGTGTTCCTCGGCCTGGCCGAGGCCGGCAACCTGGCGCCCTGGCCGATGGGCATCCCGCGCCTGAAGTTCCCGCGCGAGGCGCCCAGCCGCTCGACCCTCAAGCTGGAGGAGGCCTGGCACTTCTTCATCCCCCGCGAGCAGTGGGCCACGCGCCTGTCGGACGAGATGACCGGCGTCGACCTGGGCGCCGCCCCCGGCGGCTGGACCTACCAGCTGGTCAGGCGCGGCATGCTGGTCACCGCCATCGACAACGGCCCGATGGCCGAGAGCCTGATGGACACCGGCCTGGTCACCCACCTGATGGTCGACGGCTTCACCTGGAAGCCCAGACAGCCAGTGGACTGGATGGTCTGCGACATCGTCGAGAAGCCGGCGCGCACCACGGCGATGGTCGAGACCTGGATCGGCGAGGGCCACTGCCGCGAGGCGGTGGTCAACCTCAAGTTGCCGATGAAGCAGCGCTACGCCGAGGTGTGCAAGCTGCTGCAGCGCCTGGAGGATGCCTTCGCCGCACGGCGGATCAAGGTGTCCATCGCCTGCAAGCAGCTGTACCACGACCGCGAAGAGGTCACCTGCCACCTGCGCCGGCTGTAGCCGCGCCACTTCGGCTGTACGCCCTGTGTAGGAGCGGCCTTGGCCGCGAGCTTCTGGCTGTTGCTCCTGCGTGGCCCGGATAAAAGCTCGCGGCCAAGGCCGCTCCCACACCCCATCCCATACCCCGACCCGCCGCGTGGCGGGGGCTCAGGGCTGCCTGCGCCGCCTGGTGGTGAGGCGGCAGAACCGGGTCAGGGTCTCGAGGGCGAAGGCGCGCTCCTCCTCGTGCAGGGAGTCGAGCATCGCCTGCAGCGCGCTGGCTTCGCCATGGGCGCCCGGCGCCCCGTCCTCGGCGAAGAATTCGCTGAGGGACACCCCGAATATCTCGCACAGCCGCTGGATGGTCGCCAGGGAAGGCAGGCTGACGCCCCGCTCGAAGCGGGAGATGGTGATCGGGTCCACTTCCAGTGCCAGTGAGAGTTGCTCCTGCGTGATGCCCAGCGCGGCGCGGTGCCTTGCGATGGTCTTGCCTACGGTAGCTGCGAGTTTCTGGCGCACGGGTAAACCTAATTTGTCATGTCCAAATCCATGCGCGAAATGATTGAGCGTTCACAATCCTTCCGTTAGGCTTCAATATGTCTAGGTAATTAGATGATCTAATATGCCTAGTGCTGTATCTGGAGTCCGATCGGGGAAGTCGTGGGGGAGGCTTTGCACGGCAGGCCTGCGAGAGGTCCAGACGGCGCCGAATGGCCAGCGGGGGCAGCCCGCGTCTCTCATCCAAGGATCGACTATGCAAAGAACAATCATCACGGGCCTGCTCATGGGGAGCGCGGTGCTGAGCGGTTGCACGCGCTACGCGGAAGCGCCGCAGCCGACCCACTTTCCCAGCCAGGAGCAGCAGAAGCTGCAGGCGGCTTCCCACTGGCAGCTGATCGCCGAGGATGCGGCCACGCAACTGATCAAGTCCCTGCCCGACGGCGCGCCGCTGCATGTGCGCCAGGGCGCCGGGCAGAGCCCTTTCGAGCAGGCGTTCACCACCCAGCTGGTGGGCATCCTCAGTGCTTCGGGGCACCCCGTGATGAAGACGGCGGACCGGCCGGGTACCCTGCTGGTGGAGGTCTCCGCCAATCCGCTGCGCTTCTCCCAAGGCCGCCAGAAGCCACGGGCGGCCGGCGAGCTGACCACGCTGGCGGGCGGGCTGTGGGTGCTGCGCAATCTCTACAGCAACGTGTCGCCGGGCGCGGCCATGATGGGCGGCGCGGTCGCCCTGGACGCGGCCAACTGGTTCGGCTCCAGGTACGCCGCCGAGGTGCCGCAGAGCGAGCTGATCGTGACCACCAGTGTGTCCAGCGACGAGCGCTACTACGCCCAGACCAGCACCGCCTACTACACCACCGACGCGGACTGGGGGTTGTACGCCCGCAGCGCCGTCCTGCCGGTCAAGGAGGACAGCCGATGAGACGTTCCCTGCTGGTTTCGCTGTTGGCGCTGAGCCTGCTTGGCACGGCCGGCTGCGCCCCGACGGAGAAGGGGCCGAGCTACGCGGCCGCGCGCAGCAACCCCTTCATCCCCACCAACCACCAGGCGGCCGACGCCCTGCTGGCGCAGATGCCCGGCGGTGGCGGCACCATGATCATCGCCACGCTGGTCAACATCGACGCCCTGGAAAACTCGTCCACCCTGGGTCGGCTGATCTCCGAGCAGATCTCCGCGCGCTTCACCCAGGCCGGCTATCGCATGGTGGAGATGAAGTTCCGCAACAACGTCTACATGTCCCAGAGCCAGGGCGAGCTGATGCTGACGCGGGAAATCCACGAACTGGCCAGTTCCTACTCGGCCCAGGCGGTGGTGGTGGGCACCTACGGCGAAAGCAAGGACTACGTCTTCGTCAACCTGAAGGTGATCCAGCCGAACACCAACGTGATCCTCGCGGTGCACGACTACGCGCTGCCGATCGACGGCAACGTCCGCACCATGCTGCGCAACCGGCGCTACTGAGCCGCGCACGGCCGCCCGCTTCCGTGGCGGAGGCGGGCGGGCCGGCGGCAGAGGTGGTCCGGCGGGCGGCTTTGCGTGACAATACGCGCCTGTCTGCGGAGCCCTACCATGTCCAACCCGAAGAGCCTGGCCCCCGATGCCATCCTCGACGCCACCGGCCTGTTCTGTCCCGAGCCGGTGATGATGCTGCACAACAAGGTGCGCGACCTGCCGGCCGGCGGCCTGCTCCAGGTGCTCGCCACCGACCCCTCGACCAAGCGCGACATTCCCAAGTTCTGCCTGTTCCTCGGCCACGAGCTGCTGGAGCAGGGCGAGGATGGCGGCACCTACCAGTACTGGATTCGCAAGAAGCTCGATTGATCTCCCGGCGCCGTGCATCACCCGCGTAGGGCGGGTGCAACCCGCGTCACCACCGCCCGCCGATCACGCGCGAATGTGCCGGCGCGCGCTGCGCTGCAGGCGGATGCCGAGCAGCACGGCGGCGCAGGTCAGGCCGACCACCAGGCCCTGCCACAGCCCCTTGGGCCCGGAGGGCTCGCCGAACAGGTCGCTCAGCCCCAGCGCGTAACCCACCGGCAGGCCGATGCCCCAGTAGGCGAACAGGGTGAAGACCATGGTTGCGCGGGTGTCCTGGTAGCCGCGCAGGGCGCCGGCCGCGGTCACCTGGATGGCGTCGGAGAACTGGAACAGCGCGGAATACACGATCAGCCCGCCGGCGATGACGATCACTTCCGGGGCCGAGGTGTAGATCTGCGCGATCTCGTGGCGCAGGGCGAACATCAGGCTCGCCGACAGGCAGGCATAGCCCAGCGCCGTGCCCATCGCCACCCCTGCCGAGAAGCGCGCGTCGCGCGGCTGGCCGCGGCCCAGCGCCTGGCCGACCCGCACCGTGGCGGCCATGCCCAGGGAATAGGGGATCATGAACACCAGCGAGCTGAAGTTCAGGGCGATCTGGTGGCCGGCCACCACCGTGGCGCCCAGCCCGCCGATCAGCAGGGCGATCACCGAGAAGATGCTCGCCTCGGCGAAGATCGACACGCCGATGGGCACGCCGATCGACAGCAGGCGCTTGATTACCGGCCACTGCGGCCGGTCGAAGCTGCGGAACAGCTGGCTGGCCTGGTAGTAGGGCGCGCGGCGCATCCACCACAGCAGGGCCAGCAGCATCATCCACATGACGATGCCGCTGGCCCAGCCGCAGCCCACGCCGCCGAGGGCCGGCATGCCGAGATGGCCGTAGATCAGCACGTAGTTGAGCGGGATGTTCAGCAGCAGCCCGCCGATGCCGATGATCATGCTCGGCCGGGTGCGGCCGAGGCCGTCGCTGAAGCAGCGCAGCACCTGGTAGATGGCGACCGCGGGGAAGCCGAAGGCGATGCCGTGCAGGTAGCGCATGGACATGTCGGTCAGCTCCGGCTCGACCTGCATCAGGCGCAGCACCGGCGTGGCGTTCCACAGCAGGGCGGCGCAGCAGCAGCCGATCACCAGCCCCAGCCACAGGGCCTGGCGCACCAGCGGGCCGATCTCGCCGTGGTTGCCGGCGCCGAAGCGCTGCGCCACCTTGGGCGTGGTGGCCAGCAGCAGGCCGGTCATCAGCAGGTACACCGGCACCCACAGCGAGTTGCCCAGGGCCACGGCGGCGAGGTCCCGCGGGCTGACGCGGCCGGCCATCACGGCGTCGACGAAGCCCATGGCGGTGTGCGCCAGCTGGGCGATGATGATCGGTGTCGCCAGCGACAGCAGGGCGCGCAGTTCGGCCAGGGCGCGGGCGGGGCGGGATAGGGCGGGCATGGGAGGTCCGGCGGGCGGTGCGAAAAGGCGCGCTAGTCTAGCCCTGTCCCCCTGGTCAGAAAAGCGCGGTTTACCGGGACGAGCGCAGAGCGCCTAGAATGGCGGCTCGTGATTGGAGTGCTCCATGCAGATAGTCGCCGACGAAAACATCCCGCTGCTCGACGAATTCTTCTCCGCCTTCGGCCCGATCGCCCGCCATCCCGGCCGTGGCATCGACCGCGCCGCCCTGTGCGACGCCGAGGTGCTGCTGGTGCGCTCGGTGACCCGGGTCGACCGCACCCTGCTGGAGGGCAGCCGGGTGCGCTTCGTCGGTACCTGCACCATCGGCACCGACCATCTCGACCTCGATTATTTCGCCGAGGCCGGCATCGCCTGGTCCAGCGCCCCCGGCTGCAACGCCCGGGGCGTGGTGGACTACGTGCTGGGCTGCCTGCTGGCACTGGCCGAGACCACCGGCAGGCCGCTGGCCGGGCTGCGCTACGGCGTGCTCGGCGCCGGCCAGGTCGGCGGCCGCCTGGTGCAGGTGCTGCGCGGCCTGGGCTGGCCGGTGCTGGTCTGCGACCCGCCACGCCAGGCCGCCGAGGGTGGCGACTTCGTCGATCTGGCGACCATCCTGCGCGAATGCGATGTGATCAGCCTGCACACGCCGCTGGACGCCGGCACCCGCCACCTGCTCGGCGCCGAGCAACTGCACGCACTGCGGCCGGGCGCCTGGCTGATCAACGCCAGCCGCGGCCCGGTGGTGGACAACGCGGCGCTCAAGGCCCACCTGCGCGCGGGTGCCGATCTGCAGGTGGCGCTGGACGTGTGGGAGGGCGAGCCGCTGGCCGACCCCGAGCTGGCCGCGCTGTGCCGCATCGCCACCCCGCATATCGCCGGCTACAGCTTGGACGGCAAGCTGCGCGGCACCGCGCAGATCTACCGCGCCTACTGCGCGGCGATGGGGCTGGAGGAGCGGGTGCGGCTGGCCGACCTGCTGCCGCCGGCCTGGCTGGAGGCCATGGCCCTGCACACCGGGGCGAGCTCCGAGTGGGCGCTGGCGAGCCTGTGCCGGGCGGTGTACGACCCGCGCCGCGACGATGCCGACTTCCGCCGCTCGCTGGTGGGCGACGCGGCGCAGCGCAAGGCGGCCTTCGACGCGCTGCGCAAGCACTATCCCTATCGCCGCGAGATCGACGGCCTGCGCGTGCGCCTGGACGGCGAGGCGCCACGCCTGGCGGAGCTGGTCAGGGCGCTGGGCTGCGAGCTGTCTTGAGCGTCAGGCCTGGCGAGCCGCCTGCCAGCGCCGCTCCAGTTCGCGACAGGCCTGCTGGATCATCTGCTCGGTGATGGGGATTTCCCGGCCCTCGGCGTCGATGACGGAGCCGCCCACCGGCTGCTGCGGATCGAGCGGGGCGAAGCGGGGTTGCGGGGACTGCTGTTGTGCGTTCATGAGCGTTCTCCAGGCTGTGAAGGCAGTCTAGAAAGGGCAGATGAAGGCGCCGTGACAGCGGACGCGAGAGGTTCTTTCGGCGCGGCCAAGGGCGCGCCTCGATTGGAGTGGCTATGAGTGTTTTCCATCTGGGCCTGATCATCAACCCGCTGGCCGGCCTCGGCGGACCGGCGGCGCTCAAGGGCAGCGACGGCGTGGCCGCCGAGGCCCTGGCCCGTGGCGCCGAGCCGCGCGCGGCGGAGCGCACGCGCATCGCCCTGGAGTGTCTGCGGCCGGTGGCCGGGCGCCTGGCGTTCATCACCTTTCCCGGCGCCATGGGCGCCGACCTGCTGGGCGAGCTGGGCTACGCCCACCGGGTGCTCGGCAGCCTGGGGGCGGGGCCGACCACCGCCGAGGACACCCGCGCCGCCGTGCGCGCCCTGCAGGACGCCGGTTGCGCGCTGATCCTGTTCGCCGGCGGCGACGGCACGGCCCGCGACGTGTGCGCGGCGGCGCGGGAGGACCAGCCGGTGCTCGGCATCCCCGCGGGGGTCAAGATCCACTCCGGGGTCTACGCGATCAGCCCGCGAGCGGCCGGCCAGATAGCCCTGAGGCTGGTCGAGGGCGGCCTGGTGCGCCTGTCCAGCGGCGAGGTGCGCGACCTCGACGAGGCGGCGCTGCGCGACGGCCGGCTCAGTGCCCGCTGGTACGGCGAGCTGTGCGTGCCGGTGGAGGGCGAGTTCATGCAGCACGTCAAGCAGGCCGGCATGGAGTCCGAGGAGCTGGTGCTGGTGGACCTGGCCGACTGGCTGCGGGAAAGCTGGGAGGAGGGTGTGCGCTACGTGTTCGGCCCTGGCTCGACCCTGCACGGCCTGGCGCAGAACCTGGGCCTGGAGACCACCCTGCTGGGCGTCGACGTGATCGAGGACGGCGCGGTGATCGCCCGCGACGTGACCGAGGCCCAGCTGTTCGAGCTGGTCGACGGCTATCCTGCGCGCCTGCTGGTCACCGCCATCGGCGGCCAGGGGCATATCATCGGCCGCGGCAACCAGCAGATCAGCCCGCGGGTGCTGCGCGCCATCGGCCTCGACCACCTGCGGGTGGTGGCCACCAAGCGCAAGCTCGGCACCCTGGAAGGGCGCCCGCTGCTGGTGGACAGCGGCGATCCGGCGCTGGACGACGCCTTCCCCGATGCCGTGCGGGTGTGGGCGGGCTACAAGGAAGAACTGCTCTATCCATTGGCCTGACCGGGAGAAAACCATGCACCAGGGAAGCTGCCTGTGCGGCGACGTCCGCTACCAGATCGAGGGCGAGCTGCCGCCCATCCAGCTGTGCCACTGTGGCCAGTGCCGGCGCGCGCAGGGCACGCCGTTCGCCAGCAACATCCCGGTCGCGGAGGCGTCCTTCCGCCTGCTCGGCGGCGCCGAGCGGCTGCAGGCGTTCGAGTCCTCGCCGGGCAAGCAGCGGGTGTTCTGCTCGCGCTGCGGCTCGCCGATCTACAGCCGCACCAGCAAGCTGCCGGGCGTGCTGCGCATCCGCGCCGGCAGCCTGGAGGGCGAGGTCGCCAGCCGGCCCGGCTGGCACATCTACGCCGACTCCCGGGCCAACTGGTGGGAGCTGCACGACGACCTGCCGCGCTACGCCGAACGTAAGGAGTGACCGATGCGCCACCTCCTGCTACTGCTGCTGTTCGCGCTGGCGCCGGCCTGGGCCAGCGCCATCGACCCGCAGCGCCTGGTGCTCGACGCCCGCGATCAGGTCGGCGTGACTCTGGGCTACGACCCGGTCTACCGCCAGCTCGACTACCCGGGCGGCGACGTGCCGGCGAGCACCGGCGTGTGCACCGACGTGGTGATCCGCGCCCTGCGCGTCCAGGGCCTGGACCTGCAGAAGAGCGTGCACGAGGACATGCGCGGGCACTTCTCGCTGTACCCGAAGAACTGGGGGTTGAAGCGCCCGGACCGCAACATCGACCACCGCCGGGTGCCCAATCTGATGACCTGGTTCCAGCGCCAGGGCATGGCCCTGGCGGTGAGCGACGAGCCGGCGGGCTACCGGGCCGGCGACGTCGTCACCTGGGACCTGGGGCGCGGCCTGACCCACATCGGCATCGTCTCGGACCGCCGCAGCGCCACCGGCGTGCCGCTGGTGCTGCACAACATCGGCCGTGGTACGCAGGAGGAGGACATCCTGTTCGCCTACCGCATCACCGGCCACTATCGCTTCCCCCGATGAGTTAGCATCGCGGGTCAGACCCGGGAGGCATCCATGGCGTTACCACCCCACATCCAGGCCGGCGAGCGCGTCGTGCTGTTCGATGGCGTGTGCCGGCTGTGCAACGGCTGGGCGAAGTTCCTGATCCGCCATGACCGCGAGCGGCGCTTCCGCCTCTGCTCGGTGCAATCCGCCGAGGGCCAGGCGATCCTGGCCTGGTTCGGCCTGCCCACCGACGCGTTCGAGACCATGGCCTACGTGGAGGGCGAGGCGCTGTTCGTCCGCTCCGACGCGGTGCTGCGCATCGTCGGCCAGCTGCCCGGCCCCTGGCGCCTGCTGGCCGGGCTGCGCGTGCTGCCGCAGCCGTTGCGCGACTGGTGCTACGACCGCATCGCGCTGAACCGCTACCGCCTGTTCGGCCGCTACGACAGTTGCCTGCTGCCCGACCCGGACCACGAGCGCCGCTTCCTCGACTCCGCCGAGCCGCGCCCATGAGCCTGCTGTCCGAAAGCCGGCGCGAGGCGCTGCGCCTGGCCTGGCGCTTCGTCTCGCCGTACCGCTGGCGCCTGGTAGGCGCGCTGGCCGCGCTGCTGTTCACCGCCGCCATCACCCTGTCCATGGGCCAGGGCATCCGCCTGCTGGTGGACCAGGGCCTGGCCACCCAGTCGCCCGAGGCGCTGCGCCACTCCATCGGCCTGTTCTTCGTGCTGGTGCTGGCCCTGGCCGTCGGCACCTTCACCCGCTTCTACCTGGTCAGCTGGATCGGCGAGCGCTTCGTCGCTGACATCCGCCGGCGCGTGTTCGACCACCTGATCGGCCTGCACCCGGGCTTCTACGAGAGCAACCGCGCCTCGGAAATCCAGTCGCGGCTGACCGCCGACACCACGCTGCTGCAGACGGTGATCGGCTCCTCGCTGTCCATGGCCCTGCGCAACGGCATCATGTTGGTCGGCGGGGTGCTGCTGCTGTTCGTCACCAACCCCAAGCTGACCGCCATCGTGGTGGCGGCGCTGCCGCTGGTGGTGGCGCCGATCCTGATCTTCGGCCGCCGCGTGCGCGAACTGTCGCGGCAGACCCAGGACCGGGTCGCTGACGTGGGCAGCTACATCGGCGAGACCCTGGGCCAGATCAAGACGGTGCAGGCCTACAACCACCAGGCCCAGGACCGGGCCCGCTTCGCCGGCACGGTGGAGGCGGCGTTCGCCACGGCGGGCCGGCGCATCCGCCAGCGCGCCTGGCTGATCACCGTGGTCATCGTGCTGGTGCTCGGCGCGGTGGGGGTGATGCTCTGGGTCGGCGGCATGGATGTGATCGCCGGGCGCATCAGCGGCGGTGACCTGGCCGCCTTCGTGTTCTACAGCCTGATCGTGGGCATGGCCTTCGGCTCCATCAGCGAGGTGATCGGCGAGCTGCAGAGCGCGGCCGGCGCCGCCGAACGCATCGCCGAGCTGCTGCGCACGCGCAACCTGATCACCGCGCCGGGCGAGGACCTGCTGCGCCTGCCCGAGCGGGTCAGCGGCGCCGTGGCGTTGCGCGGGGTGCGCTTCAGCTACCCGAGCCGACCGGAGCACCCGGCCATCGACGGCATCGACCTGGCCGTGCGCCCCGGCGAGACGCTGGCGCTGGTCGGCCCGTCGGGCGCCGGCAAGTCGACCCTGTTCGACCTGCTGCTGCGCTTCTTCGACCCGCAGGAGGGCGAGATCCTGGTCGAGGGCCTGCCGATCCACCGGCTCGACCCGGCCGACCTGCGCCGCTGCTTCGCCCTGGTGTCGCAGAACCCGGCGCTGTTCTACGGCAGCGTGGCGGACAACCTGCGCTACGGCCGGCCCGAGGCCGGCGACGCGGAGGTCGAGGCGGCGGCGCGGGCCGCCCACGCCCACGAATTCATCGAGCGCCTGCCGCAGGGCTACCAGACCCACCTGGGCGAGGCCGGGCTGGGACTCTCCGGCGGCCAGCGCCAGCGCCTGGCCATCGCCCGCGCGCTGCTCACCGACGCGCCCATCCTGCTGCTGGACGAGGCCACCAGCGCGCTGGACGCCGAGAGCGAGCACCTGATCCAGCAAGCGCTGCCGGAACTGATGCGCGGGCGCACCACCCTGGTGATCGCCCACCGCCTGGCCACGGTGAAGAACGCCGACCGCATCGCGGTGATCGACCGCGGCCGTCTGCAGGCCATCGGTAGCCACGGCGAACTGGTGCTGAGCAACCCGCTGTACGCCCGGCTGGCCGAGCTGCAGTTCAATACCGAGCGCCGCGCAGGCGACTGAGCGAAGGAGCGCGTGTGGCAAAGGATTTCGGCGTGGTGGTGCTGGGCGGCTACGGCAACTTCGGCCAGGTGATCGTGCAGCGGCTGGCGGCGACCACGGACATGCCCGTGTGGATCGCCGGGCGCGACCTGGCCAGGGCCGAGGCGCTGGCCGAGCAGAGCGACGGCCAGGCGCTGCGGTTGGATATGAACGCCCCCGACCTGGCCGAGCGCCTGCGCGCCACCGGGGCACACCTGCTGATTTCTACCGCCGGCCCGTTCCAGGGGCAGGACTACCGGGTGGCACGGGCCGCCATGGCCGCCGGCATGCACTACGCCGACCTGGCCGACGCGCGGGCCTTCGTCTGCGGCATCGGCGAGCTGGACGCGGCGGCGAAGGCGGCCGGGGTGCTGGTGTGCGGCGGCGCCAGCTCGGTGCCGGCGCTGGCCGGCGCGGTGGTCGATGCGCTGTTGCCGCGCTTCTCGCGGCTGGACCTGATCTGGCATGGCATCAGCTCCTCGGAGAAGACGCCCGGCGTGTCCACGGTGGCGGCGGTGCTGAACTACTGCGGCAAGCCCTTCCGCCAGTGGCGGGGCGGCGCATGGCGGACCGTATATGGCTGGCAGGACCTGGCCCGCCACGACTTCCCGGCGCCGCTCGGCCCGCGCTGGGTGGCCAACTGCGATATCCCCGATCTGGAGCTGTTCCCCCAACGCTATCCGGGCGTGCGCGAGGTGCGTTTCTCCGCCGGCGTCGGCCTGCTTCCGACCCAGTTCGGCACCTGGGCGCTGTCCTGGCTGGTGCGTGCCGGGCTGCTGCGTGACGCCGTGCCGCTGGCGGGCTTCCTGCAGCGCCGGGCGGTGGCGCTGGAGGGCTTCGGCGACGGCCGCAGCGGCATGTTTGTGCGCCTGGAAGGCGTGGGCACGGATGGCCGGCCGCTGCGCCTGTGTTGGGAACTGCTGGCGGAAGATAACGACGGCCCGAACATTCCCTGCATGGCCGCGGTGGCCCTGGCCCGCAAGCTGGCGGCGGGCACCCTGGACGCGCGTGGCGCCATGCCCTGCCTGGGCCTGCTGAGCCGCGAGGACTACCTGGCGGAGCTGGAGGGGCTGGCGATCACCAGCGCCCTGCGCGAGTACTGATCAGGCGTGGCCGCGCGGGCGGATGGTCGCCGCCGCGCCGGTCGAGGCGAGGATGATGGCGCCGATTGCCAGCCACTGGATCGGGCTCAGCCGTTCGCTCAGGAAGATCAGCCCCAGACAGGCGGCGATGGCCGGCTCCAGGCTCATCAGCACGCTGAAGGTGCGCGCCGGCATGCGGGTGAGGGCGAACATCTCCAGGCTGTAGGGCAGCGCCGAGGACAGTACCGCCACGGCCAGGGCCACCGGCAGCAGGTCGAGGGAGAACAGCTCGCCGCCGACCTGCCACAGGCCCACCGGGAACACCAGCAGGGCCGCCACCAGGGTGCCGAAGGCCACGGTCTGCGCGCCATGGGCGGCGCCGGCCTTCTGCCCGAACAGGATGTACAGCGCCCAGCAGACCCCGGCGGCCAGGGCCAGCGCCATGCCCGTCGGGTCCAGATGGTCGTCGGCGGCGGTGTCCGGCAGCAGCAGCCAGAGGCCGAGCACGGCCAGGACGATCCACACGAAGTCCAGCAGCCGGCGCGAGGAGAACAGCGCCAGGGCCAGCGGGCCGGTGAACTCCAGGGCCACGGCGATGCCCAGCGGAATGGTCTTCAGCGACATGTAGAACAGCAGGTTCATCGCCCCCAGCGACAGGCCGTAGCCGAGCAGCGAACGCCAGGCGGCGAAGTTGGGGCGGGTGCGCCAGGGCCGCATCACTACGCACAGGATCAGCGCGGCCAGGCTCAGGCGCAGCGCGGTGGTGCCCTCGGCGCCGACCAGGGGGAACAGGCTCTTGGCCAGGGAGGCGCCGCTCTGGATGGAGGTCATGGCGACCACCAGCAGGGCGATGGGCAGAGCGATGGAGGTGGCGCGAGGCATGCTGGAATCCGGGGAGGTACTGGGAGCGAAGGGGCAACAAGTGTGTAGTAGGGTGCGCCATGCGCACCGGCAAGCCGGCGCAGGACCTCGGTGCGCGCGGCGCACCCTACAAGCGCGATTACCAATGGAACATAGCCAATAAAAAACCGGCCACTGGGGCCGGTTCTTCCAATCAGGCCAGGCTCAGCGATATTCGCAGAGGTAGGCGGTGTCCACGGCGACCTTCAGCTGGAACTTGCTGTTGCCCGGCACGGTGAACTGGCTGCCGGCCTCGAAGGTTTCCCAGTTGTCGCTGCCCGGCAGCTTGACGGTCAGGGCGCCGGCGACCACGTGCATCACTTCCAGCTGGGCGGTGCCGAACTCGTACTCGCCGGGAGCCATGACGCCGATGGTGGCGGGGCCTTCGTTCATGGCGAAGGCGATGGATTTGACGGTGCCGTCGAAGTATTCGTTGACCTTGAACATGGCGGGCTCCTCGGAAGGGGTGAAAAAAGGCCCGCCAGTATGCCCAAGCGGGCCGCGCCAGTCAGCCCTCAGGCGGCAAATATCAACGGCAGCAGGCGGGCGGTGTTGCGCGCGTCCTCCAGGGCGCGGTGCTGCTGGCCCTGGAACTGCAGGCCGGTGAGCTGCAATGCACCGTGCAGGCCGACGGGGCGGGCCAGCCGGCGACTCCTGGCGAAGTCCTGCTTGAGGTTGTGGTGGGGGATGGCCTGCAGGCTGCTGCGCAGCTGGTGGTGCTGCCATTCCAGCTGCAGCTGGCGGCGGTCGTAGTCGCCCCAGCTGCCCCAGCCGACGAGATGCGGCAGGTGCGGCTCCAGCCAGCGCTCGAACTGCGGCCAGACCTGGTCCAGTGGCGCGGCGCCGTCTATCTGGCTCTGGCTGATATGAGTGAGTTCGCGGCAGAAGGCGGTGAGGCAGGGGCGGCGCACTGGGCGAACGAAGCGCCGGAAGTGCTCCAGCTCGTGGCCGTCGGGCGCCACCAGGCTGGCGCCGATCTCGATGATTTCCATCTCTTCCACCGGCCAGCCGCCTTCCTCGGTGGTCGCTTCCAGGTCGATGATCAGCCATTGGCGCATGCGGGTCTCCTCGGGTTGCGAAGCAGTATGGTCGGCGGTCGTGCGGTGGGCAAAGAATCGCCGGAAGCGATGGCCGACGCGGCCTTTTTGAGGTGCCGACGTGAAGCGTGTTCGCCGGGGCGACGGGGCGCAGACGCCGCGCGCACAGTTTTGCCATTCAGCTGTGCCGGCCGGCGCCGCGCCGATCCGGGCTATGCTTGGACATCAGTCAGTGAGGAGATTGGCATGGCAAAGGTGGCGTTTATCGGTCTGGGCGTGATGGGCTTCCACATGGCCGGGCATCTGGCCTGCGAAGGGCATGAGACCTGCGTGTACAACCGCTCCCCGGCCAAGGTGCAGCTGTGGGAGGACGAATTCGCCGGCGAGTCGGCGGCCACTCCGCGCGAGGCGGCCCAGGGCGCCGAGTTCGTGATGACCTGCGTGGGCAACGATGACGACCTGCGCAGCGTGGTGCTCGGCCCGGACGGCGCCTTCGCCGGCATGGCGCCCGGCGCGGTGCTGGTCGACCACACCACCGCCTCGGCCGATGTCGCCCGCGAGCTGGCGGCCATCGCCGCCGAGCGCGGCCTGGGCTTCCTCGACGCGCCGGTGTCCGGCGGCCAGGCCGGCGCCGAAAACGGCATGCTGACGGTGATGGTTGGTGGCGAGGAGCACTTCTACAAGCGCGCCGAGCCGGTGATCGACGCCTACGCCAAGATGGTCAAGCTGATGGGCCCGGTGGGCAGCGGCCAGCTGACCAAGATGGTCAACCAGATCTGCATCGGCGGCCTGGTCCAGGGCCTGGCCGAGGCGCTGCACTTCGCCCAGTGCGCCGGCCTGGACGGCCACGCGGCGATGGAGGTGATCAGCAAGGGCGCGGCCCAGTCCTGGCAGCTGGAGAACCGTCACCAGACCATGCTGGACGGCAAGTTCGACTTCGGCTTCGCCGTGGACTGGATGCGCAAGGACCTGTCGATCCTGCTGGAAGAAGCCCGCCGCAACGGCGCGCAGCTGCCGGTGACGGCGCTGGTCGACCAGTTCTATTCCGACGTGCAGGCCATGGGCGGCGGCCGCTGGGATACCTCCAGCCTGATCGCCCGCCTCAAGCAGCGCCCCTGAGCCAATCGCCCGCCCGGCGCCGGGCGGGCCCGTTGGCGCCATTCGACGCCCGTTCCGACGCGCTCGGTCGCGGCGGCCTCAGGTGCGGAAGATAAAGTACACCGCGCCGAGCAGGCACAGGCCCGCCCACAGGTAGTCCAGTTTCAGCGGCTGCTGCATCACGTAGACGCTGAACGGGACGAACACCGCCAGGGTGATGACCTCCTGCATGATCTTCAGCTGGCCGACCGACAGCTCGGTGTAACCGATGCGGTTGGCCGGCACCATGATCAGGTACTCGAACAGCGCGATGCCCCAGCTGACCAGCGCCGCGACCAGCCACGGCTTGCTGTTCATGGTCTTCAGGTGGCCGTACCAGGCGAAGGTCATGAAGATGTTGGACAGGGTGAGCAGGGCGGCGGTTTGCATCCAGACCGGCATGGCGGTGTTCTCGCGCAAGGAAAAGCCGCAAGCCTAAAGAGCTGCGAGCGGCCGGCCAAGTCCCGGCCGCCGATCAATTCATTCGGGGGGGAAGGGCGTGGTCAGGTGGATTCGCGGTGGAATGCTGCTGGGGCTGGCGGGTGTCGCGGCATTCGCGGCCTGGAGCGGTTGGCAGGCCTGGCAGCAGCGCGCCATCCGGGCCGAGCTGGAAGTGGCGCCGGCCCTGGATTCGGCGCGCCAGTTCGCCCTGGGCGCCAATCGCCTGGAGTGGGATGGCCGGAGCCTGCGGCTGCTCGCGGGCCAGCGCGTGCTGTGGGCCACCGACGGCGGCTTCCTGGCCGCCGGGCGCGGCCATGAGGAGGTGGAGGAGCATCGCGGCGCCATGTTCGTCGAGGAGCGGCGCGAACTGCTCTGCCAGCGGCAGCGCCTGGACGCCATCGAGCCGCGCGACGGGCGTCTGCTGCTGCGCGGCGTCTTGGGTTGCGCCGACGGCAGCGAAAGCGGCTATGCGCTGATCCTCGAAGACGATGGCGAGCGCGGCGTGCGCCTGGCCGTGGCGCTGGACGACGAGCGCCTCAACCGCCTCTACCTCGACTGGCGGCGCGAGCCCGACGAGCGTTTCCACGGCTTCGGCGAACAGTTCAGCACCTTCGACCTGGCCGGCCGGCGGGTGCCGATCCTGGTGCAAGAGCAGGGCGTCGGGCGCGGCCTGGAGCCCATCACCACCGCCGCCAACCTGACCGCCCGCGCCGGCGGCGACTGGTGGACCACCTACGCGCCGGTGCCGCACTATCTGAGCAGCGCGGGGCGCAGCTTCTTCAGCGAGTCGGGTGCCTATCAGGTGTTCGACCTGCGCGACGCGCACCGGGTACAGCTCGAAGTGCACGAGGGACGCCTGGCCGCGCGCATCTATACGGCGGCGGACGCACCCGGGCAGATCGCCCAGCACACCGCGGTGGTCGGGCGCATGCCGCCGCTGCCGGATTGGACCCAGCGTGGCGCCATCGTCGGGCTGCAGGGCGGCACCGAGCGGGTGCGTGGCATCCTGCGCCAGCTGGACGAGGCCGGTGTGCCGCTGGCCGGTGTCTGGCTGCAGGACTGGGTCGGCCAGCGCAGCACCAGCTTCGGCAAGCAGCTGTGGTGGAACTGGAGCCTGGACGAGCGGCACTACCCGGGCTGGGCGGCGCTCAACGGCGAGCTGCAGTCCCGTGGTGTGCGCAGCCTGGCCTATGTGAATCCCTTCCTGGTGGACATGGCCGAACAGCCCGGCGCCGCCCGCAACCTGTACGCCGAGGCGCGCGAGCGTGGCTACCTGCTGCGCGACGCAACCGGCCAGCCGCTGTCGCTGCTCAACACCAGCTTCAGCGCCGGCATGCTCGACCTGAGCAACCCCGAGGCGCGCCAGTGGCTCAAGCGGGTGCTGCGCGAGGAAATGCTGGCCCGGGGCTTCTCCGGCTGGATGGCCGACTTCGGCGAGGCGCTGCCCTACGAGGCGCGGCTGGCCAGCGGCGAACCGGCGGCGCTGGCGCACAACCGCTATCCCGAGGAGTGGGCGCGGCTCAACCGCGAGCTGCTGGAGGAAGCGGGCGGGCAGGGCGAGCTGTTCTTCTTCATGCGCTCGGCCTTCAGCCGCAGCCCGGGGCTGACCACCAGCCTGTGGGCCGGCGACCAGCTGGTCACCTGGGATGCCCACGACGGCCTGCACAGCGCGCTGCTGGGCATGCTCTCCGGCGGCCTGTCCGGCTTCGCCCTCAACCACAGCGACACCGGCGGCTACACTACCATCAGCCACCCGCTGAAGGACTACCACCGTGACGATGAGCTGCTGTCGCGTTGGATGGAGTTCTCCGCCTTCACCAGCCTGCTGCGCAGCCACGAAGGCAACCGGCCGGACGCCAACCGGCAGGTCTACAGCTCGCCCGAGCTGCTGGCCCGGTTCGCCCGCTGCGCGAAGATCTTCGCCGCGTTGGCGCCCTATCGCCGGCAACTGATGGAGGAGGCCGCGCGCAGCGGCATGCCGCTGATGCGGCCGCTGTGGCTGCACTATCCGGACGATCCGGCCGGACAGCAGGCGCTGCCGCGCAGCTTCCTGCTCGGCGACCAATTGCTGGTGGCGCCGGTGCTGGAGCCTGGGGTGAGCGAACTGGAGGTGCTGCTGCCGGCCGGTAACTGGGTGCACCTGTGGTCGGGCAGGACGCTGCGGGCCCGTGCCGGCGAGCCGGTGAAGGTGCCAGTGCCCTTGGGCCAGCCAGCGGTGTTCTATCCCGAGGGCGCCGCGCTGGCGGCCAGCCTGGAGAAGCTGCGCGACATCAGGTGATGGAAGGCCGGGCGCGCAGGCGTTAAGATCGCCGCCGCCCAGCGCATGAGAGGTCTTCATGGAGTGTCGTGCCGGCTGCGGTGCCTGCTGCATCGCGCCTTCCATCAGTTCCCCGATTCCCGGCATGCCCGACGGCAAGGCCGCGGGCGAGCGCTGCCTGCACCTCACCGCCGAATTCCTCTGCGGCATCTTCGGCCGCCCCGACCGGCCTGCCGTGTGCTCGGCGTTCGCCGCTGCCGACTATGTCTGTGGCGGCAGCCGCGACGAGGCGATCCGCCTGCTCGGCTGGCTGGAACAAGTCACCGCCTGAGCGAGTCGAACCCCAGGCCCGGCGGTGCTGCCGGCGGGCCCACATCCCAAGGAGCAACGATGATCGCATTGAGTCGAGTGGCCGCCGTCTGTGGCCTCAGCCTGCTGGCGGCTGGCCTGGCCCACGCCGAGGACTGGAAACTGGCGAAGGACGAGGATGGCATCCAGGTCTACCTGAGCGAGGTGCCGGGCTCCAAGTACAAGGCCTACCGCGGCGTGACCACCATCGCCAGCGACGTGGACACCCTGCGCAAGCTGCAGGAGGACGTGAAGGGCTCGTGCGCCTGGATTCACGCCTGCGCCGAACAGAGCCTGCTCAAGCACGAGGGCATGGAGAGCTGGGTCCATACCCGCTTCAAGATGCCCTGGCCGGTGGATGCCCGCGACTCGATCCTCCACGTGGTCTCGGAGCAGGGCGCCGACGGCATCCTGACCCGCAGGATGGACGGCCAGCCGCAGTACCTTCCGCTGGACAAGGACTACACCCGGGTCGCCAGCCTGCAGGGTTACTGGCGCCTGGAGCCGAAGGGCGAGGGCAAGGTCGAGGTGACCTACCAGGTGCATACCGAGCCGGGCGGCAGCGTGCCGTCCTGGCTGGCGAACAGCTTTGTGGTGGATGCGCCCTTCAATACCCTGAAGGGGTTGCGCGAACTGGCCGAGAAACGCTGAGACCAGAATGAAAAAAGGCTGCCATTTGGCAGCCTTTTTCTTTACCCGCAGAACTTACTTGCGGTCTTCCAGCTTGATGTAGTCGCGCTGGGTGTGGCCGGTGTACAGCTGGCGCGGACGGCCGATCTTGTACGGGCTGGAGAGCATTTCCTTCCAGTGCGAGATCCAGCCAACGGTACGCGACAGGGCGAAGATCACGGTGAACATGCTGGTCGGGATGCCGATGGCCTTGAGGATGATACCCGAGTAGAAGTCTACGTTCGGGTACAGGTTGCGTTCCTTGAAGTACGGATCGGTCAGGGCGATCTCTTCCAGGCGCATGGCCAGTTCCAGCTGCGGGTCGTTGGTGATGCCCAGTTCGCCCAGGACTTCGTCGCAGGTCTTCTTCATCACGGTGGCACGCGGGTCGCGGTTCTTGTACACGCGGTGACCGAAGCCCATCAGCTTGAACGGGTCGTTCTTGTCCTTGGCCTTGGCGATGAAGGTATCGATGTTCTCGACGCTGCCGATCTCGTCCAGCATGGTCAGCACGGCTTCGTTCGCACCGCCGTGGGCCGGGCCCCAGAGGGCGGCGATGCCGGCGGCGATACAGGCGAACGGGTTGGCGCCGGAGGAACCGGCCAGACGCACGGTGGAAGTGGAGGCGTTCTGCTCATGGTCAGCGTGGAGGACGAAGATGCGGTCCATCGCCTTGGCCAGTACCGGGCTGATCGGTTTGATCTCGCACGGGGTGTTGAACATCATGTGCAGGAAGTTTTCCGCGTAGTTCAGGTCGTTGCGCGGATACATCATTGGCTGACCCATGGAGTACTTGTAGGTCATGGCCGCGATGGTCGGCATCTTGGCGATCAGGCGCATGGCCGAGACTTCGCGGTGATGCGGATTATTGATGTCCAGGGAGTCGTGGTAGAAGGCGGAGAGGGCGCCGACCACGCCGCACATGATGGCCATCGGGTGGGCATCGCGGCGGAAGCCGTTGAAGAAGCTCTTCAACTGCTCGTGAACCATGGTGTGGTTCTTGATGATGCTGACGAACTTGGCCTTCTGCTCCGCGGTCGGCAGTTCGCCGTTCAGCAGCAGGTAGCAGGTTTCCAGGTAGTCGGACTTCTCGGCCAGTTGCTCGATGGGGTAGCCTCGGTGCAGCAGGACGCCGGCGTCGCCGTCGATATAGGTGATCTGCGACTCGCAGGAGGCGGTGGACATGAAGCCAGGATCAAAGGTGAAGCGACCCGTCGCGGTCAGGCCCCTCACATCGACAACATCGGGACCTACGGTGCCGGTCAATACGGGCAGCTCTACGGGGGCACTGCCCTCGATGATCAACTGCGCTTTTTTGTCAGCCATGTCGGCCTCCTGTTTATGCTTGAAATCATCAGAAGCCCCCCACGCAGGGCCCGGGACACTATAGAGACATAAATCTGAAAGTCAATTTACCAGAACCCACGCGGCAGACGGGTTTCAGCCCTTTTTCAGGGCGCGGGGAGGGGCCTAATACGTGATTTGTCGAGGGCGCGCAATCCGCTTTTTGGGGTGGGCCATTACGTTGTCATTAGTTACCTAACTGTCTATACTCTGCGCCCGGCCGTCAGGGGCTTAAAGGCCTACAATTAGACGGCTGGCACTCCCTTGGTGAGGGGTACCTGACCAGTGCACTTCCCGACAACTTGCCCTGCTTGTTAGGGGCCTCTAGTGTGAAAAAAGCCGTGAATAGCCAACGACCTGTAAACCTAGATCTCAGGACAATCAAACTCCCGATCACAGCTTATACGTCCATTCTGCACCGTGTTTCCGGTGTCATCCTCTTCCTGGGTATCGTCATCGTGCTGTTCGCACTCGACAAATCCCTGGCGTCCGAGGAAGGCTTTGCAGAAGTTCAGGCGTGTCTCGCCAGCCCGCTGGCCAAGCTGATCATCTGGGGCCTGCTGTCCGCCCTGCTGTACCACCTGGTGGCCGGTGTACGCCACCTGATCATGGACTTGGGTGTCGGCGAGTCGCTGGAAGGCGGCAAGCTGGGCTCGAAGATCGTCATCGCCGTATCGGTTGTGATCATCGTTCTGGCGGGGGTCTGGGTATGGTAACCAACGTAACCAACTTCTCGCGCTCGGGCCTCTATGACTGGATGGTCCAGCGTGTCTCTGCGGTCGTTCTCGCGGCTTATTTCCTGTTCCTGATCGGATTCGTGGTGGCTCATCCGGGCCTCACCTACGCCGACTGGCATGGTCTGTTCTCCCACACTGCGATGCGCATCTTCAGCCTGCTGGCTCTGGTCGCGCTCATCGTGCACGCCTGGGTCGGTATGTGGACCATCACCACCGATTACCTGACGCCCATGGCCATCGGCCGCTGGGCGACCGGTGTGCGTTTTCTCGTCCAGGCGGTTTGCGGCGTGCTCCAGTTCGTCGTGTTCGTCTGGGGTGTGCAGATCCTGTGGGGTTTCTGATCCATGTCTAGCATTCGTACTCTTCCTTATGACGCCATCATCGTCGGTGGCGGTGGTGCGGGCATGCGTGCCGCACTGCAACTGGCACAGGGCGGCCACAAGACCGCCGTCGTGACCAAGGTCTTCCCGACCCGTTCGCACACCGTATCCGCCCAGGGCGGCATCACCTGCGCCATCGCCTCGGCCGACCCGAACGACGATTGGCGCTGGCACATGTACGACACCGTCAAGGGCTCCGACTACATCGGTGACCAGGACGCGATCGAATACATGTGCTCCGTCGGCCCGGAGGCCGTGTTCGAGCTTGAGCACATGGGCCTGCCGTTCTCCCGTACCGAGCAGGGCCGCATCTACCAGCGTCCGTTCGGTGGTCAGTCCAAGGGCCCGGACAATCCGTCCGTCCAGGCTGCCCGTACCTGCGCCGCGGCCGACCGTACCGGTCACGCCCTGCTGCACACCCTGTACCAGGCCAACCTGAAGGCCGGTACCTCGTTCCTCAACGAGTGGTACGCCGTGGACCTGGTGAAGAACCAGGACGGCGCGGTGGTCGGTGTCATCGCCATCTGCATCGAGACCGGCGAGACCGTCTACATCCGCTCCAAGGCCGTGGTTCTGGCTACCGGCGGTGCCGGTCGCATCTATTCCTCGACCACCAACGCCCTGATCAACACCGGTGATGGCGTGGGCATGGCCCTGCGTGCCGGCGTGCCGGTGCAGGACATCGAGATGTGGCAGTTCCACCCGACCGGCATCGCCGGCGCCGGTGTACTGGTCACCGAGGGTTGCCGCGGTGAGGGTGGCTACCTGATCAACGCCCACGGCGAGCGCTTCATGGAGCGCTATGCTCCGAACGCCAAGGACCTGGCCGGTCGCGACGTGGTCGCCCGCTCCATGGTCAAGGAAGTGATCGCCGGCAACGGCTGTGGCCCGGACAAGGACCACGTGCTGCTGAAGCTCGACCACCTCGGCGAGGAAGTGCTGCACAGCCGCCTACCGGGCATCTGCGAACTGTCCAAGACCTTCGCCCACGTCGACCCGGTGCTCGCTCCGGTTCCGGTGATCCCGACCTGCCACTACATGATGGGCGGCGTTGCCACCAACATCCATGGCCAGGCCATCACCCAGGACGCCAACGGCAACGACAGGATCATCGAAGGCCTGTTCGCCGTGGGCGAAGTCGCCTGCGTATCGGTACACGGCGCCAACCGCCTGGGCGGCAACTCGCTGCTCGACCTGGTGGTGTTCGGTCGGGCCGCGGGTCTGCACCTGGAAAAAGCGCTGAAGGAAGGCGTGGAAGTCCGTGGTGCCAGCGAAACCGACATTGAGCAGTCGCTCAAGCGCCTGTCCGGCGTCAACGAGCGCAGCAGCGGCGAAGACGTGGCTCCGCTGCGTAAAGAGCTGCAGGCCTGCATGCAGAACTACTTCGGCGTATTCCGTACCGGCGAATACATGAAGAAGGGTATTGCCCAGCTGTCCGAGCTGCGCGAGCGCATCGCCAACGTCAAGATCGCCGACAAGAGCCAGGCCTTCAACACCGCGCGCATCGAAGCGCTGGAGCTGCAGAACCTGCTGGAAGTGGCCGAAGCCACCGCCATCGCCGCCGACACCCGTACCGAATCCCGTGGCGCCCATGCCCGCGAGGACTACGAGGATCGCGACGATACCAACTGGCTGTGCCACTCCCTGTACTTCCCGGGTGAGAAGCGCGTCTCCAAGCGCGCCGTCAACTTCGCGCCGAAGACCGTTCCGGCGTTCGAACCCAAAGTACGTACTTATTAAGGGTGGCCACCATGTCTCTTGGTAACACTTTGCAAGTCAGCGTTTATCGCTACAACCCGGAAAAGGATTCCTCGCCGTTCATGCAGGACTTCCAGGTGCAGATCGACGGCAAGGACCTGATGGTTCTCGACGTGCTGGCCCTGATCAAGGAGCAGGACGAGGGCTTCTCCTACCGTCGCTCCTGCCGCGAAGGCGTCTGCGGTTCCGACGGCATGAACATCAGCGGCAAGAATGGCCTGGCCTGCATCACCCCGATCTCCACCGTGGTGAAGGGCAACAAGCTGGTCATCCGCCCGCTGCCGGGTCTGCCGGTCATTCGTGACCTAGTCGTCGATATGAGCATCTTCTACAAGCAGTACGAGAAGGTGCAGCCTTACCTGCAGAACGATACGCCGTCGCCGGCCATCGAGCGTCTGCAGTCGCCGGAAGAGCGCGAGAAGCTGGACGGTCTGTACGAGTGCATCCTGTGCGCGTGCTGCTCCACCAGCTGCCCGTCCTTCTGGTGGAACCCGGACAAGTTCCTCGGTCCCGCTGCGTTGCTGCAGGCCTATCGCTTCCTGGCCGACAGCCGCGACACCAAGACCGCCGAGCGTCTGGCGTCCCTGGATGACCCGTTCAGCGTGTTCCGCTGCCGCGGCATCATGAACTGCGTCAACGTGTGCCCCAAGGGTCTGAACCCGACCAAGGCCATCGGTCACGTACGTAACATGCTGCTGCAGAGCGGTACCTGATACACCGTTTCACGTTGCACCTGCGTCGGCGGAGCGATTCGCCGGCGCAGTAAAGCCAGAGCCCCAGCTCACAAAGCCAGGGTTCTTATTTTGAAAGAAAAATGACGACCAGCAGGGGCATCCGGGCTGGTACCCGGACTATCTGCGGGATCCGTAGTGGCTTACCAGGTCGCTGCTTCAGGACTTCGAATGGCCCAGCTACGGCTTCTACGCCGGTGGTGTCCCCTTACCGAGGGTGACCAAGCATGCAAGAAAGCGTGATGCAGCGCATGTGGGACAGCGCCCACCTATCCGGTGGCAACGCGGCCTACGTGGAAGAGCTCTATGAGCTCTACCTGCACGATCCCAACGCTGTGCCCGAAGAGTGGCGCACCTACTTCCAGAAGCTGCCGGCCGACGGCGACGCCGCCACCGACGTTTCGCACTCCACCGTCCGCGATCATTTCGTGCTGCTGGCCAAGAACCAGCGCCGCGCCCAGCCGGTTTCCGCCGGAAGCGTCAGCAGCGAGCACGAGAAGAAGCAGGTGGAGGTTCTGCGCCTGATCCAGGCATACCGCATGCGCGGCCACCAGGCCTCGACGCTCGACCCGCTGGGGTTGTGGCAGCGTCCTGCGCCGGCCGATCTGGCGGTCAACCACTATGGGCTGACCGACGCCGACCTCGACACCACCTTCCGCACCGGTGAGCTTTACATCGGCAAGGAGGAGGCGACTCTACGAGAAATCCACGAGGCGCTGCAGCAGACATATTGTCGCACCATCGGCGCCGAGTTCACCCACATCGTCGATTCCGAGCAGCGCAAGTGGTTCCAGCAGCGCCTGGAAAGCGTGCGCGGCCGCCCGGCCTATTCGGTCGAGGTACAGGGCCACCTGCTCGAGCGCCTGACCGCCGCCGAAGGCCTGGAAAAATACCTGGGCACCAAGTACCCGGGCACCAAGCGTTTCGGCCTGGAAGGCGGCGAGAGCCTGATCCCGCTGCTGGACGAGATCATCCAGCGCTGCGGCTCCTACGGCACCCAGGAAATCGTCATCGGCATGGCCCACCGCGGCCGTCTGAACGTGCTGGTCAACACCTTCGGCAAGAACCCGCGCGACCTGTTCGACGAGTTCGAAGGCAAGCAGGTCGAAGGCCTGTCCTCCGGTGACGTGAAGTACCACCAGGGCTTCTCCTCCAACGTCATGACTTCGGGCGGCGAAGTGCACCTGGCGCTGGCCTTTAACCCTTCGCACCTGGAGATCGTCTCTCCGGTGGTCGAGGGTTCGGTGCGCGCCCGCCAGGACCGTCGCAACGACGCGAGCGGCGACAAGGTGCTGCCGATTTCCATCCACGGCGATGCGGCCTTCGCCGGTCAGGGCGTGGTCATGGAAACCTTCCAGATGTCGCAGACCCGTGCCTACAAGACCGGCGGCACCATCCACATCGTGATCAACAACCAGGTCGGCTTCACCACCAGCCGTGCCGACGACTCGCGCTCCACCGAGTACGCCACCGACGTGGCGAAGATGATCCAGGCGCCGATCCTGCACGTGAACGGCGACGATCCGGAGGCGGTGCTGTTCGTCACCCAGCTGGCCGTCGACTACCGCATGCAGTTCAAGCGCGACGTGGTCATCGATCTGGTCTGCTACCGCCGTCGCGGCCACAACGAGGCCGACGAGCCGAGCGGCACCCAGCCGCTGATGTACCAGCAGATCGCCAAGCAGCGCACCACCCGCGAGCTGTACGCGGAAAGCCTGACGCAGTCCGGTCGCCTCGACGACGAGCGCATCCAGACCAAGATCGACGAGTACCGCAACGCGCTGGACAACGGCCAGCACGTGGTCAAGAGCCTGGTCAAGGAGCCGAACAAGGAGCTGTTCGTCGACTGGAAGCCGTACCTGGGCCACGCCTGGACCGCGCGCCACGACACCCGCTTCGACCTGAAGACCCTGCAGGACCTGGCCGGCAAGCTGCTGGAAATCCCGGAAGGCTTCGTCCTCCAGCGCCAGGTCGCCAAGGTGCTGGAAGACCGCGCCAAGATGACCGCCGGCGGCATGCCGATCAACTGGGGCTACGCCGAGAACCTGGCCTACGCCACTCTGCTGTTCGAAGGCCATCCGGTGCGCATGACCGGCCAGGACGTGGGTCGCGGCACCTTCTCGCACCGCCACGCGGCGCTGCACAACCAGAAGGACGCCAGCACCTACCTGCCGCTGCAGCATCTCTACGAGGGCCAGCCGAGGTTCCAGCTGTACGACTCCTTCCTCTCGGAAGAGGCCGTGCTGGCGTTCGAATACGGCTACGCCACCACCATGCCCAACGCGCTGGTGATCTGGGAAGCGCAGTTCGGCGACTTCGCCAACGGTGCCCAGGTGGTGTTCGACCAGTTCATCTCCAGCGGCGAGCACAAGTGGGGTCGCCTGTGCGGCCTGACCATGCTGCTGCCGCACGGCTACGAGGGGCAGGGCCCGGAGCACAGCTCCGCGCGCCTGGAGCGCTACCTGCAGCTGTGCGCCGAGCACAACATGCAGGTCTGCGTGCCGACCACCCCGGCGCAGGTCTACCACATGCTGCGCCGCCAGGTGATCCGCCCGCTGCGCAAGCCGCTGGTGGTGCTGACGCCGAAGTCGCTGCTGCGCCACCCGCTGGCCATCTCGACCCTGGAAGAACTGGCCGAAGGCTCGTTCCAGACTGTCATCGGCGAGATCGATCCGATCGAGCCGAAGAAGGTCGAACGTGTCGTGCTGTGCAGCGGCAAGGTGTACTACGACCTGCTGGCCAAGCGCCGTGCAGAGGGTCGCGAGGACATCGCCATCGTGCGCATCGAGCAGCTCTATCCGTTCCCGGAAGAGGACCTGACCGAGGCGCTGGCGCCGTACAAGAACCTCAAGCACATCGTCTGGTGTCAGGAAGAGCCGATGAACCAGGGCGCCTGGTACTGCAGCCAGCACCACATGCGCCGTGTCGCCACCGCGCACAAGAAGGACCTGTTCCTGCAGTACGCCGGCCGCGATGCCTCGGCTGCGCCGGCCTGTGGTTACGCCTCGATGCACGCCGAGCAGCAGGAAAAACTGCTGCAGGACGCCTTTACTGTTTAACGCCTTCACCCAGGGGGCTGCGGGTGCCGCCCCCTGGCAAGAACCGAATTTAAGGAAACGCACATAATGGCTATCGAGATCAAAGCCCCAACCTTCCCGGAATCGGTTGCCGACGGCACCGTGGCCACCTGGCACAAGAAGCCGGGCGATGCGGTCAAGCGCGATGAGCTGATCGTCGACATCGAAACCGACAAGGTGGTGATCGAAGTTCTGGCCGAGGCTGACGGTGTGCTGGCCGAGATCATCAAGAACGAAGGCGATACTGTCCTCTCCAACGAGCTGCTGGGCAAACTGAGCGAAGGTGGTGCGGCCGCTGCTGCCGCGCCTGCCGCCGCCGCTCCGGCGCCCGCCGCACAGCCCGCTGCCGCCCCGGCCGCTGGCGCCGCTGACGACGCCATCCTGTCGCCGGCCGCGCGCAAGATCGCCGAAGAGGGCGGTATCGACCCGAACTCCATCACCGGTACCGGCAAGGGCGGTCGCGTGACCAAGGAAGACGCTGTCGCCGCCGTCGCCGCCAAGAAGTCCGCTCCGGCTGCTCCGGCGGCGGCCAAGCCGGCCGCTCCGGCTGCCGAGGCTCCGGTGTTCGCCGCGGGCGACCGCGTCGAGAAGCGCGTGCCGATGACCCGCCTGCGCGCCAAGGTCGCCGAGCGCCTGGTCGAGGCGCAGTCCACCATGGCCATGCTGACCACCTTCAACGAAGTCGACATGCATGAAGTCATGGCCCTGCGTTCGAAGTACAAGGACCTGTTCGAGAAGACCCACAACGGCGTGCGCCTGGGCTTCATGTCCTTCTTCGTCAAGGCTGCCGTCGAGGCGCTGAAGCGCTTCCCGGCGGTCAACGCCTCGATCGACGGCAACGACATCGTCTACCACGGCTACCAGGACATCGGCGTGGCCGTGTCCAGCGACCGTGGCCTGGTGGTACCGGTGCTGCGCAACGCCGAGCTGATGAGCCTGGCCGAAGTCGAGAACGGCATCGCCACCTTCGGCAAGAAGGCCCGCGACGGCAAGCTGTCGATCGAGGAAATGACCGGTGGCACCTTCACCATCACCAACGGCGGCACCTTCGGCTCGATGATGTCGACCCCGATCGTCAACCCGCCGCAGGCCGCCATCCTGGGCATGCACAACATCATCCAGCGCCCGGTGGCCATCAATGGCCAGGTCGTCATCCGCCCGATGATGTACCTGGCGCTGTCCTACGATCACCGTCTGATCGACGGCAAGGAGGCGGTCAGCTTCCTGGTCACCATCAAGAATCTGCTGGAAGACCCGGCTCGCCTGCTGCTGGACATCTGATCCACGGCCGGCAACGCGGTGGCCCCCACAAGGGGCCATCCGGTTTTATTCGAGAAGGAATGAGTTATGACCCAGAAATTCGACGTGGTAGTGATTGGCGCGGGCCCGGGGGGCTACGTGGCCGCCATCAAGGCCGCGCAGCTCGGTCTGAAGACCGCCTGCATCGAGAAGTACCAGGACAAGGATGGCAAGGTCGCCCTCGGCGGTACCTGCCTGAACGTCGGCTGCATTCCGTCCAAGGCGCTGCTGGACAGCTCCTACAAGTACCATGAGGCCCACGAAGGCTTCAAAATCCATGGCATCGAGGCCAAGGGCGTCACCATCGACGTACCGCAGATGGTCGCGCGCAAGAACGGCATCATCAAGAACCTGACCGGCGGCGTCGCCGGCCTGTTCAAGTCCAACGGCGTCACCCTGCTGGAAGGCCACGGCAAGCTGCTGGCCGGCAAGAAGGTCGAAGTCACCGGCCTGGACGGCAAGACCCAGATCGTCGAGGCCGAGAACGTGATCCTCGCCTCCGGTTCCCGCCCGGTCGACATCCCGCCGGCCCCGGTCGACCAGGACGTGATCGTCGATTCCACTGGCGCCCTGGAATTCCAGGCCGTGCCGAAGAAGCTGGGCGTGATCGGCGCCGGCGTCATCGGCCTGGAGCTGGGCTCGGTGTGGGCCCGCCTGGGCGCCGAAGTGACCGTGCTGGAGGCCATGGACAAGTTCCTCGCCGCCGCCGACGAGCAGATCTCCAAGGAAGCCCTGAAGATCCTCGGCAAGCAGGGCCTGGACATCCGCCTGGGCGCCCGTGTCACCGGCAGCGAAGTGAAGAAGAAGCAGGTCACCGTGACCTTCAGCGACGCCACCGGCGAGCAGAAGCTGACCTTCGACAAGCTGATCGTCGCCGTCGGCCGTCGCCCGGTGACCACCGACCTGCTGGCCGCCGACAGTGGCGTGACCCTGGACGAGCGCGGCTTCATCTTCGTTAACGACCAGTGTGAGACCACCGTGCCGGGCGTCTACGCCATCGGTGACGTGGTGCGCGGCGCGATGCTCGCCCACAAGGCCTCGGAAGAGGGCGTGATGGTCGCCGAGCGCATCAAGGGCCACAAGGCGCAGATGAACTACGACCTGATCCCGTCGGTGATCTACACCCATCCGGAAATCGCCTGGGTCGGCAAGACCGAGCAGCAGCTCAAGGCCGAGGGCGTCGAGATCAACGTCGGCACCTTCCCGTTCGCCGCCAGCGGCCGCGCCATGGCCGCCAACGACACCGCCGGCCTGGTCAAGGTCATCGCCGACGCCAAGACCGACCGTGTGCTGGGCGTTCACGTGATCGGCCCGAGCGCGGCCGAGCTGGTCCAGCAGGGCGCCATCGGCATGGAATTCGGCACCAGTGCCGAAGACCTGGGCATGATGGTGTTCTCGCACCCGACCTTGTCCGAGGCGCTGCATGAAGCGGCCCTGGCGGTGAATGGCCACGCCATCCACATCGCCAATCGCAAGAAGCGTTGATGCGTGCGGCGCCTCGCCAGGCGAGGCGCCGGTTTGCAGAACAACCACGGCGGGCGGCCCGTGGCGGTTCGCGAGAGCCAGTCGCAGGAATGTCCGTCGGACTGCTAGTCAGAGCAGTCACAGGTGGCGCGGCGCCCGAGAGCGCAGCGCCGAAATGCGCAATACCTAAACGAAGAACGGTAGATAAGCATGAATCTTCACGAGTATCAGGGTAAGCAGCTGTTCGCTGAATACGGCCTGCCGGTTTCCACCGGCTATGCCGTCGACACCCCGGAAGAAGCGGCTGCGGCCTGCGAAAAGATCGGTGGCAGCGAGTGGGTCGTCAAAGCCCAGGTGCACGCCGGTGGCCGCGGTAAAGCGGGCGGCGTCAAGCTGGTCAAGAACAAGGAAGATGCCAAGGCGTTCGCCGCCAACTGGCTGGGCAAGCGCCTGGTGACCTACCAGACGGACGCCAACGGCCAGCCGGTCAGCAAGATCCTGGTCGAGTCGTGCACCGACATCGACAAGGAGCTGTACCTCGGCGCCGTCGTCGACCGTTCCAGCCGTCGCATCGTGTTCATGGCCTCCACCGAGGGTGGCGTGGACATCGAGAAAGTCGCCCATGAGACGCCCGAGAAGATTCTCAAGGCCACCATCGACCCGCTGGTCGGTGCTCAGCCGTACCAGGGCCGCGAGCTGGCTTTCCAGCTGGGCCTGCAAGGCGACCAGATCAAGCAGTTCACCCACATCTTCGTCGGCCTGGCCAAGCTGTTCCAGGACTACGACCTGGCCCTGCTGGAAGTGAACCCGCTGGTGATCAAGAAGGACGGCAACCTGCACTGCCTGGACGCCAAGATCAACATCGACTCCAACGCCATGTACCGTCAGCCCAAGCTGCGCGCCATGCACGACCCGTCCCAGGACGACGCCCGTGAAGCCCATGCGCAGAAGTGGGAGCTGAACTACGTCGCGCTGGAAGGCAACATCGGCTGCATGGTCAACGGTGCCGGCCTGGCCATGGGCACCATGGACATCGTCAACCTGCACGGCGGCAAGCCGGCCAACTTCCTCGACGTGGGCGGCGGCGCGACCAAAGAGCGCGTGACCGAAGCCTTCAAGATCATCCTGTCCGACAGCAACGTCGCGGCCGTGCTGGTCAACATCTTCGGCGGCATCGTGCGCTGCGACATGATCGCCGAAGGCATCATCGGCGCCGTGAAGGAAGTCGGCGTGAAGATTCCGGTCGTGGTCCGCCTGGAAGGCAACAATGCCGAACTGGGTGCCAAGGTCCTGGCCGAGAGCGGTCTGAACATCATCGCGGCTACCAGCCTCACCGACGCTGCCCAGCAGGTCGTCAAAGCCGCGGAGGGCAAGTAATGAGCGTCCTGATCAACAAAGACACCAAAGTCATCTGCCAGGGCTTCACTGGCTCGCAGGGTACCTTCCACTCCGAGCAGGCCATCGCCTACGGCACCAAGATGGTCGGCGGCGTGACCCCGGGCAAGGGCGGCACCACCCACCTCGGCCTGCCGGTGTTCAACACCGTCAAGGAAGCCGTGGAAGCCACCGGCGCCGATGCTTCGGTGATCTACGTTCCGGCTCCGTTCTGCAAGGATTCCATCCTCGAAGCGGCCTTCGGCGGCATCAAGCTGATCGTCTGCATCACCGAAGGCATCCCGACCATCGACATGCTGGAAGCCAAGGTCAAGTGCGACGAGCTGGGCGTGCGCCTGATCGGCCCGAACTGCCCGGGCGTGATCACTCCCGGCGAGTGCAAGATCGGCATCATGCCGGGTCACATCCACCTGCCGGGCAAGGTCGGCATCGTGTCGCGTTCCGGCACCCTGACCTATGAAGCTGTGAAGCAAACCACCGACGCCGGCTTCGGCCAGTCCACTTGCGTGGGCATCGGCGGCGACCCCATCCCGGGCTCCAACTTCATCGATATCCTGAAGCTGTTCCAGGAAGACCCGAAGACCGAAGCCATCGTGATGATCGGCGAGATCGGCGGCAGCGCCGAAGAAGAAGCCGCGGCCTACATCAAGGCCAACGTGACCAAGCCGGTGGTGTCCTACATCGCCGGTGTCACCGCGCCGCCCGGCAAGCGCATGGGCCATGCCGGTGCCATCATCTCCGGCGGCAAGGGCACTGCGGACGAGAAGTTCGCCGCCCTGCAGGACGCCGGTGTGAAGACCGTGCGTTCCCTGGCTGACATCGGCAAGGCCCTGGCCGAGCTGACTGGCTGGGAAGTCAAGAACGCCTGAGTGTTCTGACCGTATGAGAAAAGGCCACCTTCGGGTGGCCTTTTCTTTTCTAGTCTTCAAGCATCGCCGCCAAGCGGCCGATAAGAAGTCAACTGACCGGTCGACTAGGCTGTCCCCACGCACGGCGCAGCTGCGTAGGCATAGAACCTGCTTGAGCAGGCATGTGTCAGTGACAATCTCGCAATATCGTTCCTGCCGGGAGGGCAGGCCGGTTCCGGACAAGGCAGTCGTCCGCCCGAACAGGAAGCCCGTTCATGCAATGGTTCGCCAATCTTCGTATCGCCTACAAGATCGCCATCGTCCCCGTCGTGCTCTGCACCCTGCTGGTGGTGCTGGGCGTGGTCTCCAGCCTGTCGCTGCGCAGCATCGCCGGCAGCGTGCAGGTGGTGACCCGTGACCTGGGGCCGGGCATGGACCAGATTGCCCAGCTCGGCGACGGCATGACCCGCATGCAGCTCGCCGTGCGCCAGTACGCGCGCACCGGCGATGCCGCGCTGGAGGCGCAGTTCACCCAGCTCGACCAGCGCCTGCAGGCGCTGGAGACGCAGACCTCCGAGCGCCTGCACGACCCCGAGCGCCGGCGTCTGCTGGGCGAGATCGGCAGCCTGCTCGACGAATACAGCCGGCTGTTCCGCGAACAGCTGGTGCCGCTCAGCCGGCAGCGCCAGCAACTGGTCGCCGGCGAGCTGAGCCAGCACGGTCCGGCCATCGAGAAGGCCCTGACCTCGGTGCTGGAGAACGCCCAGCAGGACTTCAACCTGGATGCCGTGTTCTATTCCAGTGCGGCCATGCGCCACCTGCTGCTCGGCAGCCAGTACCTCTACCAGTACCTGCAGGAGAACCAGGCCGAGCAGGCCAAGGCCTTCCAGCGCGAACTGGGCTTCGCCCAGAGCAGCATGACCGTGCTGCGCGACCGCAGCAGCAGCCAGAGCACCCAGGACAAGCTCAACGGCGCCCTGCAGAGCCTGGAGCAGTACAAGGCCGCCGCGGCCAGGGTGGTCGAACTGGTCGAGGCGCGCAACGCCAGCCTGCAGGCCATGGATCGCATCGACCCGCGCATCGCCGACCTGGCCAGCCAGCTGCAGCGGAGCATCATGGGCTCCATGGGCGAGGCGGCGCAGACCGCCGACGATACGGTGGCACGGGTCAACCGGCTGTTCTGGGGGCTGGTGGTAGCCGCGCTGATCTTCGGCGCGCTGGTGGCCGTCGGCGTCAGCCGTGCGCTGGTGCGCACCCTGGGGCGGATGAACCGCATGCTCAAGGACATCGCCGAGGGCGAGGGCGACCTGACCCGGCGTCTGCCGGTGCAGGGCCAGGACGACCTCGGCCGGCTGGCCGCGAGCTTCAACACCTTCGTCGAGAAGATCCGCCAGACCGTCGCCGAGGTGGCCGGCGCCTCGCACACCCTGGAGCGGGCCGCCGGGGAGCTCCAGGCCTCGGCCGAATCGGCGCATCTGGACGTCGAACGGCAGCGCGACGAGAGCAGCCAGACCGCCTCGGCCATGACCGAGATGGCCGCCAGCGCCCAGGAAATGGCGCGCAGCGCGGACCAGGGCGAACGCCTGTCGCGGCAGATGCTGGATATCGCCCTGCGTGGCCAGGCTCGGGTGGAGAGCAACCTGGGCAGCATGAACACTCTGGCCGACAAGGTCGGGCGCCTGGCCGAGGCCATCGAGTCGCTGCGTGGCGACAGCGAGCGCATCGGCTCGGTGCTGGAGGTGATCCGCTCCATCGCCGAGCAGACCAACCTGCTGGCGCTCAACGCCGCCATCGAGGCCGCCCGGGCGGGCGAGCAGGGGCGTGGCTTCGCGGTGGTAGCCGACGAGGTGCGCTCGCTGGCGCAGCGCACCCAGCAGTCCACCGAGGAAATCCAGACGATCATCCAGACCCTGCAGCAACGCACCCGCTCGTCCATCGAGATGATGGGCGAGAGCCAGCAGGCGGTGAGCCTGGCCGGGCAGGGCGCGGAGGAGGCCAGCCAGTCGCTGGACGAGATCCGCGCGGCGGTGACGGACATCGACCAGACCATCCAGCAGATCGCCGCGGCGGCCGGCGAGCAGGCCAAGGTGGCGGAAGAGGTGGGCGCCGGCATGGTGCGCGCCAACGACATCAGCGTGCACACCTTCACCACCGTGGAGCAGACCCGCAGCGCGGCCGCCAGCATCCGCCAACTGGAGGAGCAGCTGAATCGGCTGATCGAGCAGTTCCGGGTGTGAAGCTGTCCGGGTGAACAGGAAAAATACAGATATGCGACATCCGCTGTCCTGCGCCCGACCGGCCGACCGGGGCCGCTCGATCCCGGGGCGGCCGATCCTTTAAGGTGCCGGCGCGGCGCCAGCCCATGGCGTGCCGCCTCACCTCCGCTTCGTGGTACCGCCCGCTATGACTCGTATGAAAAGCCTTGACCTCCTGGCCCTGGGCTTCATGACCTTTGCCCTGTTCCTGGGCGCCGGCAATATCATCTTCCCGCCCAGCGCTGGCATGGCCGCCGGTGGCAATGTCTGGTACGCCGCGTTCGGCTTCCTCATGACCGGCGTTGGCCTGCCGCTGCTCACGGTAGTGGCCCTGGCCCGTGTCGGTGGCGGCATGGACGAACTGACCGCGCCGCTCGGTCGCAAGGCCGGCACCCTGCTGGCCGTGGCCGTGTACCTGGCGATAGGCCCCCTGTTCGCGACGCCGCGCACTGCCACCGTATCCTTCGAGATGGGCGTGGCGCCCCTGGTCGGCAACGGGCCGCTACCACTGGCCCTGTACAGCGCCGCCTATTTCGCCATCGTACTTTTCCTCGCCCTCAACCCGGGCAGGCTGGTGGACAGCGTCGGCAAGTTCATCACGCCCGTGCTGCTGGCCTCCCTGCTGGTGCTTGGTGGTGCGGCGCTGCTGGCACCGGCCGGCGGTATCGGTCCAAGCGCCGAGGCCTACCAGGCAAGGCCCCTCGTACAAGGCTTCCTGCAGGGCTACCTGACCATGGATACCTTGGGCGCTCTGGTGTTCGGCATCGTCATCGCCACGGCGATCAAGGATCGTGGCGTCAGCGAAGCTTCGCTGGTCACCCGCTATTCGGTGCTGGCCGGTCTTATCGCGGCCACCGGCCTTTCACTGGTCTACCTGGCACTGTTCTATCTCGGGGCCACTAGCCAGGGGATCGCCGGCGATGCGCAGAACGGCGTGCAGATCCTCACCACCTACGTCGAACATACTTTCGGCATCTACGGCAGCCTGTTGCTGGCGGTAGTCATCACCCTGGCCTGCCTGACCACCGCCGTCGGCCTGTTGACTGCATGCGGCGAATACTTCAGCAGGCTGTTGCCGTTCTCCTATCGCAGCGTGGTGGTGGTCTTCGGCCTGTTCAGCCTCCTGGTGGCCAACCAGGGCCTGACCCAGCTGATCCACGTGTCGGTACCGGTGCTGGTCGGCCTCTATCCGCTGGCCATCGTGCTGGTGACGCTGAGCCTGCTGGGCGGCATCTGGCGTTCAGCCTCCCGGGTGTTCGTGCCCACCATGGCGGTAACCCTGGTGTTCGGTCTGGTCGACGCACTCAATGCCGCCGGCTTCAAGTCCTTCGTGCCAGGGCTCCTTGACCATCTTCCGCTGGCCGACGAGGGCCTGGGCTGGTTGCTGCCAGTGGCGCTGACCCTGCTGGTTGCCGCCATCTTCGACCGCCTGCGCGGCGAGCCGGCGACCCAGGCCGCCTGAACCCGCGCCGTGCGTGGCTCGCCTTTTGGCGGGCTGCGCCGGTTGTTTGGCGCATCTGGCACCTTCTGCCGATTGCCGCCCGCCCGGGCGTGCCGGACAATCCCTGGAAACCCTCCTGTATCGCGCCCGCCATGTCCCAGACCATCTTCTTCGCCCACGCCAACGGCTTCCCCTCGGCCACCTACGGCAAGCTCTTCTCCGCCCTGGCCCCGGACTACCGGGTGCGGCACCTGGAGCAGCACGGCCATGACCCGCGCTTCCCGGTGGACGACAACTGGAACAACCTGGTGGACGAGCTGATCCTGCACCTGGAGCAGGGTGACGAGCCGGTGTGGGGTGTCGGCCATTCCCTCGGCGGTGTGCTGCACTACCATGCCGCGCTGCGCCGCCCGGACCTGTACCGCGGCGTGGCGATGCTCGACTCGCCGCTGCTGACCGGCGTCGATCGCATGGTGATCCGCGCGGCCAAGCGCTTCGGCTTCATCGACCGGATCACCCCGGCCGGTCGCACCGTCGGCCGCCGCGAGGTGTTCGGCGACTTCGAGGAGGCCCGCGGCTACTTCGCCGGCAAGACCCTGTTCCGCCGCTTCGACCCCGAGTGCCTGGACGCCTATGTGCGCCACGGCCTGCGCGAGGAAGGGCAGGGGCTGCGCCTGCGCTTCGACCCGGCCACCGAGATCAGCATCTACCGCAGCGTGCCGCACACCGCGCCGGGCCGCCCGCAGCAGCTCGCCGTGCCGCTGGCGGTGGTCCGCGGCCGGCACAGCCGGGTGGTGATGCCGCACCACGCTCGCCAGGTCAACCGCGTGCCCAAGGGCGAGTACCTGAGCCTGCCCGGCGGCCACATGTTCCCCCTGGAGCGGCCGCAGGACACCGCCCATCTGCTGCGCGACCTGTTCGCCCGCTGGCAGGGCCGGGACGCGGAGCGTTCGGCATGAACTTCAAGGTGGAAGAGACCCGTTTCAGCCTGCCGCACGTGGAGCTGGCCGCGCACCTGTTCGGCCCGGAGGACGGCATTCCCGTCATCGCCCTGCACGGCTGGCTGGACAACGCCATGACCTTCGCCCGCCTGGCGCCGAAGCTGGACAGGCTGCGCATCGTCGCCCTGGACTTCCCCGGCCACGGCCATTCCGGCCACTACGCCAACAACTCCAGCTACAGCATGTGGGAGTACCTGGAGGACGTGCTGCTGGTGGCCGAGCAGCTCGGCTGGCAGCGCTTCTCGCTGCTGGGGCACTCGCTGGGCGGGATCATCTCGACCCTGCTGGCGGCCGCGGTGCCGGAGCGGGTCGAGCGCCTGGCGCTGATCGACGGCTTGGTGCCCTACACGGCCGAGCCGGACAGCGCGCCCAGGCGCCTCGGCGAGGCGCTGCGTGCGCGCCTGGCGGTGCGCGACAAGCAGAAGCCGGTCTACCCGGACCCAGAGCGGGCCGTGGAAGCGCGCATGCGCGGGGTGGTCGCGGTCAGCCGCGAGGCCGCCGAACTGCTGGCCCAGCGCGGCCTGGAGCCGGTGTCGGGCGGCTACACCTGGCGCACCGATATCCGCCTGACCCTGCCGTCGGTGATGCGCCTGACCTTCGCCCATGTCGAGCAGTTCGTCCGAGCCGTGCGGTGCCCGGTCAGCCTGATCCTCGCCGAGGGTGGGCAGATGAACGTCGAGCCGCGCCTGAAGGCCCTGGTCGAGACCACTGCGTTCGAAACCCACGTGCTGCCCGGCGGCCATCACCTGCACCTCAACGACGAGGCCGGCGCGCGGCAGGTTGCAGACTGTTTCAATCCATTCTTCCGCCGCGCTTGACGCGGCCCCGGCAACTGCCGAGGCTGTGCAGGTCGCATCGGAGATTGCCATGATCGATCTGTACACCGCCGCCACGCCCAATGGACACAAGGTGTCCATTGCCCTGGAAGAGCTGGGCCTGCCTTATCGGGTGCATGCGCTGTCCTTCGACAGGAAGGAGCAGAAGACTCCCGAGTTCCTCCGCATCAACCCCAACGGCCGCATCCCGGCCATCGTCGACGACGGCTTTGCCGTGTTCGAATCCGGCGCCATCCTCATCTACCTGGCCGAGAAGACCGGCCGCCTGCTGCCGAGCGACCCCAGGGGGCGTTCCCTGGCGATCCAGTGGCTGATGTTCCAGATGGGCGGGGTGGGGCCGATGCAGGGCCAGGCCAACGTGTTCTTCCGCTACTTCCCGGAGAAGCTGCAGGGCGCCATCGACCGCTACCAGCACGAGACCCGCCGCCTCTACGAGGTGCTCGACCGCCGCCTGGGCGAGGCCGAATACCTGGCCGGCGACTACGGCATCGCCGACATCGCCACCTTTCCCTGGGTGCGTGTCCACGACTGGGCCGGCGTCCCGGTCGAGGGCCTGGAACACCTGCAGCGCTGGATGGCGGCGCTGGACGCCCGCCCCGCGGTGCAACGCGGCCTGCTGATACCGGAGCGGGTCAAGGATGATGATCGCGCGGTGAAGACCGCGCAGAGCATGCTCACACGCTGAGGAACCGCATGCGTTATTTCGCTTTCTGCCTGAGTCTTTTCTGCACCCCCCTGCTGGCCGCTGACGTGCCCGGCAGCCAGGATCTGGACAGCGTGCCGCGCTTTCCCCGCGCCCAGATCGTCGACTACCGCGATGTCGCCGCCGAGGAGAAACGCTACCCGCAGGACGGCCTGCGCCGCATCAGCGGGCAGTTGCGCGCCTCCGCCGAGGTGCTCGCCGAGGGCCGTCTGCGCGCGCTGACCTACCGCCTGCCGGACGAGCATTCGCCGCGCGAGGCGCTCGAGGCGGCGCGGCGCCACCTGCTGGAGCAGGGCGCCCAGCTGCTGTTCTGGTGCGATGGCCGCGACTGCGGCTCGTCCAGCCTGTGGGCCAACCAGATCTTCGGTAACGCCACGCTGTACGGCCCCGAGGAGCGCCAGAGCTATCTGCTGCTGCAACTGGCCGAGCCGCAGCACGACAGCCTCGTCGCCCTGTACGGCATCACCCGCGGCAACCGCCGCTCCTACCTGCACGTGGAGCAGCTGGACGCCAGCACCGCGCTGCCCGCGCTGTTGCCCACCGCCGGCACCCTGCTGCGCCAGCTCAGGACCAGCGGCGAGCTGAACCTGCCGCTGGGCGAGCCGGACGAGCAGTGGGGCGACCTGCTGGGGCGTACCCTGAGCCTGGACAGCACGCTGCGCGTGGAGCTGTCCGGTGCCACCGCCGAGGCCTGGCGTGTGGAGCTGGAGCGCCGTGGCGTGCGCGGCAACCGGCTGCAGTCGGGTGACCCGGCGGGCGAAGGATTGCGTCTGCAACAACTACGCTGAAGAACGACGCGCGCCGGGCCGCTTCCGCCCGGCTCCAGGGAACCCGAACATGCTGAACAACGACCGTCTGCTGGTGCAGATCCTGCTCCTGGCTCTGCTCGGCGCTTGCGCCTGGGTACTCGCGCCATTCTTCTCGGCGCTGTTCTGGGCAGCCGTGCTGGCGTTCGCCAGCTGGCCGCTGATGCGCCTGCTGACCCGCGTGCTTGACGGCCGCGAGACGACCGCGGCGGGCATCCTCACCGGCGGTTGGATGGTGCTGGTCGCGGTGCCGCTGGTGCTGCTGGGCTTCAACCTGGCCGACCACATCCGCGACGCCACCGAGCTGTTCAAGGACTTCCAGGTCGACGGCCTGCCGGACCCGCCCGCCTGGCTGGTCGGGCTGCCGCTGATCGGCGAGCGCCTGGAAGGCGCCTGGACACGGATCGACGAGGAGGGCGTGGCGCTGCTGGCCACGGTGCGGCCCTACCTGGGCCAGGTCGGCAACTGGCTGCTGGCGCGCAGCGCGCAGATCGGCGGCGGTATGCTGGAACTGGCCCTGAGCCTGGTGCTGGTGTTCTTCTTCTACCGCGACGGCCCGCGCATGGCGGCCTTCGCCCACAGCCTGCTGGAACGCCTGATCGGCGGCAGCCGCGCCGACCATTATCTAGAGCTGGTCGCCGGCACCGTGCAGCGGGTGGTCAACGGCGTGATCGGCACGGCGGCGGCCCAGGCGCTGCTGGCGCTGATCGGCTTCTACATCGCTGGCATTCCCGGTGCCCTGGTGCTCGGCATCCTCACCTTCATCCTCAGCCTGATCCCCATGGGCCCGCCGCTGGTGTGGATTCCCGCCACCGCCTGGCTGGTCAGTCAGGGTCAGTACGGCATGGCGGTGTTCCTCGGCATCTGGGGCACCTTCGTCATCAGCGGCGTGGACAACGTGCTCAAGCCCTACCTGATCAGTCGCGGCGGCAACCTGCCGCTGGTGGTGGTGCTGCTCGGCGTGTTCGGCGGCATCCTGGCGTTCGGTTTCATGGGCCTGTTCCTCGGTCCGACCCTGCTGGCCGTGGCCTACAGCCTGCTCGGCGACTGGGTGGCGAGCACCCCGCGGGTGGCCGCCGTGGACGCGGAGCGCAAGGACGGCGACTAGTTGGCATCCTGTGCAGAATCCTGTGCACCCCACTTGGTGGGGATGACGGCACGGTGATAGCCTTGCGCGACTTTTCGGCTGCTGTAGCCGGAGCAGGGCGGCAGCCCCGCCTCAGGCCGTGTCGATCGGGTCCGCAGAGGCCGCGCGCGGTTCAGGGAAGAAAGACCAACACTACACAACGGATATACGCCCCATGAAGAAGATTGCAGGTATCGCAGTAGGCACTCTCGTTGCCGTCGCCGCCGTTGGCACGGTCGGCGCCTGGTACACCGGCAACCAGCTGCCCAGCGTGCTGGACGAGTCGATCAAGCAGGCCAACGCCGAACTGGCCCAGACCCTGCCGGCGCTCGGGCTGGACGCTTCCATCGAACTGCTCTCGCTGGATCGCGCGTTCTTCAACAGCAACGCCCGCTACCGCATCAAGTTCAACGGTTCCCTCGACGGCGAAGAGCCGCAGCAGATGGAACTGGTGATCAACGACCGCATCGAGCACGGTCCCTTCCCGCTGTCGCGGCTCAAGTCCTTCAAGCTGATGCCGGTCATGGCCACCAGCAACTACGCCCTGGAATCCAGCCCGGCGCTGGAGAAGTGGTTCGCCGCCACCAAGGGCGCCTCGCCCCTGGAAGGCCAGGTGAGCCTGGGCTACGACAAGTCGGTCGGCGGCAATGTGCGCCTGAACCCGGCGCAGCTGGCGATCGACGAGCAGAACAGCCTGGAATTCAGCGGCCTGCACATCGACTTTGACAGCACCGCCGAGGCCAAGGAAATCGCCGCCAACGGCCTGATGGACAGCCTCAAGTTCAACACCGTGCTGCCGTCCGACCAGAGCCCGCTGAGCTTCGAGTTCAAGGGCCTGACCCTGGACAGCGCGACCACCAAGACCACCAGCGACATCTACGTCGGCCGCAATGAGGCGAAGCTGCAGACCGTCGAGATCAGGCTCGCGGAAGGTGAGCCGGTGCTGCTCAAGGACGTCCGCCAGCTCGACGAGACCAGCGAGACCGACAGCAAGCTCTCCGCCCGCTCCACCTACAACATCGGCATGGTCAGCTACATGGGCCATGACATCGGCGGGATGGAAATGGTGTCGAGCGCCAAGAACCTCGATACCGGCGCCCTGCAGTCGCTGCTCACCATGTACAGCGACTACATCAAGAGCACCGGCCAGCTGCAGCAGGCCAGCGAAGGCATGCCGGACATTCCGGAGGAGCAGCAGGCGCAGTTCCTGGCCGGTATCGAAACCCTGCTGGCCGGCAAGCCGGGCCTCGCCCTGGAGCGGCTGGCGTTCAAGACCGCCAACGGCGAGAGCAGCCTGAGCTTGTCCGTGGACCTGGACAAGCCCGAGTCCTTCGAGCTGCCGGCCCCGGAACTGGCCAAGCAGCTGATCGCCCAGCTGGACGCCAAGGTGTCCGTGTCCAAGGCCATGATCGGCGACGTGGTCGGCCTGCAGGCCACCCTGGGCGGCGAGACCGACAAGGAAGCCGTCGCCCAGCAGGCGTCGATGATGAGCGAGATGGCCAGCGGCATGGCCCTGTCCACCGAGCTGGCCAAGCTCGAAGGCGACAACATCGTGGCCACGCTGCACTACGCCGACGACAAGGTCGACTTCAACGGCAAGCAGATGAGCGTCGACGAGTTCGTCGCCATGGCCTTCGCCACCGGCGCCGGCCTGGGCGGCATGGCTGGCGGCGACATGGGCGATGAGCCGGCCCTGGAAGACGAGGACGACGAGGCCTACGCCGAGTAAGCGCCGGCAGCCTCCACGCACGAGGCCCGCATCTCCCCGGAGGTGCGGGCCTTTTTCGTTTCAGGCTTCAGGCCGAGAGGCTCAGCCGCGTGCCGACGCTCTCCTGATAGCCGGCGTTGTCCTGGTAGTGCTTGAGCAGCCTGGCGATCAGACCGGAGTCGTTTTCTTCCTTGGCCTTGGTCTGCTGCTGGGCGACCGCGTCGAGCAGGCTGCTCAGCGCGTCCTGGCTGCTGCCGTCGCTGCCCAACTGGCCGAACGGCTCCCCGCCGTTGCCGGCGCCCTGGGGCGGAGGCGGTGGCGCGAGGGCGGACAGCTCGTCGAGGTTCAGGCCGCCATCGCCGTCGGCGTCCAGCTCCGCCAGCAGGCCGGCGCTGTCCTTGTCGCCAGCGCCGGGCAGGGCGGCCAGTTCGTCGGCGTCGATGCTGCCGTCGCCGTTGGCGTCCAGCCTGGCGAACATCTCTTGCGGATCGGGACCGCCGCGGGGCGGGGGAGGCGGCGCCAGGGCGGCGGTTTCTTCGCTGTCCAGGCTGCCGTCGCCATTGGCGTCGAGCTGGCTGAACAGCTCGTCGATGTCGATGGTCAGGCTGCTGTCGGTTTCCTTGGCCGCGCTCAGCGCGCTCTCCAGTTCTTCCTTGGCGACGCCGCCGCTGCCGTCGCTGTCGAGGAGGCTGAACAGCTTCTCCTCGAGTTTCGCCGGGCCACCTGCGCAACCGCCGCCGCCGGCGCTGCTGCGCTGGAGCGAGGTATAGCCGCTGTAGCCCGAGTAACCGCTGACACCACTGATCATGGGAGTCACTCCTTCGTTGGCTGCCGGAGAGGGTTCTCCGGTGATGCCAGCTTCGGCGCGTCCTGTATCGCGGGTGTGTGGACTTGGTATCGCCGCCCCTACAAGGCGCGGCTCAGCGTGGCAGGCGGAGGATGGCGGTGAGCCCGCCGCCACGGGTCTCTTCGAGGAGGATGTCGCCGCCCTGGCGCCGCGCCGCCTCGCGGGCGATGGTCAGGCCCAGGCCGACCCCGCCGGAGCTGCGGTTGCGCGAGCCCTCGATGCGGAAGAACGCCTCGAACACCGCCTCGCGCTGTTCGGGGGCGATGCCCGGGCCCCGGTCGACCACCCGTACCTCGACGCCTTCGGCGCTATCGTGCAGCTCCACCGAGGCGTGGCCGGCGTAGCGCAGAGCGTTCTCCAGCAGGTTGCTGACGCAGGAGCGCAGGGCCAGCGGCTGCACCCGCAGCGGCGCACAGTGGCCGTGGAAGTTCACCTCGGCGCCACGGTCCTGGGCGTCCTCGACCATGGATTCCAGCAGCGCCTGCAGGTCCAGCCATTGCAGGGCCTCGCTGCTGCGCTGCTCGTGCAGGTAGCGGAGGGTGGCGTCGAGCATGCCGATCATCTCGCCCAGGTCCTGGCCCATGCGCACGCGCAACTGCGGGTTGGGGATCTGCTCCACGCGCAGCTTGAGGCGCGCCAGCGGCGTGCGCAGGTCGTGGGACACGGCGGCGAGCATGCGCGCGCGCTGCTGCACCTGCTCGCGGATGCGCCGCTGCATCAGGTTGAAGGCGTGGGCGGCCTGGCGCGCCTCCCGCGGGCCGGTTTCCGGCAGCGGCGGGCTGTCCAGGTCGTCGGACAGGCGCTCGGCCGCCTGCGACAGGTGCCGGATCGGCCGGCTGAGCAGGCGTGCGCCGTACCAGGCGGCGACGATCAGGGTCAGCAGCTGGAAGCCCAGCACGATCAGCGGACCGTGGATATTCGGTCCCGGCGGTGGTGGGCGCAGGGCCTCGTGCTGCGCCGTCGGCGGAGGGGGCGGAGGCGGACGGCCGTAGTGGCTGAACCAGAGGAAGGCCAGGCCGTGGGCCAGCAGGATGGCGGCGAGGAACACGCCGAACAGGCGGGCGAAGAGGCTGTCCGCACGGCGCATCAGCGGATCTCGGCGGCGTCGAACAGGTAGCCCTCGCCGCGCACGGTCTTGATCAGCGCCGGGTTGCGCGGATCGTCGCCGAGCTTCTGGCGCAGGCGCGAGACCAGCAGGTCGATGCTGCGGTCGAAGGCCTCGATGGAGCGGCCGCGTGCCTCGTCCAGCAGTTGCTCGCGGCTGAGCACCCGGCGCGGGCGTTCGAGGAACACCCACAGCAGGCGGAACTCGGCGTTGGACAGCGGCACCACTAGGCCGTCCGGCGACTGCAGCTGGCGCAGCACGCAGTGCAGGGTCCAGCCGTCGAAGCGCAGGCTGGCGCGCGGCTCCTCGCGGGGTGCGCCGCGGTCGTCGCGCACCCGGCGCAGGATGCTCTGGATGCGCGCCACCAGTTCGCGCGGCTCGAAGGGCTTGGCCATGTAGTCGTCGGCGCCCAGCTCCAGGCCGATGATGCGGTCGGTCGGCTCGCAGCGCGCGGTGAGCATCAGGATCGGGATGTCGGAGCCGGCGCGCAGCTCGCGGCACAGGGCCAGGCCGTCCTCGCCGGGCAGCATCAGGTCGAGGATGATCACGTCGAAGTGGCTGGCGGCCAGGGCGCGGCGCATGGCGCTGCCGTCGCCGACCGCCTCGCTGTCGATGTTGAAGCGGGTCAGGTAGCCGCCGAGCAGCTCGCGTAGCTCCAGGTTGTCGTCGACGATCAGGGCGCGGGTCGTGCGCGGGCGCGACTCGCCGGCGGTCATGGCATGCACCGTAACGGACTCCGACTGCGGTCAGGTGGGGGAGGTGGGCATATTAGCCGGCCGCGGGCCTCGGCTGGTGCCGCCCGTCGCCATGGTCGGCGGCGCAGGTGTCGGCAGCGTGTCGGCCATGTATCGGCACCGATACAAAAACCGCTCCTCGATCTTTACGCATTCTTTATGGCCTCCGTCCCCTGGCCGAATCGTTCCTTTACGTCGCCCGAACCCAGAATTCGCCCAAGGCGGCGCAGCCCGCATCACGGAGCGATCACATGAGCATTCTCGACGAGGTGTCCCTGGGCCTGGCCCTGGGGCTGTTCATCTACCTGCTGGCGGCGCTGCTGCGCGCCGGGCGCGGCTAGGAGGCCCCATGCATCTTCAAGACTACGGCCTGATCCTGGCCTTCTTCATCCTGGTGCTGGCGCCCGCGCCCTGGCTGGGGCGCTACCTGTACCGCGCCATGGAAGGCGAGCGGACCGTGCTGACACCGCTGCTGCGGCCGGTCGAGCGCATCTGCTACCGCGTCGCCGGGGTCGACCCGGATCGCGAGCAGGGCTGGAAGACCTACACCCTGGCGCTGCTGGCCTTCAGCCTCGCCAGCCTGGCGTCGCTGTTCGCCATCCTCCTGATGCAGGGCCTGCTGCCACTCAACCCGCAACAGCTGCCGGGCCTGGAGTGGAGCCTGGCGTTCAACACCGCGGTGAGCTTCGTCACCAACACCAACTGGCAGGCGTACAGCGGCGAGGCATCGCTGAGCTATTTCAGCCAGATGGTCGGCCTGGCCGTGCAGAATTTCGTCAGCCCGGCGGTGGGCCTGGCCGTGCTGGTGGCCTTCGCCCGCGGCATCGCGCGCAAGTCGAGCAATGGCCTCGGCAACTTCTGGGTCGACCTGACCCGCGCTACCCTCTACGGCCTGCTGCCGTTCTGCGTGATCCTGGCGCTGCTGCTGGTCTGGCAAGGCGTGCCGCAGACCTTCACGGACTACGCCCAGGCCACCACGCTGCAGGGCGCCGAGCAGACCATCCCGCTCGGCCCGGCGGCCAGCCAGATCGCCATCAAGCAGCTCGGCACCAACGGCGGCGGCTTCTTCGGCGTGAACTCGGCGCACCCGTTCGAGAACCCCACGGCGCTGAGTAACCTGCTGGAGCTGGCGGCGATCATCCTGATCCCGGTGGCGCTGGTGTTCAGCTTCGGCCACTACGTGAAGGACCTGCGCCAGAGCCGCGCGATCCTCGCCTGCATGCTGATCCTGTTCGTCATCGGCCTGGTCGTCACCCTGTGGGCCGAGCACCAGCCGAGCCCGGCGCTGGCGGCGCTGCCGGTCGAGCAGGCCGGTTCGCTGGAGGGCAAGGAGAGCCGCTTCGGCGTCGCCGCCTCGGCACTCTGGGCGGTGACCACCACGGCCGCTTCCAACGGTTCGGTCAACGCCATGCACGACAGCTTCAGCGCCATCGGCGGCATGATCCCGATGTTCAACATGATGCTCGGCGAGGTGATCTTCGGCGGCGTCGGCGCCGGCCTCTACGGCATGCTGCTGTTCGTGCTGATCGCGGTGTTCCTCGCCGGCCTGATGATCGGCCGCACCCCGGAATACCTGGGCAAGAAGCTGGAGGCCCGCGAGGTGCGCCTGCTGGTGGCGACCCTGCTGGTGATGCCGGTCGGCGTGCTGGTGTTCTGCGCCCTGGCGGTGAGCCTGCCGGGCCCGGCGGCTTCGATCAGTAACACCGGCCCGCACGGCTTCAGCCAGGCGCTGTACGCCTACACCTCGGGCACCGCGAACAACGGCTCGGCGTTCGCAGGCTTCGGCGCCAACACGGCGTTCCACAACGTGCTGATCGGCCTGGCCATGCTGTTGGGGCGCTTCGGCTACATCCTGCCGATCCTCGCCATCGCCGGCAGCCTGGCGGCGAAGAAGCGCGCGCCGCTGAACGACAACAGCTTCCCCACCCATGGCCCGCTGTTCGTCACCCTGCTGACCCTGACCATCCTGCTGGTCGGCGGCCTGACCTTCCTGCCGGCACTGGCCCTGGGCCCGCTGGCCGAACACCTGGCGTTCTAACGGAGAATCATGATGAATGCCCCCACCCGTGCGCCGAGCGGCGCCGTGCAAACATCTCGGACCAGCTTCCAGGCGCTGTGGCGACCAGCGCTGAAGCAGGCCTTCGTCAAACTCGATCCGCGCCAGCTCAAGCGGGCGCCGGTGATGCTGGTGGTCGAGCTGACCGCCATCCTCACCACTGTGCTGTGCTTCATCCCCAACCCCGCGGTCAGTGTCGGCCTGGCCGTGCAGATCGCCCTGTGGTTGTGGTTCACCGTGCTCTTCGCCAACTTCGCCGAGGCCCTGGCCGAAGGCCGCGGCAAGGCCCGCGCCGACAGCCTCAAGGCCGGCAGCCAGGGCCTGGCCGCGCGGCGCAAGGTCGGCGAGCAGTTCCAGGCGGTGGCCGCCAGCCAGTTGCGCAAGGGTGATGTCGTGCGTGTCGAGGCCGGCGAGCTGATCCCCGGCGACGGCGAAGTGATCGAAGGCATCGCCGCGGTCAACGAGGCGGCCATCACTGGCGAGTCGGCGCCGGTGATCCGCGAGTCCGGCGGCGACCGCTCGGCGGTCACCGGCAACACCCGGGTGGTGTCCGACTGGCTGCTGGTGCGGATCACCGCCAACCCCGGCGAGTCGACCCTGGACCGGATGATCGCCCTGGTCGAAGGCGCCAAGCGGCAGAAGACGCCGAACGAGGTGGCGCTGGACATCCTGCTGATCGGCCTGACCCTGATCTTCCTGCTGGTGGTCACCACCCTGCAGCCGTTCGCCCGGCACGCCGGCGGCGACCTGCCGCTGGTGTACCTGGTGGCGCTGCTGGTGACGCTGATCCCGACCACCATCGGCGGCCTGCTCTCGGCCATCGGCATCGCCGGCATGGACCGCCTGGTGCGCCTCAACGTCATTGCCAAGTCCGGCCGCGCGGTGGAGGCGGCGGGGGACGTGCACACCCTGCTGCTGGACAAGACCGGCACCATCACCTTCGGCAACCGTCGCTGCAGCGCGCTGGTCAAGGCGCCGGGCGTCAACGGCCGTGACCTGGCCGAGGCAGCGCTGCTGGCCTCGCTGGCCGACGACACGGCCGAGGGCAAGTCCATCGTCGAGTACCTGCGTGGCCTGAGCCCGGTGGCGGTGCCGGAGCGCGGCGTGGTGCGCGGCATCGCCTTCAGCGCCGAGACGCGCCTGTCCGGCGCCGACTGGAGCGGCCGCAGCTTCCGCAAGGGCGCGGTGGATGCGGTGCTGCAGTACCTCGGCATGAGCCGCGAGCAGATGCCCGAGCCGCTGTCCCGCGAGGTCGACAAGATCGCCCAGAGTGGCGGCACGCCCCTATTGGTGGCCGGCGACCAGCGCCTGCTCGGCGCCATCCATCTCAAGGACGTGGTCAAGCCGGGCATCCGCGAGCGCTTCGCCGAGCTGCGCCAGCTGGGCATCCGCACCGTGATGGTGACCGGCGACAACCCGCTGACCGCCGCCGCCATCGCCGCCGAGGCAGGCGTGGATGACGTGATCGCCGAGGCCACGCCGGAGAAGAAGCTGCAGCGCATCCGCAGCGAGCAGGCCGACGGCAAGCTGGTGGCGATGTGCGGCGACGGCGCCAACGACGCCCCGGCGCTGGCCCAGGCTGACGTGGGCCTGGCGATGAACGACGGCACCCAGGCCGCCCGCGAGGCGGCCAACCTGGTCGACCTGGACAGCGACCCGACCAAGCTGCTGGACGTGGTGCAGGTGGGCAAGGAGCTGCTGGTGACTCGCGGCGCGCTGACCACCTTCTCGGTGGCCAACGACGTGGCCAAGTACTTCGCCATCCTGCCGGCGCTGTTCGCCGGTATCTATCCGCAGCTCGGCGCGCTCAACCTCATGCAGTTGCACAGCCCGCAGAGCGCCATCCTCTCGGCCATCGTGTTCAACGCGCTGATCATCGTCGCGCTGATCCCCCTGGCCCTGCGCGGCGTGCGCGTGCAGGCGGCGGACGCGGCCAGCCTGCTGCGGCGCAACCTGCTGATCTACGGCCTGGGCGGCATTCTTGCGCCCTTCGTGGGGATCAAGCTGATCGACCTGCTGCTGGTGGCCGTGGGGCTGGTGTAGCGCTTCCGCTCCCTCTCCCTCTGGGAGAGGGTTGGGGCGGCCCGCGTAGGGCGACCCGCGTAGGGTGAGGGGACGTTGCCCGAGACTCCCTCACCCCTGGCCCCTCTCCCAGAGGGAGAGGGGAACAGTCAACGAATCTGGAGAACTATCATGTTCAAGCAACTCCGCCCGGCCCTCGGCATTCTCGGCCTGATGACCCTGATCACCGGCGTGGCCTATCCGCTGCTGGTCACTAGCGTGGCCCAGGTGGCCTTCCCCGAGCAGGCCAACGGCAGCCTGTTGCGCGATGACAGGGACCAACTGCTCGGCAGCGCGCTGCTGGCGCAGAACTTCGAGGGTGCCCAGTGGTTCCAGCCGCGCCCCTCGGCCGCCGGCTTCGCCACCGTTGCCAGCGGCGCCAGCAACCTGGCGCAGAGCAATCCGGCCCTGGCCGAGCGCATCGCCAAGGATGCGCAGCGTCTGGTGGGCGAGGGTGGCGCTCCAGTGCCGTTGGAGCTGGTCACCACTTCGGCCAGCGGCCTCGACCCGCACCTCTCGCCGGCCGCCGCGCGCTGGCAGGTGGCTCGCATCGCCGCCGCCCGTCGCCTGCCGGTCGACAGCCTGGAACGGCTGATCGAGCGGTACACCGAGCGCTCGCTGGTCGGCCCCGACGTGGTCAACGTGCTGGCGCTGAACCTGGCGCTGGCGGACAATCGCGCCTCCGTCCGCAACGAGAATGCTCCATGAGTGACGCGGTACGCGCCGATGCGCTGCTGGCCGGGATGCCCCGCGAAGGGCGTGGCCGGCTGAAGGTGTTCCTCGGCGCGGCGCCCGGCGTGGGCAAGACCTACGCCATGCTGCAGGCGGCCCAGGCCCGGCTGCGCCAGGGTGTCGACCTGCGGGTCGGGGTGGTCGAGACCCACGGTCGCGCGGAGACCGAGGCGATGCTCGCCGGCCTGCCGCAGCAGCCGCTCAGGCGCATCGAGTACCGCGAGCGGCCTCTGGAGGAGATGGACCTGGACGCCATCCTGGCCAGGCCGCCGCAACTGGTGCTGGTGGACGAGCTGGCCCACAGCAACGCCCCCGGCAGCCGCCACGCCAAGCGCTGGCAGGATGTGCAGGAGCTGCTCGGCGCCGGCATCGATGTCTACACCACGGTCAACGTCCAGCATCTCGAAGCGCTCAACGACCAGGTCCGCGACATCACCGGCGTGCAGGTGCGCGAGACCCTGCCGGACTGGGTGCTGCAGGAGGCCGACGAAATCCTGCTGATCGACCTGCCGCCGCGCGAACTGCTGGAGCGCCTGCGCGACGGCAAGGTCTACGTGCCGGAGCAGGCCCGCGCCGCCATCGATGCGTTCTTCTCGCAGACCAACCTCACCGCCCTGCGCGAGCTGGCGATGCAGACTGCGGCCGCGCGGGTCGACGCCGACCTCAACCGTGGCTATCGCCAGCAGGGGCTGGATGCACCGACCGTGCGTGGCCGCCTGCTGGTGGGCATCGACGGCGACGGCCAGGCCGAGCGCCTGGTGCGCCACGCCAGCCGGGTGGCCGAGCGCCGCCACCTGCCCTGGTCGGTGGTCCATGTGGACACCGGCGGCCCGCGCGACGAGGAGCGCCTGGGCAACCTGCAGGCGGCCCAGCAACTGGCCGAGCGCCTCGGCGGAGAGGTGGTCGACCTGCGCGCCGGCGAAGTCGCCAGCACCCTGGTGGCCCACGCCCGCGAGCGCCGCGCCAGCCTGATCCTGGTCGGTCGCAGCCGCCAGCGCCTGCGCCGCCGCTGGCGTTTCGGCCGGGGCCTGGCCGAGCGCCTGCTGGCCGCCGGCGAGGGCCTGGAGATCAGCGTGCTGGACACCGAAGCGGAGCTGGAGCCGGCCAGGCCGCGGCGGCGGATGCCGCTGGCGTGGCGCGACTACCTCGCCGCCGTGCTGGCGACCGCGATGGCCAGCAGCGCGGCGCTGGGCCTGGCGAGTTTCGTCCAGTTGCCGAACATCTCGCTGGTCTTCCTCGCCGCCGTGCTGGTGGTGGCGGTGCGCAGCTCCCTGGGCCCGGCGCTGCTGTGCGCCGGCCTGTCGTTCCTGGCCTACAACCTGCTGTTCATCGAACCGCTGCTGTCGCTGAAGATCGCCCGCCAGCAGGACGTGCTGACCCTGCTGTTCTTCCTGCTGATGGCCGGCCTGACCGGCAACCTCGCCAGCCGCCAGCGTCGCCAGTTGCAGGCCCTGCGCCAGACCCAGGCGGAGACCACCGCGCTGCTTGACCTGTCGCGCAAGCTGACCGTGGCCACCGACCGCCAGGCGGTGTTCTCCGCCGCGCTGCAGCAGTTCGGCCTGTGGCAGGAACTCGACATCAGCCTGCAGTCGCGCGACCACGGCGGCGTATGGAAGGTCGAGGCCGGCGTGCAGCGTCTGCTCACCGAACAGGAACGGGCCGCCGCCGACTGGTCCTGGCAGCATCTGCAACCGTCCGGGCTCGGCACCGGCACGCTGCCAGGCGGGCGCTGGTGGTGGTGGCCGCTGGCCGGCGAGGAAGGGCCGCTGGCCCTGCTCGGCGTGGCGCCGAAGGACGAGCGACCGTTGAGCCCGGAGCGGCGCCGGCTGATCGCCGCTCTCGGCCAGCCGCTGGCCCAGGCCCTGGAGCGCGCCCAGCTGGCGGCCGACCTGGAAGCCGCGCGCCTGCACGGCCAGACCGAGGAACTGCGCAGCGCGCTGCTGGCCTCGGTGTCCCACGACCTGCGCACGCCGCTGACCGCCATGCGTGGCTCCATCGACAGCCTGCTGGCCCTCGGCGAGCAGATTCCCCTGGCCGACCGCCGCGAGCTGCTGGAGGGCACCCGCGACGAGGCCGAGCGCCTGGACCGCTACATCCAGAACCTGCTGGACATGACCCGCCTGGGCCACGGCGGCCTCACGCTGGCCCGCGACTGGGTGGCGCCAGCGGACATCGTCGCCAGCGCCGTGCAGCGCCTGCGCCCGGTGCTGGCGCCGTTGCAGCTGGAACTGCAGGTGCCCGCCGAACTGCCGCTGCTGTATGCCCACGCCGCGCTGATCGAACAGGCGCTGGTCAACGTGCTGGAGAACGCCGCGCGCTTCTCGCCGGCCCAGGGGCGCCTGCGGGTGAGCGTGACTAGCGGCGACGGCGAGCTGTGTTTCGCCGTCAGCGACCAGGGGCCGGGGATTCCCGAGGCCGAGCGGGCAAAGATCTTCGACATGTTCTATACCGCCGCCAGGGGCGACCGCGGCGGGCAGGGCACCGGACTGGGCCTGGCGATCTGCCAGGGCATGGTCGGTGCCCACGGCGGACGGGTGACGGTGAGCGAGGGCCTGGACGGCCGCGGCACCACCCTGACCCTGCACCTGCCGCTGCACCCGCAACCGCGGCTCGAGGAAGAGTAGGGCGATGGCGAGTAACGCAACGACCATCCTGGTCATCGACGACGAGGTGCAGATTCGCAAGTTCCTGCGCATCAGCCTCGGCGCCCAGGGCTACCGGGTGCTGGAGGCCGGCACCGGCGCCGACGGCCTGGCCCTGGCGGCGCTGGAGCGCCCGGACCTGGTGGTGCTCGACCTCGGCCTGCCGGACAAGGACGGCCAGCGGGTGCTTGACGAACTGCGCGAGTGGTCGCAAGTGCCCGTGCTGGTGCTCTCGGTGCGCGCCAGCGAGGGCGAGAAGGTGCTGGCCCTGGACGGCGGCGCCAACGACTACGTGACCAAGCCTTTCGGCATCCAGGAATTCCTCGCCCGGGTGCGTGTGCTGCTGCGCCAGGGCGCCGCCGGCGAGCCCGGCGAGGCGGCGGTGTGCAGCGGCCCGCTGCGGGTCGATTTCGCCTACCGCCGGGTCAGCCTGGACGGCGCCGAGGTGGCGCTGACCCGCAAGGAATACGCGGTGCTGGCCACGCTCGCCCGCCACCTGGGCCGGGTGGTGACCCAGCGCCAGCTGCTCAAGGACATCTGGGGGCCGACCCATGTGGAGGACAGCCACTACCTGCGGGTAGTGGTCGGCCATCTGCGGCAGAAGCTCGGCGACGACCCGGCGGCGCCGCGCTTCATCGTCACCGAAGCGGGGGTCGGCTACCGCCTGCTGGAGCTGGCCTGAATCGTCTCAGCCCTGGTCGCGTTCGTACTTGTCCAGGGTATCGCTGGCGATCTGCCGGCCGAGCTGGATCAGCTCCGGCGCCTTGTGGAAGTCGAAGAAGCGGCACACCCGCTTGGGCACGTTGATCAGGATGTCCGGCGGATAGCCGGCGATCTTGTACTGGGCCAGCGAGGTCTGCATGGTCTCGAAGCTCTGGTTGACCAGCTCCAGCAGCGAGGCGGGGCCGACGTTGCCGACCACCCGCGAGCCAGTGGCCGATTTGGGCGCGGCCTCTTCGTCGGCCTTGGGCGGGCGGCTGTCGTCCAGCCAGGGATTGGGCGCCTCGGGCTCGACCAGCCGTTCGATGTCATCCTCGTCGCGGCGCAGGAACGACAGCTTGGCGCCGAGCGACCCCATTAGCTGGTCGATCTTGCCTTTGATCGCGGCGGGGCGTTCGATCACCGGCAACTGGTACTGCTTCTGGTTCAGGGCGTTGAGGTTGACCGCCACGATCAGGTCGCAGTGGCTGGACACCACCGGCACGATTGGCAAGGGGTTGAGCAGGCCTCCGTCGACCAGCATGCGCGAGCCCTGGGTGACCGGGGTGAACAGGCTGGGGATGGCCGCCGAGGCGCGCATGGCCTTGTGCAGGCAGCCTTCCTGGAACCAGATTTCCTGCTGGTTGGTGAGGTCGGTGGCGACGGCGGTGTAGGGGATCGCCAGCTGCTCGATGTCAAGTTCGCCGACGATCTCGTGGATCTTGCCGAACACCCGCTCGCCACGGATCGCGCCGAGGCGGAAGCTGACGTCGAGCAGGCGCAGCACGTCGAGGTAGTCCAGGCTCTCCGTCCATTCCCGGTACTCGGCCAGCTTGCCGGCTGCGTAGATGCCGCCGATCACCGCGCCCATGGAGCAACCGGCGATGCAGCCGATCTCGTAGCCGCGGGCTTCCAGTTCCTCGATCACACCGATGTGGGCGTAGCCCCGCGCGCCGCCCGAGCCCAGTACCAGGGCCACCTTCTTGCTCATTGCGATTTCCCCCGAAGATTCCCCGAACATACGCTTTCCAGAGCGGCCGGGCCAGGGCGGCGATGCCGCTCCGGCGCGGGCACTTTGCCGCTACGCTGTCGTCAAAACAGACTCAGCGTCCCGGAGAACCGACATGAAGAAAATCCTCCTTCTGGCTGCATTGCTGGTGGCCGTGACCGGTTGCGCGGCCAAGACCGCCTACCGGGTGAGCTGCGCCGAGCAGCTGGACATCGCCTGGCGCGAGCTGGACCTGGCCAAGGCCGAAGGCTTCGCCGGCACGGTCAGCTACTCGAAGGCGCTCACCCTGCTGACCGGGGCCAAGACCTCACAGCAGTTCGAGGGCTACGAGAGCTGCACCAAGAACACCGAGAAGGCCCGTTTCTACATCCGCGAATCCCGCGCCGGTCGTTGAGTCGCACCAACGCCGGTCGTCGGTTTCCTGACCGCCATGCCGGCCGGGCGACGCAGCCTGGCGGGGGCGTTTGGCAGGCTTCGTGGGAGGGTGACGGGCGGCCGATTCGGTGAACCGAGCGGCCCGCTCTGGGCGGCGCACAGCCGATTGCTGGCAACGGGCCACGACGCTGGCTTGGCGCGGTGTCCGCACCTTTGGACAGGCTCCGCACAAGCATGCCCGGCGGCCTCCGGCCGGGGCCGTATTTCTTTTGATTCCCCTGACTTCATGTAGAATCCGGCACTTGCGGCGCTGGCCTTCAGGCCCCGTCGCTACGGGCCTTGGCCGCCTTGGGTACGTTTTTTTGACGTTTGCTTTTTGGCGTAAATGCGCCAATCTGGTTTTCGTCGATTGCCGTGATCGCGCAGGTAGTGTGGTACAGCGAGGTGTCGCTTGATTAAGGTGCTGGTGGTCGATGACCACGATCTGGTTAGAACGGGTATCACCCGCATGCTGGCCGATATCGAGGGCGTGCAGGTGATCGGCCAGGCCGACTCCGGCGAGCAGGCGCTGAAGAAGGTGCGCGAGATACAGCCGGACGTGGTCCTGATGGACGTCAAAATGCCCGGCATCGGCGGCCTCGAAGCCACCCGCAAGCTGCTGCGCAGCCATCCCGACCTCAAGGTGATCGCCGTGACCGCCTGCGAGGACGACCTGTTTCCCACCCGCCTGCTGCAGGCCGGCGCCGCCGGGTACCTGACCAAGGGCGCGGCGCTGGAGGAAATGGTCCAGGCCATCCGTCTGGCCTTCGCCGGCCAGCGCTACCTCAGCCCGCGGATCGCCCAGCAACTGGCGCTGAAGTCCTTCCAGCCCAACAACGGCGGCTCGCCCTTCGACCTGCTGTCCGAGCGCGAGATCCAGATCGCCCTGATGATCGCCAACTGCCAGAAGGTGCAGACCATCTCCGACAAGCTCTGCCTGTCGCCGAAGACGGTGAACACCTACCGCTACCGCATCTACGAGAAGCTCTCCATCACCAGTGACGTGGAGCTGGCCCTGCTGGCCGTGCGCCACGGCATGGTGGATGCCGTCGGCTGAGCCTTGGGCAGGTCGCTGAAGAGGGCGTAGACTGCGTCCTCTTCGCCTTCCTGCCGAGCCCGATGACTTCCCCGCCCGCCGCCCCTTTCGATCCCAGCGCGTTCCTCGCCACCTGCAGCGGCCGCCCGGGCGTGTACCGGATGCTCGACGAAGCGGGCAAGCTGCTCTATGTCGGCAAGGCGTCCAACCTGAAGAAGCGTCTGGCCAGCTATTTCCGCAAGAGCGGCCTGGCGCCCAAGACCGCGGCGCTGGTCGGGCGCATCGCCCAGGTCGAGACCACCATCGTCGCCAACGAGACCGAGGCGCTGCTGCTGGAGCAGACGCTGATCAAGCAGTGGCGGCCGCCGTACAACATCCTGCTGCGCGACGACAAATCCTATCCCTACGTCCTGCTGTCCGACGCCGACTACCCGCGCCTGGGCATCCACCGGGGCGCGAAGAAGGACAGGGGGCGCTACTTCGGCCCCTATCCCAGCGCCGGGGCGATCCGCGAGAGCCTCAACCTGCTGCAGAAGACCTTCCAGGTGCGCCAGTGCGAGGACAGCTACTTCCGCAACCGCACCCGGCCGTGCCTGCAGTACCAGATCAAGCGCTGCAAGGGCCCGTGCGTCGGCCTCGTCGAGCCGGAGGAGTACGCCGAGGACGTGCGTCACTCGGTGATGTTCCTCGAAGGGCGCAGCAACGCGCTGGCCGAGGAGCTTTCCGCCTCGATGGAGCGGGCGGCGATGAACCTGGAGTTCGAACGCGCCGCGGAGCTGCGCGACCAGATATCGGTGCTGCGCCGGGTGCAGGACCAGCAGAGCATGGAAGGCGGCAACGGCGACGTGGACGTGGTGGCCGCCATGGTCAGCCCCGGCGGGGCCTGCGTGCACCTGATCAGTGTGCGCGGCGGGCGGGTGCTGGGCAGCAAGAACTTCTTTCCCCAGGTGGGCATCGAGGAGGAGGGCGGCGCGGTACTGGCGGCGTTCATCGCCCAGTACTACCTGTCCAGCCACGAGCGCGACCTGCCGGGCGAGCTGATCGTCAACACCACCCACGAGGACCTGCCCGTAGTGGCTACGGCCATCGGCGAGCTGCGCGGCCGCGAGATCGCCATCAGCCACCGGGTGCGCGGTACCCGCGCGCGCTGGCAGCACCTGGCGGTGACCAACGCCGAGCAGGCCCTGGGCGCGAGGCTGGCCAACCGTCAGCACGTGGCCGCCCGCTTCGACGCGCTGGCCGATGCGCTGTCGCTCGACGAGCCGCCGCAGCGCCTGGAGTGCTACGACATCAGCCACTCCAGCGGCGAGGCCACCGTCGCCTCCTGCGTGGTGTTCGGACCGGAAGGGCCGCTCAAGTCCGACTACCGCCGCTACAACATCGAGGGCGTCACCGCCGGCGACGACTACGCCGCCATGCACCAGGCGCTGACCCGGCGCTTCAGCAAGCTGAAGGGCGGCGAGGGCAAGCTGCCCGACATCCTGCTGGTGGACGGCGGCAAGGGCCAGCTGGCCATGGCCCGAGAGGTGCTGCAGGAACTGGCCGTGCCAGAGCTGATCCTGCTCGGCGTGGCCAAGGGCGTGACCCGCAAGCCGGGCCTGGAGACCCTCTACCTGAACGACGCGGACCACGAGTTCACCCTGCCGGCCGACTCGCCGGCCCTGCACCTGATCCAGCAGATCCGCGACGAGGCCCACCGCTTCGCCATCACCGGCCATCGGGCGCGGCGTGGCAAGGCGCGGCGCACGTCCAGCCTGGAAGAGGTGGCGGGCGTCGGCCCCAAGCGCCGTCGGGAGCTGCTCAAGCACTTCGGTGGGCTGCAGGAGTTGAACCGCGCGAGCATCGAGGAGATCGCCAAGGCGCCGGGTATCAGTAAAAAGCTCGCGGAGTCGATTTATGCGGCTTTGCACAGCGAGTAGAATGCGCGCTCAACTCGCTGGCCAGTGGTTCTGATGAATATCCCCAATCTGCTCACCTTGCTGCGCGTCGCCCTGATTCCGGTCTTCATCTTCTTTTTCTACCTGCCGTTCTCTTGGAGCTACTGGGCCGCGAGCGCGGTATTCGCCCTGGCGGCGGTCACCGACTGGTTCGACGGCTACCTGGCCCGCCGCTGGGAACAGAGCACCCCCTTCGGCGCCTTCCTCGACCCCGTGGCCGACAAGCTGATGGTGGCGGTCGCCCTCGTCCTGCTGGTCGAGGAGCACGCCAATCTCTGGCTGACCCTGCCGGCGGTGATCATCATCGGGCGCGAGATCGTGGTGTCGGCCCTGCGCGAGTGGATGGCGGAGCTGGGTGCGCGGGCCCATGTGGCGGTGTCCAGCCTGGGCAAGTGGAAGACCGCGGCGCAGATGGTCGCGTTGGTCATCCTGCTCGGCAACCCGCCGCAGCTCACCGTATGGGTAGGAGCCGGCTATGTCCTGCTGCTCGTGGCGGCCGGCCTGACCCTGTGGTCCATGCTGCAGTACCTGCTGGCCGCCTGGCCGCACCTGAGCATCAATTCCGAAAAGAAATAAGCTTTTTTGAATCAAGGGGTTGACGCGGCATTCCGAATCGATAGAATGGCGCCCGTCAACACGACGCGGGAATAGCTCAGTTGGTAGAGCACGACCTTGCCAAGGTCGGGGTCGCGAGTTCGAGTCTCGTTTCCCGCTCCAAAATATGATTTGCAGGGTTCGTTCGAAGCCTGCAAATCGCTGAAAGAAGGGCCGAAAGGCCCTTTTTTCGTTTCTGCCTTTTATCTTCTCCATCTCTGTATCGATCACGGGCAGCCGTCCGGCTGCGCGCTTGCAGCCGTGTCCGGTGTTTAATATATTGAGAATATTTCTCAATATTATTCGGGCGCCGGGACGGGCAATCCGCTCGGCGCGCAGGAGACCTCGTGGCTGTCGATACCCAGGTGGGGCAGATCGAAACCCTGTACACGGACCATCACGGCTGGCTGTACGGCTGGCTGCGCAAGAAGCTGGGCAACGCCTTCGATGCGGCGGACATCGCCCATGACACCTTCGTGCGGGTGCTGAACAAGGAGGCGGGCGAGGCCATCCGCGAGCCGCGGGCGTACCTGATGACCATCGCCGGCGGGCTGGTCAGCAGCCACTGGCGGCGCCAGGCGCTGGAGCGGGCCTGGCTCGAGGCGCTGGCGGCCCGGCCGCAGCTGGTCGAGCCTTCGCCGGAGGAGCGCCAGCTGGCGCTGGCCGTGCTGGAGGAGGTGGCTCAGTTGCTGGCGGGGCTGCCCGCGCGGGTGTGCGAGGTCTTCCTGCTGTCCCAGCTCGACGGGCTGACCTACAAGCAGATCGCCGAGCAGCTGGACATGACGGTGAACATGGTGCAGAAGGCCATGCTCCGCGCCATGGCGCACTGCTACCAAGCCCTCTACAGCTGAGCGCACGAGATGACCGCAGAAAGCGCGCCGGCCGTTGCCGGCAACGAGTCGCCCATCGCCGACGGCATCGTCGAACGGGCGATGGGCTGGTACGTGCTGCTGGCATCCGGCGAGGTAAACGCCGCCGAGCGTGCTGATTTCGAGCGCTGGCTGGCGGTCGATCCGGAGCATGGGCGCGCCTGGCGGCGGCTGCAGGGTATCGGCGGGCGGCTGCAGGGCAGCGTCGCCCATGTCGAGCCGCCGGTGGCGCGCTCCACCCTGGCGCGGGCGAATGCCCTCGTGCTGTCGCGCCGCCGCGCACTCAAGCTGCTGGCTCTGACCGGTACCGGTGGCGCCGCGCTGTACCTGTCCCAGCCGTTGTCCTGGCGGTACGAGCTGTCGGCGGCGCTGGCCGACCAGCGCACCGCCAGTGGCGAGCGCCGCCGGCTGGTGCTGCCGGATGGCACCCTGTTGGAGCTCAATACCGCCACCGCCGTGGATGTCCGTTTCGATGAGCAGCAGCGCAGCGTGGTGCTGCATGGTGGGGAGATCCTGGTCGGCACTGCGCACGACCCCCTGGGCCGGCCTTTCACCGTGGTCACCCCGGAGGGCCGGCTGGTTCCGGTGGGTACGCGCTTCGTGGTGCGTCGCGACGATGCTCCGACCCGCGCCTCGGGCGTCACCCGGCTGGCGGTGACCGAGGGCATGGTGCAGATCCATCCCGCCGACGGAGCGGGGGAAACGCCGGTGCTGGTCAAGGCCTCGGAGCAGGCCTATTTCAGCCGCCACCAGGTGACCGCGGTGCAGCCGCTGCGCGAGGCCGGCCTGGCCTGGACGGAAGGCGTGCTGGTCGCCGAGGGCATGCCGCTGGGCGACTTCATCGCCGAGCTGAGCCGCTACCACCGCGGCCGTCTGCGCTGCGAGGCCGAAGTGGCGCACCTGCGCATCACCGGCACCTGGCCGCTGGCGGCCGATTCGCCGAGCGAGGCCATCCTGGCGTCGCTGGAGCGCCAGTTGCCGGTGCGCGTGCGCCGTTTCACGCGCTACTGGGTCACCGTCGCCGCGCGTTGAGCGAGGCTAGGAAAAATATTTTCCGGCCGGCGGCAGATTTTTCCATCTCGTGCGGCATTGCCGTGAAGCCACGCCCTGGGACCGGTTCCCGGCGGCCATCGCCGCGCGCGGCTTCATTCATCAACCGCATACGTATCAGATGGAGCCAGCACGTCATGGCGAAGCGCAGTCCCTTCCCGCCTTCCTTCCTCCAGTCTCGCCAAGAGGCCGGAACCGCCCGCCGGGGCTTCGCCCTGAAGCCGCTCGCCCTGGCCGTGGTCGTCGTGGGCCTGCCGGTGGCGGCCGGACTGCCGTCGGCCACAGCCCAGGCCGCGGATGAGCGGGCCGCCGAGGCCCGGCGCAGCTTCGACATTCCCGCCGGCCCGCTGGACCAGGCGCTGAGCCGCCTCGGCCGCCAGGCGAACGTGCAGATCGTGGTCAACGCGGCGCTGACCCAGGGTGTGCAGAGCCCCGGCGTGCAGGGCTACTACTCGGTCAGCGAGGGCCTGCAGCGGCTGCTGGCGGGCACCGGGCTGCAGGCCGTCCGCGACGCCGGTGGCGAATTCACCCTGCGGCCGCTGCCCCAGGACCAGGCGGACGGCTCGCTGACCCTGCCGTCGCTCGCCGTGACGGGCGCCTTGGAAAGCGCCACCGGGCCGGTGGATGGCTATGTCGCGCGGCGCAGCGCCACGGCTACCAAGACCAACGCGGCGATCATCGAGACGCCCCAGTCGATCTCGGTGGTGACCCGCGACCAGATGGACGTGCAGGGCGCGCAGACGGTGTCCGAGGCGCTGCGCTACACCGCCGGCGTGCTGACCGGCACCGGCGGCGGCCAGACCCGCTTCGACACCGTGTTCATCCGCGGCTTCGGCGGCCTGTCCAACGCCTCCAACTTCACCAAGTACGTCGACGGCCTGGGCTGGCCGCACATCGCCCGCACCTCGGTGCAGATGGACCCCTATGCGCTGGAGCGGGTCGAGGTGCTGCGCGGGCCGTCCTCGGTGCTGTACGGCCAGGCCGACCCGGGTGGCTTCGTCAACATGGTCAGCAAGCGCCCGACCGATGAGGCCTTCGGCGAGCTGATGGTACAGCTCGCCAACCACAGCGGTCGCGCCATCGGCCTGGACCTGGGCGGGCCGGTGGATGCCCAGGGCGCGCTGAGCTACCGCCTGACCGGCCTCGCCCGCGACTCCCAGACCGGCGTGGATTACCAGAAGGACGAGCGCCAGCTCATCGCGCCCTCCCTGCGCTGGGCGCTGAGCGAGGACACCTCGCTGACCCTGCAGGCGTTCTACCAGCACGATCCGGAACAGCCCGACACCAGCTTCGTGCCGCCGGCCTTCGCCGGCGTCGGCCCGGTGCGCAGCCCCTATGGCAAGCTGCCGATCGACTACTTCCAGGGCGACCCCAACTGGAACCGCTTCACGCGCACGATGAAGACCGTCGGCTGGGAGTTCGAACACACCTTCGACGAGGTCTGGAGCTTCCGCCAGAAGGTGCGCTACGGCGAGTTCGAGAGCGATACCCGGCAGCTCAACAACGGTACTCCGGCGCCGAACTTCATGACCCTGCCGCGCACCGCTTCGCGCAACACCGCGGACGTGCAGACCCTGGCGGCGGACCACCAGCTCCAGGCACAGTTCGACACCGGCCCTATCGAGCACACCGTGCTGGTGGGCGCCGACTGGCGCGACTCCGACTTCCTGGCCAAGGCGGGCAGCGGCCCGGCGCCCACCCGGGAGAACGTCTACGAGCCGGTGTACGGCCTTCCGGTCACCCCGGTGCGACTGAGCACGCGCACCGACAGCGACGCCCAGCAGCTCGGCCTGTACCTGCAGGACCAGCTGCGCCTGGACCGCTGGGTGTTTCTGGCCGGCCTGCGCGAGGACCGCGCGGAGTCCAGCACCTACAACACCAATCTGGTGACCGGCGTGCGCGGCGCGAAGACGGAGCAGTCCGACCGCGCCACCACCGGCCGCCTGGGCGTCGTCTACCTGATGGACAACGGTTTCGCCCCGTACGCGAGCTACACCACCTCGTTCGAACCTGTGGTCGGCGCTGACCGCCAGGGCGGGGCGTTCGAGCCGACCGAGGGGCGGCAGAAGGAGATCGGCATCCGCTGGCAGCCGGAGGAGGGCAGGACCATGGTCACGCTCTCCGCCTACGAGCTGACCAAGCGCAACGTGCTGACGCCCGACCCGGTGGCGCCGACCCTGTACCAGGTGCAGACGGGCGAGATCCGCTCGCGCGGCTTCGAGGTCGAGGGCAAGGTCGAGCTGATGGCCGGCCTCAACCTGCTGGCGAGCTACTCGCGCAGCGAGGTCGAGATCACCAAGGACACGGTCGAGGCCAAGGTCGGCAAGCGCCCCCTGGCCGTGCCCGAGCGGCTGTCCTCGGCATGGCTCGACTACAACCTGGCCGCCCATGGCCTGCCGGGGCTCACGGTCGGCGCCGGCGTTCGCCATGTCAGCTCGTCGTTCGGCGACGAGTACGAGACGCTGAAGGTGCCGAGCTACACCCTGTACGACGCCATGGCCCGCTACGACTTCGATAGCGACTGGTCGCTGACCCTCAACGCGAAGAACCTGGAGGACCGGCAGTACGCCGCCGCCTGCGCCTACGGCACCTGCTGGCAGGGCATGGGGCGCTCGCTACAGGCGACCCTGAAGTACCGCTGGTGAGCTCGGCGATGCTGACCCTGCTCGCCCTGGCGCTGACGATGGGCGGTGCCTTGGTCGCCTACCTGGCCGCGCCACGTCAGCAATGGCTGTCGAAGCCATGGCCGGCCAGGCCGGCGCGTATCGCCGCTGCCCTCATGGAGGCAGCGGCGCTCGCCCTGTGGCTGCAGCTGCTGGAAGTGTCGACGGCCATCTTCACCCTGCTGACGCTGCTGATGGCCTGCTTCGTGGCGCTGCCGTTCATGGCGGTGCTGCGCGAGATTCTGGGAGGCCGGTCATGGCGGTAGCACGGCGCAGACCAACGGCGATCCGTCGCGACTGGTGGAGCAAGACGCTGGCCGGCTTGCTGCTCGGGCTCGGGCTGGCGTTCGCCGGCTCGGGGCTGTTCGCCTTCCTCACCAGCGGTGGCCCGGCGGCGCCGAACAAGTTCCAGGTGACCATGTGGCTGGTGGCGCCGTTGTGGATGGCGCTGCTGTCCACCTGTTTCCTCTTCCGCAGTGGCCGGCACGCCTGGCTGTGGCTGGGCGGCGCCAACGTCCTGGCCTGGGTAGCGCTGTATGCCTGTCACTGAGTCCGAATTCCGAGCATGAATACCGACATCGTCCGCATCTACAAGGAAGTCCATACCTGGACCGGCATCCTGGCCGGCCTGGCCCTGTTCATCGCCTTCTACGCCGGCGCCATCACCATGTTCAAGGAGCCGCTCGCCCGCTGGGCCGCCGCGCCCGGGGCGGGGGCGGCGCAGGTGAGCCTGGAGCGCGCGCCCGAGCTGATCGCCCGTACCCTGGAGGCCCGCCCGGACGTGGCCGGCCAGTTCACCCTGGTGCTGCAGGACCACGAGGCGATTCCCGCCCGGCTGGTCTGGTTCCAGCGGGCGGCAGAGGGCGCTCCGCGCGAGCGTGGCGAGATCCCCGGGGTCTGGTCGGCCAGCCTGGACGGCGAAGACCGGCTGCAGCTGCGCCAGGAGTCGCCGTCGATGCTGGCCGAGCTGGTCGACATCCTGCACAGGACCGCCGGCGTGCCGGGCGACATCGACATCGGCATGGGGTTCATGGGCGTGGTCAGCATGCTGTATGCCGTGGCCCTGGTGTCCGGGGTCATCGTGCTGCTGCCGACGCTGGTCAAGGATTTCTTCGCCGTGCGCCTGGGCCGCAACCTCAAGCGCATGTGGCTGGACGCGCACAACGTGGTGGGCATCGTGAGTCTGCCGTTCCACCTGATCATGGCGCTCTCCGGCGTGGTGTTCGGCCTGCACGACCTGTTCTACGACACCCAGGACAAGGTCATCTACGAGGAGCGGCTGCCGGAGCTGTTCCGCGCCCACAGCCCGTTCGTGCCGCCCGCCGCCAGCGGCGACGGGACGGCGATGCTGGAACCGGACCGCCTGCTGGCGCGGGTGCGCGAGCTCAATCCCGCCTTCGAGCCTACGGCGATGACCTACCAGAACGCGGGCGACGCGGCTGCCAGCGTGCTGGTGCGGGGCACCGAGCCGGGCTACCTGCTGCGCACCCAGGGCTACCTGCTGCTCGGCGCCGTGGATGGGCGGGTGCTCAACAGCTACTACTTCCCCGGCGAGCGCAACAGCTGGACGGCGCTGGCGAGCAGCTTCTTCAGCCTGCACTTCGGCAGCTACGGCGGCGAGCCGGTGCGCTGGAGCTACTTCTTCCTCGGCCTGGCGGGGGCCTTCCTGTTCTACTCCGGCAACCTGCTGTGGATCGAGTCGCGCCGCCGCGCCGAGCGGCGGGGTGGCGGGCCGGTGCAGCAGCGCCGTTCCACCCGGCTGCTGGCCGCCGGCACGGTGGGCGTGTGCCTGGGCTGCATCGCCGGCATCTCGGCCACCATCGTGGCGGCCAAGTGGCTGCACGGGCGGGTGGAGGCGCCGGTGGTCTGGCACATGGGCATCTACTACGCCGTCTTCCTGGGCAGCCTGGCCTGGGCCTTCGCCCGGGGCGGGGCGAGGGCGTCGGTGCATCTGCTGTGGCTGGCCTCGGCGGCGACCCTGGCGATCCCCGCGACGACCCTGCTGGCCTGGGGAGTGCCCGCGCTCGGGCTGTGGGGGAACACCAGCGCCGCCGCCCTCGGCGTGGACATCACGGCCCTGGCCGGCGCCCTGTGCTTCGCCTGGATGGCGCGGGGCACGGCCCGGCGCGTCGATTCCGGGCCGGCGGATAGCGTCTGGTCCGGAGGCGTGGCCGGCAGGGGCCGCGCCGACGAACAGCCGGTAAACACTGTGAATTGATCCTCCGTCCCGTGGCTCCAAACTGTCGAGCTTACGGAGATGGGTGAGTCATGAGGATCGAATCTGAAGAAGAAGCTGCCGCCTGGGACCAGTACGCAGCCTCCGCCCTGGTTGCTTTCGGGGCGGTCGATGTTGCCGTTGCTGTTCGGGAAATCACGTACACACCCCTGACCATCGGCCCGCCCATGTCGGCGGGCCAGATCGCATCGGTCGCCGCGGGGATCGCCGATGCGCTCATGGTCGAGCGGCGCCGGCGCATCGCCGGGCCGAACCCGCCCATCCACCCCGAGACGTCCGTGAAGGAGGTGCGCCATGGCACTTCATCAAGCCTGTGACGTGCAGGCCCTGCGCGACCAGCGCAACGAGGCCCAGGCCGAACTCGAACGCTACCTGCTGGAGCAGTATCCGATCGACTCCGAGGAGAAGACCCTGGGCGTCGCCATGCGCGCGCGGGCGGTGACCGAGATCGAGGAGGAAATGCGCCGCCAGGTGATCGGGCCTGGCGCCGAATAGGGTTTCTGCGGCCCGGCTTGAGGGGCTTGGCTCGCCGAGGCCCTGCGGAAGCGGGCCTGGTTCACGGACCCGGGGTCAGTCCGGGGTGTTCAGCGGATCGCCTTCGTTCGATCGGCTGCGCGGCTGTTCCCCCGGAATGTCCTCGTCGGGTTGTTCCTGGTCCTGGCGCCGATCCGGCTCCGCCGGATAGACGCCGGGCTCGACCGGCGGCTCGGGCGTCTGCGGGTCCTGCGGATCGGGGTTGTCCTGGGGGTTGGCATGGTTGTTCGCGTTCATACGTCACCTCACATGAGGCCGGCTGGCCTGTATGGGTTGGAGGAGACGCGGAGGCCGGCCGTTCAACCAATCGCGCGGTCGGGCCTCAGGCCCGCTGCGCGGCTTTCAGGGTATCGATGTCGAGGATTTCCAGCTTGCAGTGGTCCAGCCACTCGACCGCCGAGAGATTGCCCAGTGGCAGAGGCGGCCGGTCTTCGTAGGCATCCCGCACCACTCGCTCGGCGAGGCCCCTGTAGTCGGGAAGCTTGAGCGCATGCGCCGCGACCTTTTTGATGAGGCCTTCTGCCGTCCGGTAGGTGATCATCCAGTCCATCGCGTTTTCCTCTCACATCTGGGGCAAGGAATAGGGTCGTGAGCGCTATGGCGAGGGCCATGTCCGCGCCTGCAGGGGGACTTGTCGAAAAAGGTCATCAACCGCTGCTGATGCACTGAGCGAGCGCAGCGGGCGGAAGTTCAACCTTTTCGCCGCGGCGGCTAGGAGATCACCGTCTCGGCCTGGTCGACCCGCACGCAGTTGCGTCCGGCGGCCTTGGCGGCGTAGAGCTGTTCGTCGGCCGACTTCAGTACCAGGCTGGGGCTCGGGCCTCCGGGGATCCAGGCGGCGACCCCGAGCGAGATGGTGATGTGCCCGGCAGGCGGGATATCGGCCTGTTCCACCGTATGCCTCAGCCGTTCGGCCACCGCCGTGGCGGCCAGGGTATTGGTGCCGGGCAGCAGCATCAGGAACTCCTCGCCGCCGGTGCGGCAGAGAATGTCGTTCTCCCGCGAGCAGCCGCGCATGAGCTCGGCCACGTTGTTGATCACCTTGTCGCCCACGTCATGGCCATGGGTATCGTTCACCCGCTTGAAGTGATCGATATCGAGGGTGATCACCGAGAACGCCCGGTTCTCGGCCTGCCAGAGGGAGAGCATGAACTCCAGCCCGCGACGGTTGTGCAGGCCCGTGAGCGGGTCGGTCTGGACGGCGTGGTTGAGCTTGCCGATGCGCTCGTGCAGCAGGTTGAGGCCGAGCACCAGGGCGCGCTTGAGGGCCGCCGCCTCGAAGTACCAGGCGCGCACGTTCCTGATGCTGTCGGCCGTCCCCGGGTCCGCCATGTCGCGCGCGCCGGCCGAGAGCTGCCAGAGCGGGCGGGCGATCACGCGCGCCAGCCACCAGATGAGCACGAAGCTGAGCAGGGCCATCGGTGCGGTGGTGAGAATTACCTTGATCATGAGTTCGTCGATCGAGGCGATCGTCGTCTCGGTCGGCCGCTGGGCGACGATGCCCCAGCGGGTGGTGGGCACTACGGCGAAGCCCGCCAGCATGTCCACGCCCTGGCTGTTGACCACGCGCTGGGTGCCCGAGTCCTCCTTCGGGAAGCGGTCGACCAGCGTGTTGTTGGTGACGATGGTGCCGATCCGATCCTGGTCGGGGTGATAGAGCAGCCGGCGACTGCTGTCGACCACGTACAGGTAGGAGCCGTCCTTGTAGTAGTGCTCGCCGAGCAGCTCGTTGAGGATGCTCCTGCGCTTCAGGTAGAAGGAGCCGCCGACGAAGCCCAGGTACTCGCCGTCGGCGGCGAAGACAGGCTGGGAGACCACCACCACGAGGTTGTTGGCGGCCGACATGTAGGGTCGTGAAATGGTCGCCTTGCGGGTACGCATCGCCTCCTTGACGCCTTCGGTGGAGAGCGTCTGGCCCACCAGGTGGAGGCTGGCCGGCGAGGCCGCGAGCACCGTGCCGCGGTTGCTGACGACGAACACCGAGTTGAAGCTGGCCGTCTGTTCGAGCAGCCGCTCGGCTTCGTCGTGCAGGAAGTCGGCATCGTCGAACCGGCGGCTCTGCAGCTTGGCGCTGTAGGCCAGTTGCTGGAGCGAGGCCTGCAGGAAGGCGTCGGTGCTGGAGGCCAGCTTGGCCGCGTAGACGTGGTTGGCTTCCAGCGCATTGTCGATGAGCAGCTCCCGTTGCACGCGGTAGCTGGCGAAGAAGCTGTTGATCAGCATCACCAGTGCGGTCAGGGCGGACAAGACAAGGATGAGGTTGCCCAGATCGAACTGCAGGCGTTTCTTCGTGAGCGGCAAGGTGATTCCCGGTTTCTCTGACGGCTACTCCGTTAACACTACTACTTTTCCTCGGCGGAGGGGCTTCGCGAAGGTAGCGGATCGTCGGCGCAAACCAGGCGTGGCGGGCATTCCGGGTCAGCAGGGAGCGAGTTCGAGGGCTCCCTGCGGATTGGCGATGGCCACGTAACTGAGCAGATCGTCTTCGATCATGCAGAAACGGCCGTCGATCTCGGTGTTCTCCGGGAATCGTTCGTCGAGCTGGCACAGCAGCCGCAGTCTCGCCTGACCGTCCGCCGACCAGGCGAGCAGTTCGGCATGCTCGAAATAGAACTGGCGGCCGGTCAGCGGGTGGAGCGCCTTGTACAGGCTTTCCTTGAGCGAGAAGATGAGGGTGAGCAGGTGGGCGCGCTGGTCACTCGGCAGGCCCCGCAAGCGCTCGTGCTCGCCCTGGGTCAGCAGCTCCCCGGCGAGTTCGTCCACCAGCGCCTCGTCGATGAGGGACTCGATATCGACGCCGAGGGCCAGGTAGTCGTCGCGCCGGGCGACTATCGCCAGGGCGCGGTGACGGTTGTGGGTGATGGCGCCGCAGACGGCCTCGGGCCAGCGGGGCGCGCGATTTTCGCCTATCGGTGGGACATCCGCACTGCCGGTGAGCCGTTCCAGGGCTTCCCTGGCGCACAGCCGGCCGGCCACGAACTCGGCCTGGCGCCGGGGTACCGAGCGGCGGATGGCCGGGGGCAGGGGAATGCCGCTTCGATCGATGCAGCCGGCGCCCAGCAGGCGGTGATCGAAGCGGGTGCCCATCACCACGCAGCCGGGCAGCGAGACCCGGTGTTCCGGCCCGGGCCTTTGGCAGAATCTCACCGGCGCCTTCCGCTCGGCAGGGCGTGTCAGTCGTGGGACTGGCCCACCGTCTTGCGACAGTGCACCAGCGCATCGCGGATCATGAAATTGACCAGCGTCGGTGAAACCCCCAGCTCCTTGGCGATGTCCTTCTGCTGCACACCGTGGATGCGATACATCTCGAAGGCGTAGCGGGTTCGCTCGGGCAGCTGGTTCAGGGCGCTGTCGATGATCTCCAGGGTTTCCTGATTGAGGTTGGCGGCCTCGGGAGTCGCGTTGCCGCTGGTGGCGCGCATGCCTTCCTCCTCGCTGCCGATGTAGCGTTGTTCCATCGCCTGCTTGCGATAGTGATCGATGGCCAGGTTGCGCACGATCCGGAAGACGTAGTTGATCTGGGCCCTGAGGGGGAGGGTGATGGCACGTCCGCCCGCCAGCCTGAGGAAGGCGTCCTGGACCACATCCTCCGCGCGGCTATGGCACCCCGTGATCCGGGCGGCCGTCTTGACCAGGATCGTGCGGTTTTCCACCAATGCCTGAAGCAGCGAAGGGGCCCCGCTGACGGAGCGCTCGACATTTCCATATTCCTGCATGGTTCTACCTATGCGACAGGGCTACTGAGAGCCGGTTAATCCTTCACAGCGCGGAGTACGGTAGACAGTGTGAGAATATGTGTCAAACGCGAATGATAATAATTTTAAATTAGATGGATATAACCCGAAGGGCCTGAGCTAGAGCCAAGACGTGGTCGCACGACCGCTCAGCCAAGTAGGAACGAATCTGTTTGCAGAATATTTACCCCCACCTCGTTTTCTTCGTTTCCGACCCTCGCCGCCGTCACTAATTTTCTCCCCCGACGATCCGTCATCGCTCCATGGCCTCGGGATGCCCCCGACGCGAGCCCCGCCCAGATTGAGTCGAAAGGTGCAGAGATGACGGATACCTTCCAACGCCCCGTTTCCATGGCCGATGCGCTGATGACCCGGGCCGCCGCCGAGCCGGACCGGCTGGCACTGCGCTTTCTCGGCAGCGACGGGGAGGAGGTGCTGAGCTACCGGCAGCTGGACGGCCGGGTGCGGGTCATCGCGGCCGCGCTGTCGCAGCGGGTGGCGCCCGGCGAGCGGGCGGTCCTGCTGTTTCCCAGCGGGCCGGACTACGTCGCGGCGTTCTTCGCCTGTCTCTACGCCGGGGTGATCGCGGTGCCGGCCTACCCGCCGGAGAGCAACCAGGAACAGCACCTGCGGCGGCTGGTGTCGATCGTCGCCGACGCGGAGCCGGGGCTGATCCTCACCACCGGCAAGCTCGCCGGCTCCCTGGGCCGGCTCGGCGCGTCCTTCGGCGGCGCCATGCCGGAGCTGCTGGCGGTGGACGAGCTGGAAGCAACCCTGGGCGAGGGCTGGCAGGCGCCTGCCGTCGCGCCCGAGGCCATCGCCTTCCTGCAGTACACCTCCGGCTCCACTGCCGCGCCGAAGGGCGTGCAGGTCAGCCATGCCAACCTGGCGGCCAACGAATGGCTGATCCGCCAGGGCTACGGCATCGGCGCCGACGACGTGATCGTCAGCTGGCTGCCGCTGTACCACGACATGGGTCTGATCGGCGGGCTGCTGCAGGGCATCTACAGCGGCGTGCCGGTGGTGCTGATGTCACCGCAGTACTTCCTCGAGCGGCCGGTGCGCTGGCTGGAGGCGGTCAGCCGCTACCGGGGCACCATCAGCGGCGGGCCGGACTTCGCCTACCGGCTGTGCCACGAGCGCATCGCCGAGGGCAAGCTGGCCGGCCTGGACCTGTCCCACTGGCGGGTGGCCTTCTCCGGTTCCGAGCCGATCCGCCAGGACAGTCTTGACGCCTTCGCCGAGCGATTCGCCCCCTGCGGTTTCCGGCCCGGCGCGTACCTGGCCAGCTATGGGCTGGCCGAGGCGACCCTGTTCGTCACCGGCGGCCGGCCGGGCCAGGGCATCCCGGGCCTGCGGGTCGATGCCGCCGCGCTGGCGGCGAACCGCTTCGCGCCGGGTGAGGACGCGACCCTGATGAGCTGCGGCTGGGAACAGCCCGAGCATCCGCTGCTGATCGTCGATCCGCAGAGCGGCGAGGCGCTGGCCGACGGCCTGGTCGGCGAGGTCTGGTCGAGCGGGCCGAGCGTCGCCCGGGGCTACTGGCGCAACCCGCAGGCGAGCGCGAACACCTTCGTCGAGCGCGACGGCCGCACCTGGCTGCGCACCGGCGACCTGGGCTTCCGCCACCAGGGCGAGCTGTTCGTCACCGGCCGGCTCAAGGACATGCTGATCGTCCGCGGCCAGAACCTCTATCCCCAGGATATCGAGCGCACGGTGGAGGAGCGCATCGGCGAGGCACGCCGCGGGCGCGTGGCGGCCTTCGCGGTGAGCCACGAGGGCCGCGAGGCGCTCGGCGTGGCCGCGGAGATCAGCCGGCGCACCGCCCGGCAGGTGCCCGCCGAGGAACTGATCGGACGTATCCGCCAGGCGGTGGCCGAGGTACATCACGAGGCGCCAGCGCTGGTGCTGCTGCTGGAGCCCGGCGCCCTGCCGAAGACCTCCAGCGGCAAGCTGCAGCGTTCTGCCTGCCGGCAGCGCTACGAGGCGGGCGAACTGGCGCTGGTCGCCGACTTCCGCGAGGGGCAGACGGCACAACCGGCCGCCAGCGAGGCGCAGCTGCCGCTCGACGAGCGTGTCGCCGCGCTCTGGCGCGAAGTACTCAGGACCGAACGCCTGGACCTCGACGCGAATTTCTTCGCCCTTGGCGGCAACTCCGTGCAGGCCATCCAGATGATCGCTGAGCTGCGCGACGTCACCGGCCTCGACCTGGAACTTCGCACCTTGTACGACGCGCCGACGCTGCGCGGCTTCTGTGAGCGGTTGGCGGCCGGTGGCGAGGCGGGCGACGGCATTCCGCGCCTGGCCGAGGGCCGCGCCCTGTTGCAGTCACCGGCCCAGAACCGCCTGTGGTTCCTCTCCCGCCTGGAGCCGGACAGCGTCGCCTACAACATCCCCGGCGGCCTGCGCCTGCGCGGCGAGCTGGACGAGCAGGCGCTGCAGCGCAGCTTCGCCAGCCTGGTCGAGCGCCACGAGTCGCTGCGCACCACCTTCCACGAGGAAGACGGCGTAGGCTTCCAGCGTATCGGCGCCGTGGGCGACTGGACCCTGCTGCGCGACGATCTCTCCGCGCTGCCGGAGGCGCAGCGCGAGGCGCGGGCGAGGGCGATCCGCGAGGAGGAGGCGCGCTTCCGTTTCGACCTGGAGCACGGCCCGCTGCTGCGCGTGCGCCTGGTCAGCCTGGACGAGCAGGACCACCTGCTGCTGGTGACCCTGCACCACATCGTTGCCGACGGCTGGTCGCTGGGCCTGCTGCTCGACGAGTTCGCCCGGCTCTACGCCGCCCATGTCCAGGGCCAGGCGCCGGCCCTGGCGCCGTTGCCGATCCGCTACGCCGACTACGCGGCCTGGCAGCGGGACGAGGCTGCCCGCTTCGAGGAGCAGCTGGAGTACTGGCGCGCCGAACTGGCCGACGAGCACCAGCCCCTGGCGTTGCCGCTGGACCGGCCGCACGGCGGGCGCGATTCGGCCGCCGAACGCCTCGGCCTGCGCCTGGACAAGGCCCTCGGCGAGCGCCTGCAGGCGCTGGCGCGGCACCACGAGACCACTCTGTTCGCGGTCCTGCTGGCTGCCTTCCAGACCCTTCTGCACCGCTACACCGGGCAGGCCGACATCCGCCTCGGCGTGCCCAACGCCAACCGCCCGCGCCACGAGGTGCAGGGGTTGGTCGGCTTCTTCATCAACACCCAGGTGCTGCGTGGGCGGCTGGATTCGCGGCAGACCTTCACCGAAGTGCTGGCGGCCGCGCGGCACACGGTCGAGGGTGCCCAGGCCAACCAGGACCTGCCGTTCGAGCGGGTGGTCGAGGTTATGGGCGGCGGGCCGCTGTTCGAGGTGATGTTCAACCACCAGCAGCGCGACCTGGAGTCGCTGCGCCGCCTGCCCGGCCTGCTCGCCGAGGAACTGCCCTGGCACAGCCGCGAGGCCAAGTTCGACCTGCAGCTGCACAGCGAGGAAGACCGCCAGGGGCGCATCCGCCTGGCCTTCGACTACGCCAGCGAACTGTTCGAGCGGGCCAGCGTCGAGCGCCTGGCCGCACACTTCGTGCGCCTGTTGGAGCAGGTCGGCGAGAGCCCCGAACGCGCCATCGGCGACCTGCCGTTGCTCGATGCCGACGAGCAACGGCAGCTGTGCGAGTGGGGCCGTCAGCCGGAAGAGCCGGTCGAGGCCCTGCTGCCCGACCTGCTGGCTGCCCAGGCACAGTCGACGCCGCACGCGGTCGCCCTGGTCAGTGGTGGCGTGACCCTGGACTACGCCGAGCTGGAGCGTCGCGCCAACCGCCTGGCCCATCTCCTGCGCGAGCTGGGCGTCGGGCCGGAGGTACGGGTCGGCCTGCTGGCCGGACGCGGTGTCGAGCTGATGGTGGCCCTGCTGGCCGTGATCAAGGCCGGCGGCGCCTACGTGCCGATGGACGCCGACTACCCGCGCGAACGCCTGGCCTGGATGATCGAGGACAGCGGCCTGCGCCTGCTGCTCGGCCATCAGCAGGTGCTGGACACGCTGGAGCTGCCGGCGGGCGTGACGGCCCTGGCGCTGGAGGCGCTGGACGCCGAAGGCCATCCGGACACACCGCCCGCCCTGGCGCTGGCCGCCAGCAACCTGGCCTACGTGATCTACACCTCCGGTTCCACCGGCACGCCGAAAGGCGTCGGCGTCAGCCATGGCGCGCTGAGCGAGCGGCTGCACTGGATGCGCCGCGAATACGCAGTGGGCGCCGCGGACGTGCTGCTGCAGAAGGCGCCGCTGGGCTTCGACGTGTCGGTCTGGGAATGCTTCCTGCCGTTGATCGCCGGCAGCCGCCTGGTGCTGGCGGCGGACGGCGAGCACCGCGACCCGCGCCGCCTGGTGGAGCTGGTGCAGGAACACGGCGTGACCTGCCTGCACTTCGTGCCGCCGCTGCTGCAGCTGTTCGTCGAGGAGCCGGCGGTCGGCGACTGCCACAGCCTGCGCCACCTGTTCTCCGGCGGCGAGGCACTGTCCGGCGAGCTGAGCCGGCGCGTGCGTGAGCGCCTGCCCCAGGTGGCGTTGCACAACCGCTACGGGCCGACCGAGACGGCGATCAACGTCACCCACTGGCGCTGCGACGACGAGGAGGGCGCGAGGGTACCGATCGGTCGTCCGCTGGCGGGCGTGGTCTGCGAGCTGCGCGATGGCGAACTGGCGCTGGCGCCCGCCGGCGCGGTGGCCGAGCTGTGGCTCGGCGGCAGCGGTCTGGCGCGGGGCTATCTTGGGCGTCCGGCGCTGACCGCCGAGCGCTTCGTGCCGGGCGAGGAGGGCACGCGGCTGTATCGCAGCGGCGACCTGGCGCGTTGGCGCCACGATGGGGCGCTGGAATTCCTCGGCCGCGCCGACGAGCAGGTCAAGGTGCGCGGCTTCCGTATCGAACTGGAGGAAGTCCGCGCCCACCTGTTGGCGCAACCGGCGGTCCGCCAGGCGGCGGTGCTGGTGTGCGAGGGTGCGGGCGGCGCGCAGCTGGTCGCCTACCTGACCCGCGACGGCGAGGAGGACGACGCGACCCTGGCCGAGCGGCTGAAGCGCGCCCTGGCCGAACGCCTGCCCGAGTACATGGTGCCGGCGCAGTTCGTGCGCCTCGACGCGCTGCCGCTGACGCCGAGTGGCAAGCTGGACCGCAAGGCCCTGCCGGAGCCGCGCTGGCAGGCGCGTGGCCACGTGCCGCCGCGGGACGAGCGCGAGCGCCGCCTGGCGGCGATCTGGCAGGAGGTGCTGGGCCTGCCGCGCATCGGCCTGGACGACGACTTCTTCGCCCTGGGCGGCCATTCGCTGCTGGCCACCCGCATCGTCTCGCGGGTGCGCCAGGCGTTCGACGTCGACCTGCCGCTGCGCAGCCTGTTCGAGGCCGGCCGCCTGGGTGAATTCGCCGCCGAGGTCGCCCGACTGGAAGCAGAGGGCGCGCGCGACGGCTGGGGCGTGATCGAGCGGGCGGACCGCGGCCAGCGCATCCCGCTGTCCCATTCCCAGCAGCGCATGTGGTTCCTCTGGCAGCTCGACCCGCAGAGCCCGGCCTACAACGTCGGCGGCATGGCCCGGCTGAGCGGGGTGCTGGACGTGCAGCGCTTCGAGGCGGCGCTGCAGGCGCTGATCCAGCGCCACGAGACCCTGCGCACCACCTTCCCCAGCGACGCCGGCAAGCCCTGGCAGCGCGTCGCCGAGCAGTCCGACCTGCGTATGCAGTGGCTGGACCTGTCCGCGCTGCCGGCTGGCGAGCGCCAAGCGCGCCTGCAGGCGCTGGCCGACGAGCAGGCGCACCAGCCCTTCGATCTGGAGCGCGGGCCGCTGCTGCGCGTCTGCCTGGTCAAGGCCGGCGAGCAGGAGCATTTCTTGGTGGTGACCCTGCACCACATCGTCACCGAAGGCTGGGCGATGGACGTGTTCGCCCGCGAGCTGGGGCTGCTCTACGAGGCCTTCCTCGACGAGCGCGAATCGCCCCTGCAACCCCTGCCGGTGCAGTACCTCGACTACAGCCAGTGGCAGCGCCGCTGGCTGGAGAACGGCGAACGCCAGCGCCAGCTGGACTACTGGCGTGCCCAGCTGGGTGACGAGCATCCGCTGCTGGAGCTGCCCGCCGACCGTCCGCGCCCGCCGGTGCAGAGCCATCGTGGCGAGCTGTTCCGCTTCGACCTCGACCCGGCGCTGGCCGCGCGGGTGCGCGCCTGGAACGCGGCCAACGGCCTGACCATGTTCATGACCGCCACCGCGACCCTGGCGCTGCTGCTGTACCGCTACAGCGGGCAGGGCGACCTGCGCATCGGCGCGCCGGTGGCCAACCGCATCCGCCCGGAAAGCGAAGGGCTGATCGGCGCCTTCCTCAACACCCAGGTGCTGCGCTGCCGGCTGGACGGGCAGATGAGCGTCACCGAACTGCTCGAACAGGTGCGCGACACGGTGATCGAGGGCCAGGCCCACCAGGACCTGCCGTTCGACGAACTGGTGGAGGCCCTGCAGCCGCCGCGCAGTGCAGCTCACCACCCGCTGTTCCAGGTGATGTGCAACGTGCAGCGCTGGGAATTCCAGCAGACCCGGCAGCTGGCGGGGATGACAGTCGAATACCTGGTCAACGACGCGCGGGCGACCAAGTTCGACCTCTACCTGGAAGTCACCGACCTCGACCAGCGCCTGGGATGCTGCCTGACCTACAGCTCCGACCTGTTCGACGAGCCGACCGTCGCGCGCATGGCCGGGCACTGGCAGCGCCTGCTGGCCGCCATGCTCGACGAACCGACGCGACGCCTCGCCGAACTGCCGATGCTGGCCGCCGACGAGCCGATCGTCCTGGCCGAGCCGGCTGGTGAGCATCCGCTGGACGCCTGCCTGCACGAGCTGTTCGCCCGTCAGGCGGCGGAGACCCCCAGGGCGCCGGCGCTGACCTTCGGCGAGCGGACCCTGAGCTACGCCGAACTGGACACCCAGGCCAACCGTCTGGCCCGCGTGCTGCGCGAGCGCGGCGTCGGCCCGGAAGTGCCGGTCGGCCTCGCCCTGGAGCGCTCGCCGGAGCTGGTCGTCGGCATCCTGGCGATCCTCAAGGCGGGCGGCGCCTACGTGCCGCTCGACCCGGAATACCCGCTGGAGCGCCTGCGCTACCTGATCGAGGACAGCGGCATCGCCCTGCTGCTCGGCCACGCCGCGCTGTTCGAGGCGCTCGGCGAGCTGCCGGCCGGCGTCGGCCGCTGGTGCCTGGAGGACGACCTGGCTGCGCTGGACGGCTACGCCAGCGGCGCGCTGCCGCGGATCGCCCGGCCGGACAACCTGGCCTACCTGATCTACACCTCCGGCTCCACCGGCCAGCCCAAGGGCGTGGCGGTGTCCCACGGCGAGATCGCCATGCACTGCCGGGCGGTGATCGAGCGCTTCGGCATGCGCGCCGGCGACTGCGAGCTGCACTTCTACTCGATCAACTTCGACGCGGCCACCGAGCGGCTGTTCGCGCCGCTGCTGTGCGGCGCGCGGGTGGTGCTGCGTGCGCAGGGGCAGTGGGACGCGGAGTCGATCTGCCAGCTGATCCGCGAGCAGGGCGTCACGATCCTCGGCTTCACCCCCAGCTATGGCAGCCAGCTGGCGCAGTGGCTGGGTTCCCGCGACGAGTGCCTGCCGGTGCGGTTGTGCATCACCGGCGGCGAGGCGCTGACCGGCGAGCACCTGCAGCGGATTCGCGCGGCCTTCGCGCCGCAGGCCTTCTTCAATGCCTACGGGCCGACCGAGACGGTGGTCATGCCGCTGGCCAGCCTGGCGCCGGAGCGCCTGGAAGAGGGCGCCGGCAGCGTGCCGATCGGCAGCCTGGTCGGCGCCCGCCGGGGCGCCATCCTCGACGCCGACCTGGCGCCGTTGCCTCATGGCGCCGCCGGCGAACTGTACCTGGGCGGCGCCGGCCTGGCGCGCGGCTACCACCGGCGCCCGGCGCTGACCGCCGAGCGCTTCGTGCCCGACCCGTTCGGCCCCGCCGGGGCGCGGCTGTACCGCAGTGGCGACCGGGTGCGCCTGCGCGACGACAATCAGGCCGAATATCTCGGCCGCATCGACCAGCAGGTGAAGGTGCGCGGTTTCCGCATCGAGCTGGGCGAGATCGAGGCGCGCCTGCGCGAGCACGCCGCCGTGGACGACGTGGCGGTGCTGGCCCTGGACACGCCGTCCGGCAAGCAGCTGGCCGGCTACCTGGCGACCGCCACGGCGGGGCTCGACGAGCCGGCGCGGGCGGCGCTGCGCGAGTCGATCAGGACCCATCTGCGGGCGCAACTGCCTGACTACATGGTGCCGGCGCATCTGGTGCTGCTCGACCACCTGCCGCTGACCCCCAACGGCAAGCTCGACCGCCGTGCCCTGCCGGCGCCCGACGCCGAGCAGGACCGCCAGGCCTTCCTGGCGCCGCGCAACGAGCTGGAGCGGCAGCTGGCGGCGATCTGGCAGGAGGTGCTGAACGTCCGCCAGGTCGGCCTCGGCGACAACTTCTTCGAACTGGGCGGCGACTCGATCCTGTCGATCCAGGTGGTCAGCCGCGCCCGCCAGGCGGGCATCCACTTCACCCCGCGCGACCTGTTCCTGCACCAGACGGTGCAGGCCCTCGCCGGGATCGCCAGCCGGGTCGAAGCGGTGGCGAGCGAGCAGGGTCCGCTGGCCGGCGCCACGCCGCTGACGCCGATCCAGCACTGGTTCTTCGACCAAGGCCTGGCCGCCGCGCAGCACTGGAACCAGGCGCTGCTGCTGGCGCCCAGCGTCCGCCTGGAGGCGCTTCCCCTGGAGCGGGCCCTGCAACAGCTGCACGACCATCACGATGCGTTGCGCCTGGCGTTCCGTCAGGTCGATGCCCGCTGGCAGGCCGAGTACCGCGCCGTGGGCGAGGGTGACGAAGGATTGCTGTGGCAACGGCGGGTGGACGATCTGGACGATTGCCAGGCGCTGTTCGACGAGGCCCAGCGCAGTCTCGACCTGGAGAGTGGCCCGCTGCTGCGTGCCCTGCTGGTCGAGGACGAAGGCGGGCGGCAGAAGCTGCTGCTGGCGATCCACCACCTGGCCGTGGACGGGGTGTCCTGGCGGGTGCTGCTGGAGGACCTGCAGGCCAGCTACCGGCAGCTGGCGGCCGGCCAGCCCGCAGGTCTGCCGGCTCGGACCAGCTCGCTGCGCGACTGGGCCGAACGGCTGGAGGCCTATGCCGCCAGCGAGTCCCTGCGCGAGGAGCTGGGCTGGTGGCAAGCGCATCTGGGCGAGCAGGACGGCGATCTGCCCTGCGACCGGGCTGGCTCCGAAGACCGCTACCGGGACGCCCGCAGTGTCAGTCTGCGGCTCGGCGTCGAGTACACCCGCCAGCTGCTGCAACAGGCGCCGGCGGCCTACCGCACCCGGGTGGACGAACTGCTGCTGACCGCGCTGACCCGCGTGCTGTGCCGCTGGAGCGGACGGGACCGGGTGCTGGTGCAGCTGGAAGGGCACGGCCGCGAGCCGCTGTTCGACGACATCGACCTGACTCGCACGGTGGGCTGGTTCACCAGCGCCTATCCGGTCTGCCTGCAGCCCGCCGAGGCGCTGGCGGACACCATCAAGGCGGTCAAGGAGCAACTGCGCGGCGTGCCGCACAAGGGGCTCGGCCACGGCGTGTTGCGCCACCTGGCCGATGCCGCCAGCCGCGTGGCGATGGCCGCGCTGCCGCAGGCGCGGATCACCTTCAACTACCTGGGCCAGTTCGATCAGAGCTTCGACCGCGCCGCGCTGTTCCAGCCGCTCGACGAAGCGGCCGGAGCAGCCCATGGCGAGGATGCGCCGCTGCCCAACTGGCTGTCGGTCGACGCCCAGGTCTACGGCGGCGAGCTGCGCATGCGCTGGACCTACGGCGCCGGTCGCTACGAGGAGCGGACCGTGCAGGCGCTGGCCGAAGGCTTCGTCGAGGAGCTGCAACGGCTGATCGAGCACTGCCTGGACGAGGACGCGGGCGGGCCGACGCCTTCCGACTTCCCGCTGGCGCAGCTCACCCAGGCCCAGCTCGACGCGCTGCCGGTGGCGGGCGGTCTGATCGACGACATCTACCCGCTGACCCCGATGCAGGAGGGCCTGCTGCTGCACACCCTGCTGGAGCCGGGCACCGGCATCTACTACATGCAGGACCGCTACCGGATCGACAGCGAGCTCGACCTGCAGCGCTTCTGCCGCGCCTGGCAGGCCGTGGTGGCGCGCCACGAGGCGCTGCGCGCGTCGTTCACCTGGGACGCCGGCGAGACCATGCTGCAGGTCATCCACAAACCGGGTGCTGCGCGCATCGAATACCTGGACTGGAGCGCGCTACCCGAGGACGGCCACGAGGAGCGCCTGCAGGCCCTGCACAAGCGCGAGCGCGAGGCGGGCTTCGAGCTGCTGCGCGAGCCGCCGTTCCACCTGCGGCTGGTCCGCCTGGGCGAGGCGCGCTACTGGTTCATGATGAGCAACCACCACATCCTCATCGACGCCTGGTGCCGCGGCCTGCTGATGGGCGACTTCCTGGAGATCTACGCCGCCCTGGGCGAGAACCGCGAGCCGGTGCTGCCCTCCGCGCCGCGATACCGCGACTACATCGCCTGGCTGCAGCGCCAGGACCTGGACGCGGCACACCGCTGGTGGCGCGACAACCTGAGCGGCTTCGAGCGGCCGACCTACATCCCCAGCGACCGTCCGCTGCTGCGCGAGCACACCGGCGGCATGCGTGTCGGCGACCGCCACGCGCGGCTGGACGCCGCCGACGGCGTGCGCCTGCGCGAACTCGCCCAGCGCCACCAGCTGACCGTCAACACCTTCGCCCAGGCGGCCTGGGCGCTGGTGCTGCACCGCTACAGCGGCGAACGTGACCTGGCCTTCGGCGTCACCGTGGCCGGGCGCCCGGTGAGCATGCCGGAGATGCAGGGCACCGTGGGCCTGTTCATCAACAGCATCCCGCTGCGCCTGAGCCTGCCGCAGCCGGGCGAGCGGCGCAGCGTGCGCGACTGGCTGCGCGAACTGCTGGAGCGCAACCTGGAGCTGCGTGAGTACGAGTACCTGCCGCTGGTGGACATCCAGGAGTGCAGCGAGCTGCCCAAGGGCCAGCCGCTGTTCGACAGCCTGTTCGTCTACGAGAACGCGCCGGTGGACAGCGCGGTGCTGGACCGCGCCCAGGGCCTCAATGCCAGCTCCGAGTCGGGGCGTACCCACACCAACTTCCCGCTCACTGTGGTCTGCTATCCGGGTGACGAACTGGGGCTGCACCTGTCCTTCGATCAGCGCTACTTCGACGCGCCGACCATCGAGCGTCTGCTCGGCGACTTCAAGCGTCTGCTGCTGGCCCTGGCCGATGGCATCCATGGCGACATGGCCGAGCTGCCGCTGCTGGGTGAGGACGAGCGCGCCTTCCTGACCGAGGGCTGCAACCACAGCGACCGCGACTATCCGCTGGAGCAGGGCTATGCGCGGCTGTTCGAGGCGCGGGTGGCGGCGCATCCCGAGCGGATCGCCGGCCGCTGCCAGGATGAGCAATGGAGCTATGCTGAGCTGAACGCCCGCGCCAACCGCCTGGGCCACGCCCTGCGCAACGAGGGCGTGGGGCTCGACCAGCCGGTGGCGCTGCTGGCCGAACGTGGCCTGGACCTGCTCGGCATGATGGTCGGCAGCTTCAAGGCCGGCGCCGGCTACCTGCCGCTCGACCCTGCCCATCCGGCCCAGCGCCTGATCCGCATCCTCGAACTCAGCCGCGCCCCGGTGCTGGTGTGCTCGGCGGACTGCCGCGCGCAGGCGGTCGAGCTGCTGGATGAGCTGGCCTGCCAGGGCCGCCCGCGCCTGCTGGTGTGGGACGAGGTGCAGGCGGGCGACTGGCCGGCGGAAAACCCGGGAGTCTACGCCGGGCCGGACAATCTCGCCTACGTTATCTACACCTCCGGCTCCACCGGCCTGCCCAAGGGCGTGATGGTCGAGCAGGCCGGGATGCTCAACAACCAGCTGTCCAAGGTGCCGTACCTGGGCCTGGACGAGCGCGATACGGTCGCCCAGACCGCTTCGCAGAGTTTCGACATCTCGGTCTGGCAGTTCCTCGCCGCGCCGCTGTTCGGCGGCCGGGTGGAGATCGCGCCGAACGCCATCGCCCACGATCCGGGCGCCTTGCTGGCCCTGGTGCGCGAGCGCGGCGTCACGGTGCTGGAAAGCGTGCCGTCGCTGATCCAGGGCATGCTCGCCGAGGAGCGGGGAGGGCTCGGCGCGCTGCGCTGGCTGCTGCCCACCGGCGAGGCGATGCCGCCAGAGCTGGCCCGCCAGTGGCTGGGGCGCTATCCGGGCGTGGGGCTGGTCAATGCCTACGGGCCGGCGGAGTGTTCGGACGACGTGGCCTTCTTCAACGTCGACATGGCGTCCACCGCCGGCAGCTACCTGCCCATCGGCAGCCCCACCGACAACAACCGCCTGTACCTGTTGGACGAGGCACTGGAGCTGGCGCCGGTCGGCGCGGTGGGCGAACTGTGCATCGCCGGCACTGGCGTCGGTCGCGGCTATGTCGGTGACCCGCTGCGCACCGCCCAGGCATTCCTGCCCAATCCCTTCGCCCGCGAGCCCGGCGAGCGCCTGTACCGCAGCGGCGACCTGGCGCGGCGGCGCGCCGACGGTGTGCTGGAGTACGTCGGGCGCATCGATCACCAGGTGAAGATTCGCGGCTTCCGTATCGAGCTGGGCGAGATCGAGGCGCGCCTGCACGAGCAGGCTGACGTCCGCGAGGCGGCCGTGGCGGTGCAGGAAGGGCCGAACGGCAAGTACCTGGTCGGTTATCTGGTGGCGAGCGATCCGCGGATTCTCGACGCCTCCCCGGTCACCGCGCCGGTGGAGCAGGGCGAGCTGTTCGAGCGCGTCAAGCAGCATCTGCGCACTGCGCTGCCGGACTACATGGTGCCGCTGCACTGGCTGCTGCTGGAGGCCCTGCCGCGCAGCGCCAACGGCAAGCTCGACCGGCGTGCACTGCCCGCCCTGGAGATCGGCCAGCTGCGCGGGCAGGCCTACCAGGCGCCGCGCAACGAACTGGAGCAGACCCTGGCGGACATCTGGGCGGACGTGCTCAAGGTGGAGCGGGTCGGCGTGCACGACAACTTCTTCGAGCTGGGCGGGCACTCCCTGCTGGCCACCCAGATCGCCTCGCGGGTGCAGAAGGCGCTGCAGCGCAACGTACCGCTGCGGGCGATGTTCGAGTGCAGCACGGTGGGCGAGCTGGCCGGCTACATCGAGTCGCTGGAGGGCGCGGCCCTCACCGAGCAGAAGGCCAGCCGCCTCGACGACCTGATGTCGCGC
>NZ_JAOEEE010000010.1:0-179041 GCF_029837675.1 Pseudomonas sp. GD04015 | reverse complement strand
GGCGGCAGCAGGGGCGAGGTGAAGGAGGGCGCCGTCCCGCCGGGCACCGCGACCTGGGGCAGCGGCGTGGACAGGTCCGGGTTGGAGACTGGCGGATCGACGCGGAACTCGGGGTCGCCCTCGGGCTGCGGACGGGGTTCTGGCTCTGGCTCTGGCTCTGGCTCCGGTTCCGGCTGGATCTGCCGGATCTCGTAGCCGCTGCTGACCACGCTGCCGCCAAGGCGGTTGCCAGCGGCGTCGACGATGCCGCTGCCCGGGGCGCTCAGCGCCAGTTGCAGCGAGCCGCTGCCGGACACGCCGCTGACCACCACCTGGTAGGTGCGGGCATCCAGCTGCACCACCGACTGCAGGGTGCCCTGCACCGTGCCGCCGGTGAGCAGGCTGAAGTCGCCGGCATCCACGCCGGTGACGTTCTCGTTGAAGGTCACCCGGAATTCCAGGGTATTGGCCGAGGTCGGCGAAGTACCGGTCAGGACGATGGCGGCGGTCGGGTCCTGGGCGTCGACCCGAACACCGGCGGTGCTGCCGATACCGGCGAGGGCGGTGGCTACATCGTTGCCCGAGCTGCCCTTGAGGGTGGCGCCGTTGAGTTGGATGCTGTTGCCCAGGTCGATGCCGTTGCCGTCGAACTGGCCCGTGGCGATGGTGAGGCGGAAGGTCAGGGCGTTGCTGCCGGAGCCGGCGACATAGTTGGCGTAGACGATGCCGCCGGTATCCAGGGTGACGGCGATGCGCGGCGTGCCGCCACTGCTGTCGACGACCACGCTCTCGCTGAAGTTGACGGTGAAATCGAGATTCTGCCCGGCGACATAGGTACCGTTGGCCGGCACCGATACCGAACTGACGGCCGGCAGGGCGCGGTCGATGGCATAGGTCGGGCCGGTCAGGCCACCGCCGAGGGCGTTGCCGGCAGTGTCGGCGATGCCGGTGCCGCCGTTCCTGAGGTTGAGGCCGAGGGTGCCGTTGCCGGTGATGCCGTTGACCACCACCACGTAGGTCTGGCCGTTCAGGGTGGTGACCGAGGCGATGCTGCCGCTGGCCGAACCGGTGAAGATCAGGCTGAAGTCGCTGGCATCGACGCCGCTGACGCTCTCGCTGAAGGTCACCGTGTAGCTGACCGAACTGGAGCCGGTGGGCGAGGCATCGATACGGGTGATGCCGGTGGCGGCGGGCGCCGTGGTGTCGATCAGCACGCCGCCGGTGTTGCCGATGCCGACCAGGTTGAGGTCCATCGCGTTGCCGGCGGCGTCCTGCAGCGTGCCGCCGTTGCTGGCGAGGGCGCTGACGGCGATGCCGTCGCCGTCGGTATCGCCCGCCTGCACGGTGTAGCGGAACACCAGGGCACTGCTGCCGCTGCCGGAGACGTAGTCGGCATAGACGCTGTTACCGCCGATGTCGAGCAGCAGCCGGGGCGTGCCGCCGGAGGTGTCCACCGTGACCGCTTCGCTGAGGTTGACGGTGAAGGTCAGCACGCTGCCGGCGGCGTAGGCGCCGGCGGGCGGGACGGCGACGCTGACGACCGTCGGGTCCGCGGCATCGACCAGCACGCCGGTGGTGGCGCCGACGCTGTTGAGGGTGGCGACGGCGTCGTTGCCGGCCGCGTCGCGGAGGCTACCGCCGTTGGCCTGGATGGCGCTGCCGACGGCGATGCCGTTGCTGTCGGCCTGGCCGCTGGCGACGGTGAGGCGGAACACCAGGGCGCTGGTGCCGGAGCCGGAAACATAGTCGGCGTAGACGGTGCCGCCGGTGTCGAGGGTGATGGCGATGCGCGGTGTGCCGCCGCTGGTGTCGACCACCACGGCTTCGCTGAAGTTGACGGTGAAATCGAGGTTCTGGCCGGCAATGTAGGTGCCGTCGGTGGGGACGCTGACGCTGCCGACCATCGGCACCACGCCATCGACCACGATGTTGCTGCGCCCGCCGAGCGAGTCGGCGCCACCCACGGTCGGCAGGGTCAGCACCGCCATGTCGTTGCTGGCGTTGGCCACGACCGCGCCGTTGAGTTGCAGCGCGGCGGTGCTCTGGAAGTCCAGGTCGGCGCTGACGTCACCCGCCTGCACGGTGTATTTGAAGACCAGGGTATTGCTGCCCGAGCCGCTGACGTAGATCGCGTTGCGATCGATCAGGCCGGTTTCCAGCAGTAGGCTCGGGATGCCGCCGCTGGTATCGACGTTGACGACCTGGTCCCAGACCATGTTGACCAGCACTTCGTCGCCAATCTTCACGGTGCGATCCAGGCCCTGGGCGGAAACGCTGGTGACCTTCGGGTTCACCGGGATCACGGTGATCGATATCACATCGGTATCGGTTTTCGCCCCACCGCTGCCGGAGTTGCCGTTGTCGTTGGTCTCGATGGTCAGGCTGGCGCTGCCGAGGAAGTTGCTGGAGGACTTGAAGCTGAGGGTCTGCAGCGCGGCGTTGAGGTTGGCGCGGGTGCCCTCGAACATCAGGGTCGCGTTGTTGGTACCGGTGCCAAGGATGAGGGTGATGCCGCTCAGGCTGCCCAGGCTGAGCGTGCCGTTGGTTGCGGTCAGGGTCACGGTCATCAGGCCATTGCCGGCATCCACGTCGGTGATGGAGATGGCGTTGCCGTTGGCGGTGTTGAAGCCCAGGGCGATGTTCTGCTGCGCGGTCTGCGCCGCCGGCACATTGTTGACCGGTGCGTCGTTCACCGCGGTGACGTTGAGGGTCACGGTCTTGGTGTCGGTCTTCTCGCCGCCCGAGCCGCTGAAGCCCTTGTCGTTTAGGGTCACGGTCAGGGTCACGCTGGTGGTGGCGTCCTGGGCGGTCTTGAAGGTCACGCCGTTGGCCGCGACGAAGAAGTTGATATCGGCCAGGCTGCCGGACAGGGTCAGCTCGCCGGTATCGGAGCCAGTGACGGTGACACCCATGCCAGTGACCGCGCTCAGGGTGCCGCTTGGCACCGAGAAGGTCGCGGTGACGGTGTTGATGCCGGCATCGACGTCGGTGAAGCTGAAGCCGCTGATCACGCTCGACACATCCTCGGTCACCGTAATGGATGCCGGTGCGGTAATCACTGGGGCGTCGTTCACCGCAGCGACCTGCAGGGTCACGGTGGTGGTGGCGTCGGACACGCTGGTGGTGTTGATGTTGATGGTCAGGGTCACGTCGCCGCTGGCATTGGCCGCCGGGGTATAGACCAGGCGGTTGTTGGCGATGAACAGGTTGATGTTGGCCAGGGTGCCGCTCAGGGTCAGGGCCGTCGCCGTGCCGCCCACGGTCACGCCGCCGGCGCCGATGGCGCTGAGGGTGCCGCTGCCGACCGAGAACGTCGCGACGCCAAGGGTGGTGTCGACATCGCTGAAGGTAATCTGGCCGAGCGCCGTCGGTGTGTCTTCGGTGATCGGCAGCGAGGCCACGGCACTGATGGTTGGCGAATCGTTGACCGCGGTGATGGTGATGTCACGGGTCACGGCCGTCGACTGGGCATTGCTGCCATCGGTGACGATGAACTGCACGGTACGGGTGGTGGTGTTCGGGCTGTTCGAGGCGTTGTTGTAGGTAATCGCCCGCAGCGCGGCCTGGAACTCTGCCACGGTGGCCTGGTTGCCGGCGGAGGTCAGGGTCAGGGTACCGTTGCCGACGGTCCAGGTGCCGACGATATTGCCCATGGTGAGCCCGTCGTTGACGAAGCTCAGGGTGTCCTGGGAGCTGTAGTAGGTGAGCATGCGCGCGGTGGCTTGGTTCGGGTTCGGACCGTCCGCGTCGGACAGGGTCAGGCCCGGGTCCACCGCGACCGGGGTGGAGGCGACGTTGTTGCCTTCGCTCCAGGACGCCGCCCCAGCGCTCACGGTGACCACTGGGGCGTCATTGACGGCGGTGACGGTAACGCTGGCGGTGTCGCTGGCCGTGGAAAACGCCGAGGTGCCGCCGGAGGTCGTGATGTCGACCGTGGTCCCCTGGGTGCCGGTGGTGCGGTCCCAGGCCTTGTAGGTGATGGTCGCGGTTTCGCCGTGGACGCCGTCGGGGACGAAGCGAACCCGATCGGTCGAGCGCAGCACCAGCGCCGCGCTGGTGGAGACCGTGCCGATATCCTGCCAGGTGCTGCCGCTATCGGTGCTGAACTGCCACTTGCCATAGGTGGCGGTCAGGCTGGTGATGGCAACCCCTTGCAGTGCACCGGTATCGACATCGGTGACACCACCGGTCAAGTCACTGACCAGGTTGCCGGCGTTGGCGGTGGAGGTGTCGGCCAATCCGGTCAGGGTCGGCGCTACCGGGGTCAACACCGGCGCGTCGTTGACCGAGCTGACCGTCAGGGAGGTCGTGGCGGTGCCGGTGGAGAAGGCGGTGATACCACCGTTGGTGGTGGTGTCGGCAAGCCCGCGTATACCGTTGACCGAGGCCGTGCCGCTGGTCTGGTCCCAGGCGCGATAGGTGAAGCCGACGCTCTCGCCGTTGGCACCGTTCGGGATGTAGCGCACGTAGCTGTTGGAAGTCAGCAGCAAGGCGGACGAACTGGACACCGCACCGACGCTGGTCCATGTGACATTGTCGGTCGAGTATTGCCAGGTGCCACTCCCGCCGGTGTTGGTGATGGCGATGCCGGACACCCCGCCCGAATCCACATCGGCGTAGGTGGCTCCGGCGATGACGGTGGAGACCTGCACGCCAGGGGTGGTGGTGTCTTCGTTGGTGCCGGTGAACACATAGGGGCCACCGGATAGGGTCGGCGCATTGTTCACCGCGACCAGGCTCACCTCGCTGGAAACCGACAGCGTGGTCATCGAGACCCCGCCATTGGCGGTGCCGCCGCTATCGCGAACGCTGAGCAGGGTCACGGTGCGCGAGGCGCCGGACGGATTCTGGCTGTCGTTGCGATAGGCCAGACCATCGACGATGCTCTGCGCCACCGCGGTGGAGATACTGGTATTGGTGATGTTGATGGTGGCGACGCTGCTGATCACCGTGACCGAGATGCCCAGGTTGTTGGTCACGGTGGTGGTGCCAAAGCCGTTGGTCAGGTTGACGTCGACGCCGTCGATGACCAGTTTTTCCGAGCTGCCGTTGGCCAGGTTGCTGACCTGGACCTGGATCCGGTTGATGAACTGGCCGGACTCGATGGTGCTGATGCTGGTGCCGCTGAACAGCTGCACGGCCGAGCCACCTTCGGTAAAGGTCGGGCTGGAGCCGGTGGCGGTGAGGGTCGGAGCATCGTTCACCGGTGTCACGGCCACGGTCGAGGCGATATTGGGTGAAGCAGTGTTGTTGTTGCTGCCGCTATCGGTAATGCCGGTAATGGTGACGACGCGGCTGGCGCTGCCGGGATCTTCGCTGGTATTGCGGTAGCTGATGCCGTCGATCAGTGCGCCCATCTGCGCATTGTCGCGGGTCATGCTGCCGAGCGTGACGGTGGCGGTACCGCCCGACACGCTGACGCTGTAGTTGCCGATACCGGAAATGCTGCCGCTGTTGCCGTGGTTCAGCGCCACGTCGGTGCCGCCGATGCTGAGGATTTCCGCCGCGCCGTTGCTGACGTTGGTCACGGTCAGGGTCATGCCGCTGAAGGTCTGGCCGCTGTCGTTGGTGGCGGCGGTAACGCCGTTGAACAGATCGACCGCACTGCCGTTTTCGGTGAAGGAGGGGTTGTTGCCGGTGGCGGTCAGACTGGGGGCGAAGGTGGGCAGAACAGGATCTGCAAACCCAATATTATCGAGGCCGATATAGAGGTCGGCGGCGCTCGGATCGGTAATGCGGATTTCATCCGCATTCTGGAAAATGGAGGGCGTCAGCCCGTTGGACTGGGTGAAATCCGAGATGAAGTCGGCGCCATCGGTTGCCAGTGTGACGCCACCCAGGGAGATGCCATCGCGGAACGCTTCGAATCTGAGCTGAGAATGAACACCGAAATAGTCGACGACCTTGATGCCCGTAAATGAGAAATCACTTCCGTTCTGGGTGCGTATGACGATGACGGGCGAACCAGTGCCCGACGCATCCCAAATCCCTTCGTCGTCTCCCCCAGTTCCAAAGCCGAACATGCCGCCGACATATTCCCAGTTGTGGCCATTGTTGGTATTCGTGCCCGAGGTGGCGGCATAGATTTCGATTGTTACGCCAGGGATGTCGGTCGAGTTGGCCTCGCCATCGGTTACCGATGTACCGAGGCTGGCGTCCGAACCCGAGAAATTCAGCGTGCCGGAAAACAACCGGCCGCTAAAGGCATCCTGCGTTGCGGCAGAAAACGGAATGAAGGCTTCTATTGCGCCGGTCGAGGCTTCCAATACCCAGTTTTTCCCGGTGATGCTGCTGCCGGTGGCGTCGGTGGACGCCGCAACGTCGGCCTGGGTGAGTTCCGCAAACCGACTGATAAAGAGCTGTCCTTTGTCCCCTTGGGCTATATCACAGCCATAGAACAGGATGTCGCCATCCTGGCTCAACTTGCTGCCGATGCTCTCCAGGGTGGTGGAGTGATCCCCCAGATTGCTGGCATCGAGGGTCAGGCTGCCCAGGGTCAGCTGCCCGAGGATACCGTGGCTGACGAGGTGGATCGCATCGACCCCCGCCCGCCCGCTCAGGTAATCGGCGATCTGCTGCAGCCCGTCCTTGCTGCCATCCAGCACTACCACTTCGGTGCCTTCGCTCACTCCGGCGACCAGTTGACGGTAGTCCTGTACGTTGCTGTCGACGAAGACGATTTCGTGGCGCTGGTCGCTGCTGGCGGCTGGAGGAGAAGCCGGAGGCGAGGTGTCGGAATGGCTGCTGGTGGCATCGGCCTGAGCGGCGGTGTCTGCCAGGGCCGTATCGGCGACCGTGGCGGCGACGGCGCCGTCGAACATCATGCGCGGCTCGAGGGCGCGCAGCCAGGTACGGCCCGCCGGGGCGCTGGGTGTCGGTTTGACGGTGGCTTTGCTTTTCATGGGTGGCTCCCGGCGTTCCTGAAAGGGTGATCGGCCTGCCTGTGCAGGCCGATTTGGCGCATGTGCTCGAATCAGTTGCGGGAAGGGAAGACGCCTTCGGTCGCGATCACGAAGTTGGTGCCGAGGAATGGGTTGAGGATGCTGAACGGCTGGCTGCCACCTATCGGCGCAATGGTGACGGTGCCTTGGGGCGTAATGGTTGCCTGCCCGCCGAGCCCGCCCAGGCTGGCCTTCGTCGAATCTGGAGCGGTATTGGTGAACAGCCCGTTGAACCCCACGGCGGCGGGACCGGCCTTGGCGGTCGTGGCGGAAAGGTAGGTGGTGGCTCCCTGAGTCGGTGGGACCATGGGGTTTGCCGTGGTGGTGGCGACATCGGCGGTGATGGTGAGAGCGCCGTTGCTGGCCTGGCCGGTAAACTGGGCAACTGGTACATGCACCGGCAACTGAGGTGTCGTCAGCGTGACGCTCTGGGTGCCCGCCACTTCACCCTGGACGATCATGCTCAGACCGGGGCCTTGCCCCATGCCCACCGGGCCGCGACCGCGATAGTCGGGCAGGCCGAAGGTGGTCTGGCCGTTGCCGCCGTACATGGTGCCGAGCAACGCGAAAAGCGCGTTGTTCTGTGCAATGGACATCTGCTGGCCCTGGCACATCGCGTAGCCACGCGGTGCGAAGTTGAAGCCGACCATTTTGATTTCGCCGAGAAACGGGTCCATGTATTGCTCCCTGCTGTGATGCCGGCTCTGCCGGCGGATTGTTGTTGGCGTCGAACCTATGGGGTTTCCGGTTGCCGGACATGGAACACCGCCTGCAGCAGGCGGTGTCCATCGTCGTCCGGCCCGATCGGGGTGAGCATGATCCACCACGATGATGCGGCCGGGCTGTGCAAGGTATAGCTGTACTGCGGCAGGTCGACCCCGGCAGGCTGTCGGAATACCGCGTCGTAGCAGCGGTAGCGAGGGTTCATGGCCTTGCCCTGGTTCACCTCGACCAGTTCCACCTCGATGCCCGGATGCTCTTCCCAGCTCAGGCGCCAGGTGTGGCCCAGTGCCTGTTGCAGTTCTTCGGGGCTGGGGACGTCGCTCATGCTGTCAGTTTCCGTGTGGCGAGGCGGTGCATTTCCAGGTACGCCGGGTGCTGGCCGGTGATGGCGAAGCCGAAGCGTTCGTAGAGGCGCCTCGCCGGGTTGTCGGGTTCCACATACAAGCGGATCGACTTGCCAGCGGCGTCGGCTTCCCGGGCCAACTGCGACAGGAGCTGGCCGCCTAGGCCACGCCCGCGCCAGGCCGGCAGCAGCGAGAGGTCCATCAGGTTGTAGGTGCTGGGGCCGCGGAACACGTAGAGACGGCCGATGGGCTCGTCTGCGTGCAGCACAACCGAGAATTCCGCTTCCCGGTAGTGTTCCTGGTAGTGGCGGTGCTGAGCATCGAACTGCTGGTCGAGGAAGGCCTCCTTGTCCGCCTGGGTCCAGGGCAAGGGAGCCATTTCGCCAGCGCGGGTGCTCGCGTAGAGCGCCCGTAGAAATGCCAGGTCGGCATCGTCGATGGGGCGGAGGTACAACTCGGGGACGGCCATGGGGATCGAGCTTCCTTGCAAGCATTCCCCCTTGGGGGGACACCCGTAGTTGGCTTTGTAGGTGAGTTTTGAGCCTAGCCGATGCCGCAGGCAATCCGCCAGCATCCCTTGTGACGGGAGAGGATTTTTCTCAAACAAGTGTATGAATTCGCTGTGGCTGCGACAGTCGTATCCGCTCCAGCCGTTCGTAGGGCTCGCCTGCCCACCGCGCGATGGCCTGGCGCAGCTCCGCCCCCGCGGACTTCCGCTTACCCTGGGTGTCACTGTTGAAGCTCATGGCCGGTTGCTTGGCGTCGAAGGCGGCTACGGATTCGAGTCGCTCCCGGTCGATGGCCCGTACGCCCAGCATGGGCGCCAGGTGCGTCCACAGCGCCTCGGGGAGTTCGCGGTAGTTCACCGGTATGCCGCCATGGTGCAGGCACAGCTCCAGGCCGCCCGCGAGCAGGCGGCCGACCATGCGGCAGGTGTAGTCCGGCGCGGACAGGTGCTCGGCATCGTCCCCCGGCGCATCCAGCCCCGTCGGCCCCAGCATGCCGGGCACCCGGTGCAGGCCCGGCTGGCGCAGCTGGGACACGGCGATCTCCAGCGGGTCGCGGTAGAGGAAGAGACGTGGCGTGTTCGGGTAGAGCTGTTGCAGCAGCGCTGCCTCGAAGACGTTCCAGGCGTCCAGCTTGACCAGCAGCCGCTGTTCGTCGCCTCGCCGGCGCTGGCCGAAGGCGGAGAGCAGGGCGGCCACCAGGGCGGGCTGGTGGGGCGCCATGTCCGGGTCGGCTCGGTGGGCGCGCAGCAGGCTGTCCAGGGGAGGTGGTTCGGAGAGCACGACGTTGCGCTCCAGGCCGGCGAGCATCCGCGCCATCAGCGTGGAGCCGCAGCGCGACGCATGGAAGATGAACGCGCCGGGGGCCAGGCCCGGGTTGGCGGCCTGCCAGTCCAGCAGCGCCTGGAGGCCGGTTTCGCGGCGGAAGGCCTGGTTGAAGGGCAGGCGCAGGGCCTGGTCCACGTCGTCGCGGAAGAAGGGATGGGTGAGTCGTTGCTCGCCGAACCAGCACCAGTCCACCCGCCATTCGCGGTCGGGGCGCCAGAGGCGGATGGGCAGCCAGCCGTGGAAGTCCTCGCCGGGGTTCATGCTCGCCATTGGTCGCTCCAGGCCTGCCGTCCCTGGCGCATGGCGCCTCGCACTTCCGCCTCGGAGAAGCGCAGCCCCTGTCGTTCGCCCAGCGCCACCACTTCGCGCAGGAAGTCCCGGGTGTCGGTCAGCGACTGCAGCCGCCGCGCCAGCTGCGGATCCCGTTCGACCTGCTGGCGGAAGCGCAGGAAGTCCTGCACCGCCTTGCCCGGCTGCAGCGCCGGCGTGGTCGGCAAGCCCTGTTCGATGGCGGCCAGCAGCCAGTCGTTGGGCTCGCAGTCCAGCACCAGGTGGATGCGTTCCGAGGACGAGGGATTATCCACCCGGTGGGGCCGGGACAGGTCGAGGAACCAGCACTCGCCGGGACGCATGGGGGCCTGCAGGCCGTCGACCAGGAATTCCACACCTTCGGGGCTCAGCAGCGGCACGTGCAGGCGCAGCACGCTGCCGGCCAGGCCGAGGTCCGGGTCGCGGTGTTCGTGGATGCGCGAGCCGGGGCCGAGGCGCAGCAGGCGCGCGCTGCGGACGGTGGTGTGGAACGCTTCCAGCAGTTCGTGGAAGGCCGTCTCACGTTGCCACCAGCCGGTGCGCACCGGCGCGCCCTGGCCGGGGGCCAGCGGCAGCGGGGCGTCGTCCGCCGCGATCAGGGCGACGCCGCTCCAGTCGCCTTCGTAGTAGCCGGTGTTGAAGTGATGCTGCCAGGCGTCAGGGGCGATCCGCTCCAGCGCCTGCAGCAGGGGTTCCAGGGCGAAGGCGAGGGACAGTCGCGAGCAGATCGGCAGTGCGTGGGGTTCGAGCATGGAGACTTCCCTGTTTCCCGTGGATGACAACCTTGTCAGAAGCCGCTTTCCCTCACCCCCAGCGCCGCCAGCCGGCGCCAGGCCGCGCCGAGGACGGATTGCCCCGCGCCGTCCAGCACCACCACGCCGCGCAGGGGCTGGGACGGATCGGGTAGCTCGTCCAGCAGGGTCAGGCGCACGCCGTACTGGGCCTGCACCGGTTCCGCCCGGCGCTGGGCGTCGCGGCGCACCGCGATGGGGCCGTGGTGGTCGGAGCTGAGCGACTCCAGTTCAAGATAGGCGACGCCGGTGTCGTCCACTTCATCCAGCCGCACCGCCAGCGCCGGGCGGGCCGGGTCGTCGGCGATGAAATGGCCCTCGGCGCCGGATTGCACGCGCCACAGGTATTCCTCTCCCAGGTAGCCGCGCAGCCGCAGGCCGGCCGCCTTGACCCGCACCAGCGGATCGGCGGGGCTCAGCCAGCGGCCGGGGGCGAGGGCGGGCAGCAGGTCGCGCACGGTCCCGGCTTCCGGGGCGCGTAGCTGCAGCCGTTCGCGCTGCGCGGCTAGGCCCCGGTATTCGGCCACGGCCTCGGCCAACTGCTGTTCGAGGATGCCCACGTCGCCGGCCGTCTCGCTGCGCCCGGCCTGGCGGCGCAGTTGCAGCTGCAGGATCTGGATTTCATGGCGGACGATGGCCTGCCGCGCGTCCAGGTCGGGGGACTCCAGTTCCAGCAGCAGGTCGCCCTTGGCCACCGCCTGGCCGTCGTGCACGTGCAGCTGTTTCAGGCGCGCGGCCACCGGGGCGTGCAGGGCGCTGGTGCTGGAAGCCTCGAGCATCGCCGGCACTTCCACGCCGCTGCGCCAGGGCAGCGCCAGCACGGCCAGCACCAGCAGCAGGCCGCTCGCGGTCAGCAGCACCTTGGACGGGTTCGCCTGGTCGCGGCGGCTCCACCATTCCTGCCACTCGCGCCAGATCGGCAGGCCGATGAACCAGAGCAGCTCGACCAGCATCAGGAAGATGCCCAGCAGCTTGAAGAACATGTGGTACACGGCCAGGGCGATGCCGAGGAACAGCGCCGCGCGCCACAGCCAGGCGCCGTAGCCCCAGAACAGCAGGCGGCTCTGCATGGCCGGCGTCCAGGGCTCCGGTGCGGGCTCGCCGTAGCCGAACAGGGCCTCGCGCAGGCGCCAGCGGCACAGGGCGAAGGCGCGGTGCTGGAGGTTGTCCACGCCCCACAGGTCGCTGAGCAGGAAGTAACCGTCGAAGCGCATGAACGGGTTGAGGTTGATCGCCAGGGTGGTGATCCAGGTGGCGCTGGCCAGCATGAAGGTGGCGGTGCGCAGCGGTCCGTCCGGCAGCAGCGACCAGGCCAGCAGGGCGATGCACGCCAGCAGCAGCTCGGCGAGCACGCCGCCGGCGCCGATCAGCAGTCGCGAGCGGCGGTCGTTGACGCGCCAGGCGTCGCTGACGTCGGTGTAGAGCATCGGCAGCAGCACCATGAAGGCCAGCCCCATGCTCTGCACCCGGCAGCCGGCGCGCTTGGCCATGTAGGCGTGGCCGAACTCGTGGCACAGCTTGGCGAAGGCCAGGGCGATGCCGAAGGCGATGGCGCCGCCCAGGCTGAACAGGTGGGGGAAGGTCGCGATGAAGCGCTCCCAGTCGCGCGCCACCAGGAACAGGCCGATCACCAGCAGGGTCGGCAGGCCATAGCGCAGCAGCCGCGGGCCGTGGCGTTCGAGCCAGGGCCAGGTACGGTCGAGGAAGGCGTTCGGCCGCCACAGCGGAATGCGGAAGAACAGGTACTGGTGCAGCAGACTCTTCCAGAAGCCGTGGCGCTGCTGCGCCGCCTTGGCCGCGTAGCTGGCGCGCTGCTCCGCGTCGGCCGCGTCGACCAGGTCGTGGCCACGCAGGAAGCGCAGCATCTCTTCCAGGTCGGAACCGGTCAGCGGTTGCCCCGGCTCGGTGTTCGCCGCCTGCAGCACCCGCGCGGGGTCGCCCAGCTGCCAGTGGCGCAGCAGGCGCATGGCCTCGGCACCGAGCTTGAAGTAGCGTCCGCGCAGCGGGTCGGCGAGGGTCCATTGCGGCGCGCCGTCCAGCGCCGGCGCGGCGCCGGAGAGCTGCAGGTCGGCGCGCAGGCCGGGCAGGCGCATCTACAGGCCCAACGTCTGGCGCAGCGCGGCCAGCGGCCGGCGCAGCAGGAACAGGGCCAGCGGCACCCGTTCGCCGTACAGCTTGGCGGTGCCGCGCAGGCCGATGCGCGGCGGCGTTTCGGCGAACTCGGCGTCCAGCCGGTAGGCCAGCTGGCCGCTGCTCAGCGATTGCGCCTCGTAGGCCAGGCGCTGCAGGCGGGCGTCGTGGCGGTGCAGCGGGTCGCTGTCGAGGAACAGGCCGACCTCCGCGCCGGGCTGGAAGTCCAGCGCGTCGGCCACGGCCAGGTCGATGCGCAGTTCGGCATGGTTCGGGTCGGCGATCTCCATCAGCCGCTCGCCGGTCTGCACCGGCCGGCCGATCCAGCGCTGGGCGTCGGCGAACACCGCGATGCCGTCGCGCTCGGCGCGCACCTCGGTGCGTGCCAGCAGTTCGCGGGCGTAGTCGCGCTCGGCGCGCTTCTGCTCCGCGCGGGCGGCGAACAGGTCGATGCGCGCGCTCGACTCGGCGTCGCTGAAGGCGCGCTGGGTGTTGGCCTTGAGTTCGGCCTCGGCCACCTGCAGGCTGCGTTCCGCCACGTCGGCCTGGGCGCGGATGGTGGTGGCGTCGAAGCGCAGCAGCACGTCGCCCTTGGCCACCGCCTGGTTGGGCTTGACCAGGAACTCGGCGATCACCCCGTCCACCGGCGCGGCGACCACCTGGCCGTCGCGCGGCACCACCTCGGCGGGCGCCAGCACCGACTGGCGCACCGGCACCAGCAGGAGCAGCAGCGCCGCCGCTGCGACCGCCAGGATGCGTCGCCGCGGCCAGCGCAGGCGCCAGGGCTTGCGCGGCTGCAGGGCGAGCCAGGCGTGGGCGTAGCAGTCGCCGAGCTGGGTCAGCAGGGCCTGCTCGGCGTCGCTCCAGGGCTGCTCGCGGGCGATCCACAGGCCGCCGAAGGGCTGCTGCTGGCGATCCAGCAGGGGCAGCCAGAACACCGAGCCGGCGGACAATGCCTGCCAGTCGCCACGGGCCTGCTCGTTGAGCGACTCGGCGGCGATCACCTGGGGCTGGGCGGAGCGGCCCTGGTCGTGCAATTGCTGGACGGCGTTCTCGACGAAGGCGACGAAGGGGGAGTGGGGCTCGACGACGCTGATGCCGGTCAGCGACCGCACCCGCCCCGCGATGAGCAGGGCGGCATGGCGGAAGCCGAACAGGCCCTGGGCGTCGTTGACCAGGGCATAGGCCAGGCTGTCGATGTCCGCGGCGGCGCGGGCCTGGCGCTGCAGGGCCAGGAAGCGGGCAAAGACCTGTTCGGCCAGGCCCGGCACCTGCGCGGTCATGGCGACTCCGGGAAGCGCGCGCTGCCGCTCATGCCGGCCAGCAGGCCGCTGGCGTTCTCGGGCAGGCTGCCGATCAGCAGCAGGGTCTGGCTGCCTTCGTCGATGCGCGCGCCCAGGCGCTTGACCTCGACCCGCAGGGGCTGGCCGGTCTCGTCGGGGAGGAACTCGAAGTGCTCGCCGGGCTTGAGCCGGCCCAGCCAGCTGGACGGGACCAGCAGGTGCACTTCGAGCGTGCGGTTGTCGACGATCTCCAGCAGCGGCGTGCCGCTGGCGACGCTCTCGTGCGGCCGCACCCGGCGCTGCACCACGCGGCCGCTGAACGGCGCGGTGACGCTGCAGCGCTTGACCTGCACCTGGTAGACCTGGGATTCCGCCGCCGCCTGGGCCTGGCGCGCCTCGGCCAGCGCCACCTCGAAGCGGCCCACCGAGTTGAGCGCGGCCAGCTGCTTCTTGTTGCCCAGCTCTTCGCGGGCGGCCCGGGATGCGGCCTGGGCGGCGTTGAGCTGGGCCTGGTAGGCGCTGCAGTCGAAGCGCACCAGCACCTCGCCCTGCTTGAAGTCCTGGCCCTCGGCGAACGGCATGTCGACGATGCGCCCGGCCAGTTCGCTGGACAGCACCGCCTGGTCGCGGGCGCGCAGTACGCCGCGGGCCGAGCGTTCGCCGGCCTGCGGGGCGGCGGTGGGGGCATCGAGGAGCGGGTCGTTTTCGGGCGAGGCGTGGATCGCCTGGGCGCAGAGCAGGCCCAGGATGATGCCGGTGCGGCACAGAGGGTGAGGCATGGTGGCAGTCCCTTGTTCTATGCCCGCAGTGTACGGAAGAAGCGGGGTGGCGCAAACGTCCCGTTAACGCTCCCCGGGAGCGGGCGCGGGTTGCACCCGCCCTACGATGGTCAGGGTGTGGTCTGTTCGCCGGACCACTGCTGCAGCGCCTTGACCCGGGCCTGGCTGTCGGCCATGGGCTTGGCCAGGGATTCTTCGTAGAAGTCCAGCCAGCTGCGCGAGCCGGGCGTCATGCCGGCCAGTTCGCGCATGCCGTTCTTCAGGGCGTTGAGGGTGTGCTGGTAGTTGTGTTCCTGGCCGATCAGGGTGCGCGCCACCATGCGTACGTTGTCCCGGTCCTGCCGGCGCGGCTCCGCGCCCTGTTCCGGCACCGCCTCGGCGGCGGAAGGCGCCACCTGCTGCTGGGCCTGCAGCAGGATGAGCTTCTGCTGGTCCTTGATCTGCTGCTGCAACGGCGCGATCTGCAGTTGCAGCGCGCCGATCTCCTTCTGCAGGGCCTCGACGCTGGCCATGCTCGCCATGGCCGCCTGTTCGTCCGCGTCGGCGCCGCCCGAGGAGCCGAGCACGGCCACCAGCACCCAGGCGATGAGGTTGAACAGCAGGGCGCCGGCCAGGCCGAAGATCAGCAGGCGGTTGAGCCTGCCGGCTCTTTCCAGCTGCTCGATGCGCTGGTCGCTGGGGACGTCGGTGCCGGCGGTGTCGCTGTCTTCGTTCATGGTCGCCTGTCCTTGTTCTGTCATGGCGTTGTGCCATTATTGTCCGAAGCCGGGCTATTGCCTAGCCATGGGCTCTAGAACGAGGCAATGATCCTGCCCAGCAGTTCCATCGCCCTCTCGCTTTGGGCATCCCAGGGGTGCCCATGGTTCAGCCTGGCGCAATGGCGGAAGCCGCGGGTGGCGGAGAAGATCGGCCCGGGCGCCAGGCTGATGCCCTGGGCCAGCGCCAGCTGGAACAGTTGCAGCGAGTCCACCCGCTCGGGGAATTCGAACCACAGGAAGTAGCCACCGCCGGGGCGGGTGACCCGGGTTTCCGCCGGGAAGTGGCGGGCGGCGGAGGCCAGCATGGCCGCCTGCTGGGTCTCCAGGGCGATGCGCAGCTTGCGCAGGTGGCGGTCGTAGCCGCCGTGTTGCAGGTAGTCGGCGATGGCGGCCTGGGCCGGCACCGAGGGCGAGATGGTGGTCATCAGCTTGAGCCGGCCGATCTGCTCGGCGAAGCGCCCACCGGCCACCCAGCCGACCCGGTAGCCCGGCGCCAAGCTCTTGGAGAAGGAGCCGCAGTGCATCACCAGGCCGTCCCGGTCGAGGCTCTTCATCGGCCGGGGCGGGTGGGGCCCGTAGTACAGCTCGGCGTAGACGTCGTCCTCGATCAGCGGCACCTGGCGCTGCCGCAGCAGTTCGTACAGCGCTGCCTTCTTCGCCTCCGAGAGGCTGGCGCCCATGGGGTTCTGCAGGCTGCTCATGAACCAGCAGGCCTTGATCGGCAGTTGCGCCAGGCGCTCGGCCAGCACGTCGAGGTCGATGCCCTCGCGCGGGTGAACCGGGATTTCCACCGCCTTCAGTTCCAGCCGCTCCAGCACCTGCAGGGTGGCGTAGAAGGCCGGCGACTCGATGGCGACCAGGTCGCCGGGGCGGGTCACGGTCTGCAGGCAGAGGTTGAGGGCCTCCAGCGCGCCATTGGTGATCACCAGTTCCTCCAGCGGCAGGCGCACGCCGGCGACCATGTAGCGCAGGGCGATCTGCCGGCGCAGGTCGGGGTTGCCGCTGGTCATGTCGGCGATCACCGCGTGGCCGGGCATGTCGCGCAGGGCGTGGGCCATGGAGCGGGCCAGGCGCGGCAGGGGGAACAGGTCCGGGCTGGGGAAGGCCGAGCCGAAAGGTACGGTGTGCGGGTCCTTCAGCGAGCCGAGCACGGAGAAGACCAGTTCGCTGACGTCCACCTCGGTGCTGGCGGCGGTGGGCGCGCTGGTTTCCGGCTCGGCCAGCGGCTGGCGCGCCAGCGCGCGGACGAAGTAGCCGGAGCGGGCGCGGGCCTGGATCAGGCCGCGGTCTTCCAGCAGGTAGTAGGCCTGGAACACGGTGGAGGGGCTGACCCCGTAGGTGCGGCTGGCGTGGCGCACCGAGGGCACCCGGTCGCCGGGGGCGAGCACGCCGCTGCGGATAAGCTCGGCGATCTGGTCGGCGAATCGCTCGTAGCGCTTCATCTTGTCCGTGACTGTGGCCAGGGTCGGGCCACAGTCTAAGGGCATCGGCGGCGCGGCGGCCATGCTCAGCGTCCGCGTGGCGCCAGGAAGGTGCTGGCCGAGACCTGGCGCTCGCCGGCGTCGGCCTGGTTGACCACCTCGAACTCGACCGGCGCCGGGATGCTCGCCAGCGGCTCGCGCAGCAGGACGACGCTCACCGGCACTTCGAGGATCTCGCCGGCGGCCAGGGCCAGGTCGCCGGGGCCGCTCATGGCGAACGGCTGCCCCTCGACCAGGCCCAGGTAGTAGCGTTGCGGGTGCTGGGTCTTGTTGATCACCTTGAGGCGGTAGACGTTCTCGATCTGGCCGGCGGCATTCTCGCGGTACATGCCACGGTCCTTGGCCACGTCGAGGGAGACCAGCGAGCGCGCCTGCAGGGCCCAGGCGAAGGCGCCGATCATCAGCAACAGCGCTGCCGCGTAGCCCACCAGGCGCGGCCGCAGCAGGTGGCGCCGGCCGCCCTGCATCTCGCGCTCGGAGCCGTAGCGGATCAGGCCACGGGCGTAGCCCATCTTGTCCATCACGCCGTCGCAGGCGTCGATGCAAGCGGCGCAGCCGATGCAGTCCACCTGCAGGCCGTCGCGGATGTCGATGCCGGTGGGGCAGACCTGCACGCACAGGGTGCAGTCGATGCAGTCGCCCAGGCCCTGGGCCTTGTGGTCGCTCTCCTTCTTGCGCGGGCCGCGATGTTCGCCGCGAGCCGCGTCGTAGGAGACGATCAGGGTGTCCTTGTCGAACATCACGCCCTGGAAGCGCGCGTAGGGGCACATGTACACGCAGACCTTCTCGCGCAGCCAGCCGGCGTTGAGGTAGGTGGCGGTGGTGAAGAACAGGACCCAGAACAGCGCCGCGCCCTCCAGCTGGCCGCTGAACAGCTCCACCGCCAGCGGGCGGATCGGCGTGAAGTAGCCGACGAAGGTCAGCGCGGTCAGCAGGCTCACCGCCAGCCACAGGCCGTGCTTGGCGCCCCGGCGCAGCAGCTTGGTCGGGCCCCAGGGCGCGGCGTCCAGTTTGATGCGCTGGTTGCGCTCGCCCTCGGTGACCTTCTCCACCCACATGAACACCCAGGTCCACACGCTCTGCGGGCAGCTGTAGCCGCACCAGACTCGGCCGGCGAACACGGTGATGGTGAACAGGCCGAAGGCGCAGATGATCAGCAGCGCCGAGAGCAGGATGAAGTCCTGCGGCCAGAAGGTGGCACCGAAGATGTAGTAGCGGTGCTCGGCCAGGTTCCACAGCACCGCCTGGCGGCCTTCCCAGTTCAGCCAGGCGGTGCCGAAGAAGATCAGGAACAGCAGGCCGGCGCCGTACAGCCGCAGGTTGCGGAAGCGGCCGCTGAAGCTGCGGGTGTGGATCGGCCCGCCGGCCTGGGAAGGCGTCAGGCGGATGGGCTGGCGGGAGTCGATGGACTCGATGATCTGCGCTGGTATGCGCTCGCTCATGGTGGGCCTCTTCGGGCGGTAATCAGGCTGAGCGAACTGTGCGCGACCGGCTGTTTGGATAACAGACTCAGGTTTTCCAGGAAAAACCGTATCAGATGGCGCCCCGGGTGGGGCGCCGTGGGGCTCAGGGCAGCAAGCGGAACACTCTGCGCGATACCTTGCGGGTGAGGATGACCTCGATCAGCAGGGTGCGGTGGGCCTTGAAAAACTCGGGAAACTGCGCCTTGGGAATGTGCAGCCCTGCCAGCTCGTTGGTGGGCACCGCCAGGTAGCCGACAGGATGCTCCTTTTCCTTTTCCGGACTGAACGTCGGGCTGGCCAGCAGGCTGATGTAGAGCTCCTTGACGGCGAAGTCGCGCTGGGCCTTGTCCAGTTCCTTGATGTTCAGGTACAGCGCGCGGAAGGCGGTGTTGTCCTTGTAGGGGTGGATGGAGTGGATGAATTTCTTGTACAGCCGGGCATCGAGCGGATCCTGCCCGACATGCCGGTAGAACTCGACGAAGTAGTCTTTGACCTCATGACCGAGATCGTCTGTGAGGTGGACCACTGTGTTCTGGAAGGCGTCGCTACGCTGCTGGATGTCCGGGTCGTGCTTGTCGATCTCTTTCTGCCAGGGGAAGGCGCCGTCGCCGTCAGGGTAGTCGCCGTCGTCCACCGACAGGGCGCGCAGGATCAGTTGCTTGGTCAGCGGGTTGCCCGGTGTCTTGTTCAGGGTGATGGTGCTGTGGTTCTCCTTGGCGATCAGGCCGAAGGCGATCGCACCCTTGCTGGACGCGAGAACCGGTTCGTCAATGACTTCCTGTTTATCGCTGAGCCGTACCTGCAGCCTGGCGCAGTTGAGGTTGGCGGTGCTGAAGTAGACCGTGCCGTCCGAGCCATCCGCGTCGACCAGCGCCCCGGTGAAGCCGCCGTAGCCCTTGTTGCCCACCAGCACCGTGGCGAGGATGCGGCCGCGGCCGTACCAGGGCGTGGCGGAGAACAGGTCGCGCTCGGCGAGGGCGAAGGTATAGGGCGACGCCAGTTCCAGGCCTTTGAGGATGTGCGTGCCGGTCTGGAAGCCCGGCTCGTCCCAGCCCTTGAGGGCGCGGCCGATGAAGCTGTTTCCCTTGTGCGCCAGCGGCGAGCCGAAGTTGGCCGGCGCCAGCATCAGGAAGCGCTTGATCGGCACCGTCGAGGGTTGGTAGAAGCGGGTCATCCAGTGGCGCACCACCAGGGCTCCGGTGCTGTGCACCACGATGTTTACCGAGCGCGGCGCGGTCGGCAGCTTGTGCTGCTCCCAGGCGTTCTTCATGGCCTCGGCCAGGTCGGCGAAGGTCACTTCGTTGTGCATGGACATCCAGTCGGCGAGCTTGATCACCACCGGCTTGACGGCGAGGTTGCTGGCGAGGAAGGCCTCCAGCTTCTGGAACGACGAGGGTTCGTCGCTCCAGCCATGGACGATGACGAGAGGTTCTGGCATATGGGGATGCTCCGGGCAGTGGGGGCGGTGCTGCGTACTGGGAGCGTGGCGGCTGAAGGGGGACTGCATGGCAGTCTCGTCGCGATGGCCAGGTGACTCCCTGTCGTGGCGTTGTCGCTATGGAACGGCGCATAGCCCCGTACTTATAGATGTGGCAACGGCGCCCGGCAAATGCGCAGGGCAGCGCGGCGCTGCCGTTGCGGTTGCCGTCCTGGCAGAAAGCCATCTATACCTGACAGACCGGCCCCGCACGGAGGGCGCGGGTCAGGAGAGTGCGACGCGATGAGTCAGGAGACCGGCGCCGGTGCGGCGCCCATCACTTCGCAACTGCTACGGCTGGTCTGGCCGTTCGTGGCGGTAGTGCTGCTGCAGGCGCTGCTGGCCTGCGGCAGCCTCTACCTGCACTCGGCGATGCGCAGCTACGTGGCCGGCGAGAGCCTGTGGTCCAAGGGCCTCAAGGACGGCATCTATTACCTGGGCCTGTACGCCAGTACCGGCGACGCCGAGTACCTGGCCGGCTACCGCGCGGCCATCGCCGTGCCGCTCGGCGACCACGCCTTCCGCGTCGCCCTGGACCGCCCCGACCCGGACCTGGCGGCGGCCCGCGCCGGCATCCTGCAGGGCAGGAACCACCCGGACGACATCGCGGCGATGACCTGGCTGTTCCGCTACTTCCGCGACTACGGCTACATGCGCCGGGCCGTCGAGCAGTGGAAGGTGGGCGACGAATACGTGTTGCGTCTCACCGCGCTGGCCGACGAGGTGGTGGCGGTGCGCCGGCGCGGCCAGCCCGACGAGGTGCAGGTGCTCGACTGGCGCACTCGCATCGAGGCGATCAACCGCGGCGCCACCCCGGCGGCGGAAGCCTTCTCGCGGATTCTCGGCGAGGCCTCGCGCGCGGTGGTGGTGGCGCTGCTGCTGGCCAACCTGCTCACCGGCACGCTGCTGATCAGCCTGGCCCTGCTGCGCACGCGCCGCCTGCTGATCCTGCGCGAGGAGGCCGACCGCGCCCTGGAGGCGGTCAAGCAGCGCGCGCAGACCATCCTCGCCTCCATCGGTGACGCGGTGATCAGCCTCGACCGCGACGGCCGCATCGCCTACATGAACGCCGCCGCCGAGCAACTCACCGGCTGCGCCGTGGGTGAGGCCGAGGGCGCGCCGTTCGAGCGGCTGTTCTCCATCGTCGACGAGCACGCGGTGCCCGGCGAGCGCACGCCGCTGCAGCGCATCCTCGCCGGCGAGCCGGCGGCGGACGGCGACTTCGCCAAGCTGATGGTGCGCCCGGACGGCAGCAAGGTGGCGGTCAACCTGGTCGGCGCGCCGATCCGCGAGCGGGGCCTGGTCAGCGGCATGGTGATGGTGCTGCACGACATGACCCGCGAGCGCCAGTTCGTCGCCAGCCTCTCCTGGCAGGCCAGCCACGACGCGCTGACCGGCCTGGCCAACCGCCGCGAGTTCGAATATCGCCTGGCCCAGCTGCTGGCGCGCATGCTGCGCCAGCCGGGGCGCCACGCGCTGATGTTCATCGACCTGGACCAGTTCAAGCTGGTCAACGACACCTGCGGCCACGCCGCCGGCGACGAGCTGCTGCGCCAGGTCTGCCAGGAGCTGCAGCAACACCTGCGCGAGGGCGACACCCTGGCGCGCCTGGGCGGCGACGAGTTCGGCGTGATCCTCGAGAACTGCCCACCGGACGCCGCCCTGCGGGTCGCCGAGTCGCTGCGTCGGGCGGTGCAGGACCTGCGCTTCGCCTGGGGCGGGCGGCCGTTCTCGGTCAGCGCCAGCATCGGCCTGGTGCAGGTGCCTCCGGGGCAGACCAGCCTGGCGGAACTGCTGCGCACCGCCGACGTGGCCTGCTATGCGGCCAAGGAGCGCGGTCGCAACCGGGTGTACGCCTCGCAGCCGGACGACTCCGAGTTGTCCCTGCGGGTCGGCGAGATGAGTTGGGTGCAGCGCATCCACGCGGCCCTGGCCGAGCAGCGCTTCCGCCTGTTCGGCCAGCCGATCGTGCCGCTGCGCGGCGGCGAGCACGGCGGTCACCTGGAAATCCTCCTGCGCCTGCAGGACGAGGAGGGCGCGCTGGTCAGCCCGGCGGCGTTCATCCCGGCGGCCGAGCGCTACGGGCTGATGCCGCAGATCGACCGCTGGGTGGTGGCCGGCACCCTGGAGGCGATGGCGCGCTTCCACGCCGAGCACCCGCAGGCGCCGCTGCTGCACTGCGCCATCAACCTGTCCGGCGCCAGCATCGGCGACCACGAATTCCTCGCCTTCATCCGCGACTGCCTGGCCAGCCAGCCGGTGGCGCCGGAGAGCATCTGCTTCGAGATCACCGAGACCGCCGCCATCGCCAACCTGGCCGATGCCACCCACTTCATCGACGAGCTGAAGGCGCTGGGCTGCCGCTTCTCGCTGGACGACTTCTGCGCCGGCATGTCCTCGTTCATGTACCTGCGCCACCTGCCGGTGGACTACCTGAAGATCGACGGCAGCTTCGTGCGCAACCTGCTGGACGACCCCATCGACCGGGCCATGGTGGAGATGATCAACCAGATCGGCCACGTCATGGGCAAACGCACCATCGCCGAGTTCGTCGAGAACGGCGAAGTGCTCGAAGCCCTGCGCGCCATGGGCCTGGACTATGCCCAGGGTTACCACATCGGCAAGCCGCAGCCGCTCGGCGAACTGCTGGCCTCGGCCTGGCCGCTGCCCGGACTGGCAGCCGTCTGAACCGCCCTGGCAAGAAATCGTTACGGGGTGGCGGGCGTGGGTGCCGCCATTCCACCCGGCTCGCAGGGTGTAAGGAAAACTTGCCGCGTGGAGCGTCGGGGGCGGGCTTCCCGGCCTTGCGGGCACCTTGTCCGGGCCCGGCCCAGGGGTTGTGATGAAGGCAGTCCAACGCGCCGCCGACCGAGGCGGACGCTTGCCCCACAACAACAATCAAGGAGGCCGGATGAACGCCGTGGCCAAGATCGAACAGCACAACCCCATCGGAACCGACGGTTTCGAATTCGTCGAATTCACCGCGCCCAACGCCGAGGGCATCGAGCAGCTGCGCCAGCTGTTCACCGCCATGGGCTTCACCGAAACGGCCAAGCACCGCTCCAAGCAGGTGTGGCTGTTCCAGCAGAACGACATCAACTTCGTCCTCAACGGCAGCCCCACCGGCCACGTCCGCGCCTTCGGCGAGAAGCACGGGCCGAGCGCCTGTGCCATGGCCTTCCGGGTGAAGAACGCGGCCCAGGCCGCCGCCTACGTGAAAGAGCAGGGCGCCACCCTGGTCGGCAGCCACGCCAACTTCGGCGAGCTGAACATCCCCTGCGTGGAAGGCATCGGCGGCTCGCTGCTGTACCTGGTCGACCGCTACGGCGACAAGACCATCTACGACGTGGACTTCGAATACATCGAGGGCCGCAAGCCGGGCGACAACGCCGTCGGCCTGCAGCAGATCGACCACCTGACCCACAACGTCAAGCGCGGGCAGATGGACGTCTGGTCCGGCTTCTACGAGCGCATCGCCAACTTCCGTGAAATCCGCTACTTCGACATCGAGGGCAAGCTCACCGGCCTGTTCTCCCGCGCCATGACCGCGCCGTGCGGCAAGATCCGCATCCCGATCAACGAATCGGCCGACGACAAGTCGCAGATCGAGGAATTCATCCGCGAATACCACGGCGAGGGCATCCAGCACATCGCCATGAGCACCGACGACATCTACGAGACGGTGCGTCAGTTGCGCGCCAACGGCGTGGACTTCATGACCACCCCGGACACCTACTACGAGAAGGTCGACCAGCGCGTGGCCGGCCACGGCGAGCCGCTGGACCAGCTGCGCGAACTGAACCTGCTGATCGACGGCGCCCCCGGCGACGACGGCATCCTGCTGCAGATTTTCACCAACACGGTGATCGGTCCGATCTTCTTCGAGATCATCCAGCGCAAGGGCAACCAGGGCTTCGGCGAAGGCAACTTCAAGGCGCTGTTCGAATCCATCGAGGAAGACCAGCTGCGCCGCGGCGTGATCAAGGCCGACGAATGATGAGCACTGTCCGTAGGGTGCGCTGCGCGCACCGGCAATTCCTCGTTACGTGGTGCGCACGGCCTGGGCGGCCCTGCGACACCCTGCAGGGGGCCTGCCCATGAGCCGCAAATGGATCAGCTTCCCCCTGCGCGAAGGCGAGCACTCGCGCCAGGCCCACTGCGACTTTCCCGCGGATACCTATGAGCGGGAAATGGGCCGCGAGGGCTTCTTCGGCCCGGTGACCCACCTGCACCACAAGCACCCGCCCACCGGCTGGATCGATTGGGAAGGGCCGCTGCGCCCGCACGCCTTCAACTTCAACAAGATTTCCAGCGAGCGCGACTGCCCGCTGGAGGCACCGCTGACCCTGCACAATGCCGACGTCAAGCTGCGCGTGTGGAAGACCCACGGCGCCATGCGCCACCTGGTGCGCAACGGCGACGGCGACGAGCTGCTGTTCGTGCACGACGGGGCGGGGCACTTCTATTGCGACTTCGGCCACCTGGAATACCGCGACGGCGACTATCTGGTGATTCCGCGCGGCACCGCCTGGCGCATCGAACCGAGCGCGCCCAGCCACTTCCTGCTGATCGAGAACACCGACGGCGCCTACCAGCTGCCGGACAAGGGCCTGCTCGGCCCGCAGGCGATCTTCGACCCGGCGGTGCTCGACCACCCGCGCCTCGACGACGCCTTCAAGGCCCAGCAGGACGAAAGCACCTGGCAGATTCGCATCAAGCGGCGCAACCAGATCAGTACCGTGATCTACCCGTTCAACCCCCTGGACGCGGTGGGCTGGCACGGCGACAACACCGTGGTGCGCCTGAACTGGCGCGACATCCGCCCGCTGATGAGCCACCGCTACCACCTGCCGCCATCGGCCCACACCACCTTCGTCGCCAACGGCTTCGTGGTCTGCACCTTCACGCCGCGGCCGGTGGAATCCGATCCGGGCGCGCTCAAGGTGCCGTTCTTCCACAACAACGACGACTACGACGAAGTGCTGTTCTACCACCGGGGCAACTTCTTCAGTCGTGACAACATCGAGGCCGGCATGGTCACGCTGCACCCCTGCGGCTTCCCCCACGGCCCGCACCCCAAGGCGCTGAAGAAGGCCCAGGAAGACCCGGCCACCTTCGCCGAGGAAGTGGCGGTGATGATCGACACCCGCCGCGCCCTGGAAGTGGCTGAAGCTGCCGCCGCGGTGGACGTCCCCGAATATGTGAACTCCTGGCGCGCGCCGGGTAAGCAAGGCTGACGCAGAACAACCCCCTCTCCCCCTGGGAGAGGGTTGGGGTGAGGGTGTTACTGGCAGCTCGGAGCCGCCTGGGAACCCCTCACCCCCGGCCCCTCTCCCAATAGGAGAGGGGAGAACCAACCAATTCGAGGTAATCCATGAAACTCGCATCACTGAACCTGGGCCGCGACGGCGAACTGGTGGTCGTTTCCCGTGACCTGTCCCGCGCCGTCAAGGTGCCGCAGATCGCCGCCACCCTGCAGGCCGCGCTGGACGACTGGGAAGTCAAGCGCCCGCTGCTGGAATCGGTGTACCAGCGCCTCAACGATGGGCTGATCGACGAGGCCTTCTTCTTCGACCAGGCCGACTGCCACAGCCCGTTGCCACGCGCCTACCACTGGGCCGACGGCAGCGCCTACGTCAACCACGTGGAACTGGTGCGCAAGGCCCGTGGCGCGGAAATGCCCGAGTCGTTCTGGCACGATCCGCTGATGTACCAGGGCGGGGCGGACAGCTTCATCCCGCCGCACGCCCCGATCCGCCTGGCCGACGAGGCCTGGGGCATCGACCTGGAAGCGGAGATCGCGGTGATCACCGACGACGTGCCAATGGGCGCCACGGCGGCGGAAGCGGCCGGCCATATCCAGCTGCTGATGCTGGTCAACGACGTGTCCCTGCGCAACCTGATCCCGGGCGAACTGGCCAAGGGCTTCGGCTTCTACCAGAGCAAGCCGTCGTCGAGCTTCTCGCCGGTGGCGCTGACACCGGACGAACTGGGCGAGGCGTGGAAGGACGGCAAGGTCCACCGCCCGCTGATCTCGCACATCAACGGCGCACTGTTCGGCCGCCCGGATGCCGGCGTGGACATGACCTTCAACTTCCCCACCCTGGTGGCCCACGCCGCCAGGACCCGCCCGCTGGGCGCCGGCACCATCATCGGCTCGGGCACCGTGTCCAACTACGACCGCAGCGCCGGCTCCTCCTGCCTGGCGGAGAAACGCATGCTGGAAATCGTCGAGCACGGCGAAGCCAGGACGCTCTTCCTCAAGTTCGGCGACCGGGTGCGCATCGAGATGCTCGACACCGCCGGCCAGAGCCTGTTCGGCGCCATCGACCAGGTGGTAGAGCGGTATGAGCAGTGAGCTGACGCTCTACTCCTACTGGCGCTCCAGCGCCGCCTACCGGGTGCGCATCGCCCTGGGCCTCAAGGGCCTGGCCTATCGCCAGGTGCCGGTGCACCTGGTCAAGGACGGCGGCCAGCAACACGCCGACGAGTACCGCGCGCTCAACCCGCAGGAGCTGGTGCCGCTGCTGGTGGACGACGCCAACGGCGGGGTGCGCATCGCCCAGTCGCTGGCCATCCTTGAATACCTGGACGAAGTCTTCCCGGTCCCGGCGCTGCTGCCGGCCGACCCGGCCCAGCGCGCCCAGGTACGCGCCCTGGCGCTGCATATTGCCTGCGATATCCATCCGCTGAACAACCTGCGGGTATTGCAGTACCTCAGTGTCGAGCTGGGCGCTGACGATGAGGCGAAGAATGCCTGGTATCGGCATTGGGTGGAGAAGGGGTTGGCGGCGGTGGAAGAAGGGCTGGCTGTGCTCAAGGGTGGCCTGTCGCTGGGCAACCGGCCGGGGTATCTGGAGGCTTGCGTGATTCCGCAGTTGTATAACGCGCGGCGTTTCTCCTGCGATCTGCAGGGCCTGTCGAGATTGTTGGAGATGGAGGATCGTTGCTTGGCTCTCGATGTTTTCAAGGATGCCTCGCCGGAAGTGCAGCCGGATGTGGTGGCCTGACTGAAAACTGGCCTAGTTCATCCGCTAGTGGCATTTCTTCTGACTAGTGGCTGACCGCTGGGTAGCCACGCGTGGGCTCACTTATGCCAGCTTTCAGCCACGGTGATTCGCACACTGTGAAACTTCATAACCTAAATAGCCTGTAAGGCTACATAATCTGTAGGTGAGGTTTGATGCGAAATAATATCTAGGGTTACGGTTTTTCTGTGAGAACGGTTTAAGTTTTTCGATGTTTCAGGAGTGTGCTGTATTGGGTTGAGTAGGAGGTTGGTATTTCTGTCGACTTGAATCATTTTTTTGGTGGGGCTCTTTAATATAGGGGGCGCAGAGTGAAGGCTTTCTTGGTTCTCTATGTCGTCATGGCAGGTTGTCTGTGATTTATTTTGCTTGATGGTCTTTGGTCGTGGTGGCTCCAGTTAAGCTCAGGACTTCAGCTTGGAGTGCTCTTAGTTTTAGTGTTTGTTCGCGACTTTGATAGTTCGGGGACTCTTTGATTCCTTTAAGCAGGTTGAGAAGCCAGTTTTTCTCGTATTCTAGCCCAATGTTTTGGTTTTCTATTGTGGCTCTACCAGTTAGAGCTATAAGTCTTTGAATATCGTCGTGGCTATTTAGTGCAGCCTTTATGCAGTCAAGAGATACTTGGCTCTTGAATCCGTATCTATCACGAATGGCATTGGCTAAAATATGCACGTCCCTTTCTGATTTGACTGTGGATGTGGTACTGGGAAGAGGAAGCTCCAGTAAAACATCTCGGGCATATATTCTGGTCGAATCTGGAAGATTGGGGTTTTCAAGGATGACTCTTGTCGTTGAAGTGCCAGCTATATCTTTGTTGGTATGTATAATATTTAGCGCGAGATGCTCATTCTTCATTGCTGTAAGCATTGAATAGCCGACCGCTCGAGCAGAGTCCTTTTCTGATGTGATCAGGTCGCCGACACGTCCAATTAATTCAATCTGCGAAAGTTCTATTCTTCGCAGGTCATTTAGGTATGTAAAAAAGGCGGCGATGCCTGCTATTATTCCGCCAATTATGAGTGGTGTAAGTTTTTCTATAATTTCGATTTTGCTGTAATTTTTTTCGGATTTTTCCACGATTGAGTATCTCTTGGTTTAATGTTGCGGTTAATTGGCTTGGGTCGCTGGCAATCGCCGTAATGTAAGCTGATTTTGATTGATCTGGCCAAGTCTGCTAAAGATTTTTATCCTTGAGTAGGCTGATTTCAGTCGCCTCAAACGCTTAATTGAAGCAATTGCAAAGCAATATAATGCAGCTTGGCCGGTAACATTCATGCATGCTTAGAAGCTTATTCAATAGAGTCGCTGATAGCAGCCATACTCTTTACATCGTTAATCCAACGGCAACTCCGTAGTCCTCTTCACCACGCTCATCGCGATATGCGAGTGCGCCTCGTGCACATGCGGGCGTTGCAGCAGGTGGTCGCGCAGGAAGCGTTCGTAGTCGGCGATGTCCTTGGCCACCACCTTGAGCAGGTAGTCCGAGCCGCCGGCCATGGTGTGGCATTCCAGTACCTGAGGGTAGCCGACCACCGCCTGCTCGAATTCCTCCAGGTTGTTGCGGCCGTGGGCCGACAGCTTGATGTCGACGAACACCGTCATGCCCAGGCCCAGTTTCTTCGGGTTGAGCAGGGCGACCTTGCGTTCGATCAGCCCTTCTTCCTGCATGCGATGGATGCGCCGCCAGCAGGGCGATTGCGACAGTTCCACCTTCTCGGCGATCTCGGCGGCGGAGAGGTCGGCGTCGTGCTGCAGCAGGCGAAGAATGCGGCGGTCGATGGGGCTCAGCTTTTCCTGCATGATTTTTTCTCTTTATTCGTCATGGAGGGTTCATTCATGCCGAGTATCCCGCTGGGCGGTCGAAAAAAGAAAGAAAAATCCAGAACTACTCGGTCATAGTCTTGCCCATACGACCCACCGCGGTGATCCCGCGTCAGGGTTCAACGGCGATGCTCAACAGGCACGTCTCGCTCACACAAGAATAAAAGGAGCGCCCCATGTCTCTGGCCGAAATCCGTCTGGACGACAAATACCGTGTAGCCACTGGTCAGCTGTATCTCACCGGCACTCAGGCGCTGACCCGCCTGCCCATGCTGCAGAAGCAGCGCGACGCCGCCTTCGGCCTCAATACCGCCTGCTTCATCTCCGGGTACCGGGGCTCGCCCCTGGGCAACCTGGACAAGAGCCTGTGGGAAGCCAAGCAGTTCCTCCAGGAAAACCACATCCACTTCCAGCCCGGCGTCAACGAGGAGCTGGGCGCCACCGCCGTGTGGGGCAGCCAGCAGGCCAACCTGTTCCCCGGCGCGCGCTACGACGGCGTGTTCGCCATGTGGTACGGCAAAGGTCCGGGCGTGGACCGCTGCGGCGACGTGTTCAAGCACGGCAACTCGGCCGGGGTCGCGGAGAAGGGCGGCGTGCTGGTGCTGGCCGGCGACGACCACGGTTGCAAGTCCTCGACCATCGCTCACCAGAGCGAGCATGCTTTCATCGCCGCGTCGATGCCGGTGCTGAACCCGGCCAACGTCCAGGAAATCCTCGACTACGGCATCATCGGCTGGGAGCTGTCGCGCTACAGCGGCTGCTGGGTGGCGCTGAAGACCATCGCCGAGAACGTCGATTCCTCGGCCGTGGTAGACGTCGATCCGCTGCGCGTGCAGGTCAAGCTACCGACCGACTTCCAGCTGCCGGAGGACGGCGTGCATATCCGCTGGCCGGACCCGCCCCTGGCCCAGGAAAAGCGCCTCAACCAGTACAAGATCTACGCCGCTCGGGCCTTCGCCCTGGCCAACAACCTCGACCAGATCAAGCTGGATTCGCCCAATCCGCGCCTGGGCATCATCACCACCGGCAAGTCCTACCTGGACGTGCGCCAGGCGCTGAACGACCTGGGCCTGGACGACCAGCTGTGCGCCGGGGTCGGCCTGCGTGTGTTGAAGATTGGCATGAGCTGGCCGCTGGAACCGGTGTCCGTGCACCAGTTCGCCGAGGGCCTGGACGAGATCCTGGTGGTCGAGGAGAAGCGCAGCATCATCGAGGACCAGCTCACCGGCCAACTGTACAACTGGCCGGTCGGCAAGCGCCCGCGCGTGGTCGGCGAGTTCGACGAGGAGGGCAACTCGCTGCTGCCCAACCTGGCCGAGCTGACCCCGGCGATGATCGCCCGGGTGATCGCCAAGCGCCTGGCGCCGATCTACACCAGCGCCACCATCGACGAGCGCCTGGCCTTCCTCGCCGCCAAGGAAGCCGCGCTGGCCGCGCCCAAGCACGACACCAAGCGTACCCCGCACTTCTGCTCCGGCTGCCCGCACAACAGCTCCACCCAGCTGCCGGAAGGCAGCCGCGCCCTGGGTGGCATCGGCTGTCACTACATGACCCAGTGGATGGACCGCAACACCGACACCTTCACCCAGATGGGCGGCGAGGGCGCCACCTGGATCGGCCAGGCGCCGTTCACCGACACCCCGCACGTGTTCCAGAACCTGGGCGACGGCACCTACTTCCACTCCGGCCAGCTGGCCCTGCGCGCGTCCGTCGCGGCGGGCGTCAACATCACCTACAAGATCCTCTACAACGACGCGGTGGCGATGACCGGCGGCCAGCCCATCGACGGCGAGCTGCGCATCGACCAGCTCAGCCAGCAGGTCTACGCCGAAGGCGTGAAGCGCATCGCCCTGGTCTCGGACGAGCCGGACAAGTACCCGACCCGCGCCACCTTCGCGCCCATCGTCAGCTTCCACCACCGCCGCGAGTTGGACGCCGTGCAGCGCGAGCTGCGCGAGTTCAAGGGCGTGTCGGTGATCCTCTACGACCAGACCTGCGCCACCGAGAAGCGCCGCCGGCGCAAGCGCGGCAAGATGGTCGACCCGCAGAAGCGCGCCTTCATCAACCCGGCCGTGTGCGAGGGTTGCGGCGACTGCAGCGTGAAGTCCAACTGCCTCTCTGTGCTGCCGCTGGAGACCGAGCTGGGGCGCAAGCGCGAGATCGACCAGAACGCCTGCAACAAGGACTTCTCCTGCGTCGAAGGCTTCTGCCCGAGCTTCGTCACCGTGCACGGCGGCGCCCTGCGCAAGCCCGAGGCGCTGGGCGCCAAGGCACTGTTCGTGGCCCTGCCGGAGCCGCGCCAGCCGGACCTGTCGCGGCCCTGGAACATCCTCCTGCCCGGCGTCGGCGGCAGCGGCGTGACCACGGTCGGCGCGCTGCTGGGCATGGCCGCGCACCTGGAAGGCAAGGGCTGCACCGTGCTCGACCAGGCCGGCCTGGCGCAGAAGTTCGGCCCGGTGATCAGCCATATCCGCATCGCCCGCAAACAGGACGATATCTACGCCGTGCGCATCGCCGCCGGCGAGACCGACCTGTTGCTGGCCTGCGACCTGGTGGTGGCGGCCGGCGAGGAATCGCTGGCCAAGCTGAACGACAGGATCGCCAACGCCGTGGTCAACAGCCATGAGGCGCCGACTGCCGAGTTCACCCGCAAGCCGGACGCCCAGGTGCCTGGCGCGGCCATGCGCGAGGCGCTGGTGGAAGCGGTGGGTGAGGGCAAGACCCACTTCGTCGACGCCACCCGCCTGGCCACCGCACTGCTCGGCGATACCATCGCCAGCAACCTGTTCATGCTCGGCTATGCGTACCAGAAGGGTCTGGTGCCAGTGTCCGCCGAGGCCATCGACAAGGCCATCGAGCTCAACGGCGTCGCCATCAAGCTCAACCAGCAGGCGTTCCTCTGGGGCCGCCGCGCCGCCCATGACCTGGCGGCGGTGGAGCAGCTGGCCAGACCGAAGAGCCCCGAGGCGCCGCGCTGCGAGAGCCTCGAGGAGATCGTCGCCGACCGCATGGCCCGCCTCACCGCCTACCAGGACGTCGCCTACGCCCAGCGCTACCAGGCCCTGGTGGAGCGCGTGCGCCAGGCCGACGGCGCCGACCAGGCCCTGAGCCGCGCCGTGGCGCGCTACTACTTCAAACTGCTGGCCTACAAGGACGAGTACGAAGTGGCGCGGCTGTACAGCGAGCCGGCCTTCCGCCAGCGCCTGGCAGCGCAGTTCGAGGGCGACTACCGCCTGCAGTTCCACCTGGCGCCGAGCTGGCTGGCCAAGCCCGATCCGCGCACCGGCGCGCCGGTCAAGCGCGCCTTCGGGCCCTGGATGCTCAAGGCCTTCGCCGTGCTGGCGCGCTTCAGGTTCCTCCGCGGCAGCGTGCTCGACCCGTTCGGCCACAGCGCCGAGCGCCGGGTGGAGCGCGAGCTGATCGACGAGTACGAGGACCTGATCGAGCTGGTGCTCAAGGAGCTGCGCCCGGACAACTACCGCACCGCGGTGGCCCTGGCCGAGCTGCCGGAGCAGATCCGCGGCTACGGCCACGTCAAGGAGCATGCCGTCGCCAAGGCCCGCGAGCAGGCCACCCAGCTAAAGGCCCGTCTGCTGCTCAGCGAGATTTCCGCCGTCCAGCTGTTCGAACCGGCCGCCTGAAGCCAAGCAACCCGGAAGCCAGTTCCCCCTCTCCCTCCGGGAGAGGGGCCAGGGGTGAGGGTCTCCCAGGCATCTGGGACTCCCTCATCCGGCCTTCGGCCACCTTCTCCCAGGGGGAGAAGGCTATCCGTGCCTACTCAACATCCAACAAGAACCGAGAGTACCCATGCCCGTCTTCACCCATATCGACTTCGACAACCACGAGCAGGTGGTCTTCGGCCACGACCAGGCCAGCGGCCTCAAGGCCATCATCGCCATCCACGACACCACCCTCGGCCCGGCCCTGGGCGGCTGCCGTATGTGGAACTACGCCGACGACGAGGAGGCACTGCGCGATGTGCTGCGCCTGTCCCGCGGCATGACCTACAAGTCCGCGCTGGCGCGCCTGCCGCTGGGCGGCGGCAAGGCGGTGATCATCGGCGACCCGCGTCACGACAAGAGCGAGGCGCTGTTCCAGGCCATGGGCGACTTCGTCGACAGCCTGGGCGGGCGCTACATCACCGCCGCCGACTCCGGCACCGGCGTGGCCGAGATGCAGATCATGGCCGAGCGCACCCGCCATGTGGCCGGCGCCGGCCAGCGCGAGGCCTTCGGCGGCGGCACCCGCGACGGCGACCCGTCGCCGTCCACCGCCTACGGTGTGTTCGTCGGCATCCGCGCCGCCGTGCGCCACCGCCTCGGTCGCGGCGACCTGAAGGGGCTCAAGGTGGCGATCCAGGGCGTCGGCCAGGTCGGCTTCGGCCTGGCCAGGCATCTGAAGGACGCCGGCGCCGAGCTGTGGGTGACCGACATCCATGAGGCCAACCAGCGCCGCGCCGTGGACCAGCTGGATGCTCGCGCGGTGAGCCAGCAGGAAATCTTCGGCCTCGACGTGGACGTGTTCGCCCCCTGTGCCCTGGGCGCGATCATCAACCCGCAGACCCTGGAGGCGCTGCGCGCGCCGATCGTCGCCGGCGCCGCCAACAACCAGCTGGCCAGCCCGGAGCTGGCCGAGCAGCTGCGTCGCCGCGACTGCCTGTACGCGCCGGACTACGCGATCAACGCCGGCGGCATCATCGACGTGTGCTACGAGCGCACCGGCGGCAGCGCCGCCGAGCTGAAGGCGCACATCGAAGGCATCGAGGCGACCCTGGACGAGATATTCGCCCGCTCCACGGCCGAAGGCGCCACCACCACGGCGGTGGCCGACCGGATGGCCCGCGAGCGCCTCGGCCGCTAGGGGCTGTTGATGTTTGCTTTGGCTATGTCCCCGTTGGTTGTTGCACGCCTTGTGGGAGCGGATTTATCCGCGAATTTCGCGGCCAATCGGATGCCGCCCAGCCGCTCCCACAAGAGCAGAGTTGTGCCACCAACAAACGGGTACATAGCTTTTGCTTTACCTCACCCGGTTAGCACCAGGCGCGGCGTGGGAGCGGCCTTGGCCGCGATGGCGGCAGGCGGTATAAGCGCTTCGCAGGCAATCGGAATGCCGCCCAGCCACTTCCACGCCCCCGAAGCGTCAACTGGCCCTGGGCGCGTCGGCAAGCCGGCCCCAAGCCCCGGGTGTATACTCGCCGCGCCCGGGGCCACGGCCGGCGGGCCGCGACCGGCGGATCACGAGTCCGCCGGCCCATTCTTCCAGACAGGTGAACCCATGCCTCGCACTTGCCTCTCTCTCCGCTCGACCTGGAGCGCTCGCTGATGTCCGAACATCTGCATACCGGCCCGCTCAAGCGCGGCCTGAAGAACCGTCATATCCAGTTGATCGCCCTCGGCGGTGCCATCGGCACCGGCCTGTTCCTCGGCTCGGCCGGGGTGATGCAGAGCGCCGGCCCGTCGATGATCCTCGGCTATGCCATCGGCGGCTTCATCGCCTTCCTGATCATGCGCCAGCTCGGCGAGATGATCGTCGAGGAGCCGGTCGCCGGCTCCTTCAGCCACTTCGCCCACAGCTACTGGGGGCCGTTCGCGGGCTTCCTGTCGGGCTGGAACTACTGGGTGCTCTACGTGCTGGTGGGCATGGCCGAGCTGACGGCGGTGGGCAAGTACGTGCAGTACTGGTATCCGGAAATCCCCACCTGGGCCACGGCCGCCGCGTTCTTCGTGCTGATCAACGCGATCAACCTGGTCAACGTGAAGGCTTTCGGCGAGACCGAGTTCTGGTTCGCCATCATCAAGGTGGTGGCGATCATTGGCATGATCCTGCTCGGCGGCTGGCTGCTGTTCAGCGGCGCCGGTGGCGAGCAGGCCAGCGTCAGCAACCTGTGGAGCCACGGCGGCTTCTTCCCCAACGGCGTGTCCGGCCTGGTGATGATGATGGCGATCATCATGTTCAGTTTCGGCGGCCTGGAGCTGGTGGGCATCACCGCCGCCGAGGCCGACCAGCCGAAGAAGGTGATCCCCAAGGCGATCAACCAGGTGGTCTGGCGCATCCTGATCTTCTACATCGGTGCGCTGACCATCCTGCTGTCCCTGCACCCCTGGGACGACCTGGTGAAGACCCTGACCTCCGGCGGCGACGCCTACGCCAGCAGCCCGTTCGTGCAGATCTTCTCGCTGATCGGCGAGGATACCGCCGCCCACGTGCTCAACTTCGTGGTGCTGACCGCCGCGCTGTCGGTCTACAACAGCGGCGTGTACTGCAACAGCCGCATGCTCTACGGCCTGGCCGAGCAGGGCGACGCGCCCAGGGCGCTGATGAAGGTCAACGCGCGCGGCGTGCCGGTGCTGGCCATCGCCCTGTCGGCGGCGGTGACCCTGCTCTGCGTGGTGGTCAACTACCTGGCGCCGAAGAGCGCGCTGGAGCTGCTGATGTCGCTGGTGGTGGCATCCCTGGTGATCAACTGGGCGATGATCAGCCTGGCCCACCTGAAGTTCCGCAAGGCCATGGCCGCCAAGGGCGTGCAGCCGAGCTTCAAGGCCTTCTGGTTCCCCTTCGCCAACTACCTGTGCCTGGCCTTCGTGCTGTTCATCCTCGGCGTGATGCTGATGATCCCGGGCATCCAGGTTTCGGTGTACGCGATCCCGGTATGGCTGCTGCTGCTCTGGGTCTGCTACCGCATCAAAGTGGCGGCCGGTTCGGCGCTCGTCACCAGCCAGGGTTGATCCTGGCGGCATGAAAAAAGCCCGGCTTCGGCCGGGCTTTTTCTTGGCGGGCGTCTCCGCTCTGGAGCTGCGTAGGGCGGGTGAAACCCGCGTGCGGTGGCGCAGGGAAACGCGGGTTTCACCCGCCCTACTTCTATTCATCGGGTAGTACCGCTGTGGGCGATCCGACGTCAGGTCTGGAACTGCAGCACCGAGCCCTGCATGCTGCGCGCCACGCTGTCCAGGCGTTGCGCGGCGGCGGCCAGTTCGTCCACCGTCTGGCTGTTCTGCTGCGACATGCGGGCGATCTGCTCGACCCGCTGGGCCACCTCGCTGGAGGCCTTGCTCTGCTCGCCGATGGTGTGGGAAATCTCCTCCACCACCTCGGCCGCGCGCTGGGCGCCGCCGCGAATCTCGCTGATCGACTCGCCGGCCTGGCGCGCCAGGCCCACGCCGTCGTTCACCCGCGTCACCCCGGCCTGCATGCTGCTCACCGCCTGGGCGGTGGTATTGCGGATGCGCTCGATCATGCCGCTGATCTCCTGGGTCGACTGCGCCGTGCGCGCCGCCAGGTTGCGCACCTCGTCGGCGACCACGGCGAAGCCGCGCCCGGCTTCGCCGGCGCGGGCCGCCTCGATGGCCGCGTTGAGCGCCAGCAGGTTGGTCTGTTCGGCGATGCCGTTGATCACCTGGATGATCGAGTGGATTTCCTCGGACGACTGGCCCAGCGCGGTGATGGTGCTGGACGATTCGTTGACCGCCTCGGCGATGCGGCTCATGCCGTCGACCACGCCGAGGATCACCTGGCCGCCACTGCTGGCCAGCTCCTCGGACTGGGACGAGATGGCCTGGGCGTTGCGCGCGTGGTCGGCGATCTGCGCGATGTTGTGGATCATCTGCTCCATGGCGGCGGCCATGCTGGTGGCGTTGTCCGATTCCTCGCGGGCGCTGTGGACGATGCTCTGCGACGCGCCGCTGAGATGCTGCGCGGTGCTCTGCAGCTGCTCGCTGTCGCGGCGGATGGTCTCGATCATCTGCCGCAGGTTGTTCTGCATCTCGGCCAGGGACCGCTGCAGCTGGCCGGCCTCGTCGTCGCTGTCGATCTGGATGATGCTGCGCAGGTTGCCCTGGGCGATGGCGCGGGCCACGGCGATGGTCTTGCCCAGCGGCCGCAGCACCGCCTTCATCAGGTGGCTGGTGAGCAGGGCGAGCAGCAGGCACACCAGCAGGATGCCGCCGACCAGCAGCCAGGCGGCGTTGCGCGTGGCTGCCTGGCTGTCGGCGCGGACCTGGGCGGCGTGCTGCTCGATCAGCTCGCTGAGCGCCTCGTTCTTCTCTTCCAGCTCGGCGAAGCTCTGCTCGAAGGCCGGCATCTCGGCGCGCGCCGCCTGCGGGTCGCCCAGGGCCAGGCCGACGATGCGCTCGGCCTGGGCGATGTAGGCGTTGAGCGCCGGTTGCGACTGGCCGATGGCCTGGCGGATGTCCTCGCTCAGCGGCAGCGCGGCGTTGGCCGCCATGGTGCGCTGGAACCACTGGCTGTGCTCGCGCAGGTCGGCGCGCACCTGCTCGGCCGCCGCCGGGTCGCCGGGCGGGGCGTAGAAGGCGGCCAGCACGTCGGCGCGCAGGGCGTCGTGCATCATGTCGCCTTCCAGGTGGTTGCGCAGGGCGCTGATGCTCAGCTCGCTGCTGGCCAGCACCTCCGCCAGGCGCATCTGCCCCCAGTAGCCGACGCCACCGAGCAGGGCGGCGGCGACCACGCTGATGGCGCCGCAGGCGATCATTTTCTGGCGGATGTTCATGCTGCTGCCTCCGACGGCCGACTGTTCGTCAAGCCTAGTTCAGAGACGGCGGCGGGGGAGTCAGGGCTTTCCTTGCAGCGCGCTGGCCCAGGCCAGCAGCTCCACCGGCTGGCGCTGGTCCCAGATGCGCTGCCAGAGCACCAGCATGTGCTCCGGGTCGCCGCGGCTGAAGGGCAGGCGGTCGACCACCGGCAACGTGTGCCAGCGCCCGTCGCGGTGCTCGGCGAAGACGAAGCGGAACGGATGGAAGCCGGTCATGCCCAGGCGCATGTCGGTGACGATCAGCTCGTCGCCGACCCGGTCGTAGCGCAGCACGCCGTGGGTGAACCACTCCAGCCGCTGGTGCTGGGGCGAGTCGCGCAGCACGCCGGCCAGTTCCGCGCCCCGGGGAATGCGTTCGAGCCGTGGCGGGCGCTCGTCGAACCAGCTCACCAGCGCCTCGTGGTAGTCGGCGCCATCCACCACCGTGACCCGCCAGAGCAGGCTGTTGAACGGCGTCGGCGAGCTGAACAGCACGTCGGACTGGATGCCGCGCTCGACCAGCACGTCCTGCACCCGCTGCTCGGCCATCCACTTGCCGGCCAGGGTGGTCGCCAGGTACAGGCTGGACAGGCCCAGCGCCGTGGCCGCCAGCCACTGGGGCCGGTCGCGCAGGCCGCGGACCAGGCCGACGACCACCGCCACCAGCAGCGGCACGGTGTACAGCGGGTCGATGATGAACACCGAGGACCAGGCCACCGGCGGCGTCTGCAGCGGCCAGAACAACTGGGTGCCGTAGCTGGTGAAGGCATCCAGCAGGGGATGGGTGATCAGCGCCAGCCAGATGGCCAGGAACAGCCGTCGCGTGGAGTAGGCGGGGTTGGGCCGCAGCCGGCGGATCAGCACGGTGAGCGCCACGGCCAGCAGGCTGAGCACCAGCAGCGAATGGCTGAAACCGCGGTGGTAGGTCATGTCGGCCACGGCGTCGCCGTAGTCGATGATCACGTCGAGGTCGGGCAGGGTGCCGAGCATGGCGCCGTAGAGCAGGGCGCGGCGGCCCTGCCAGCGGCCGAGCAGGGCGCCCTGGATGCTGGCGCCGAGCACCGCCTGGGTGAGCGAATCCATGGTGCGTCTCGCGAAGGAAGCAGGCGGCTAACTTAGCGCCGGCCGGCTTCGGCGACAGCCTGGAAATTCCGACGAAAGATTTCAACCGCGCGCGGGGTTACAGTGTCGGTATTGCAAAGCCCCCAGGAGTCCTTCCCATGCACCCCCGCGTTCTCGAAGTCACGGAGCGCCTGATCGAGCGGAGCCGCGCCACCCGCCAGCGCTACCTGGCGATGGTCGCCGCGGCCGCCGAGCAGGGGCCGCAGCGCGGCAAGCTGCAGTGTGCCAACTTCGCCCACGGCGTGGCCGGCTGCAGCGGCGCGGACAAGCAGACCCTGCGCCTGCCCGATGCGGCCAACGTGGCCATCGTCACCGCCTACAACGACATGCTCTCCGCGCACCAGCCCTACGAGCGCTTCCCGCCGCTGATCCGCCAGGCCCTGCACGAGGTCGGCTCGGTCGGCCAGGTGGCCGGTGGGGTGCCGGCCATGTGTGACGGCGTCACCCAGGGCGAGCCGGGCATGGAGATCGGCATCGCCAGCCGCGAGACCATCGCCATGGCCACCGCCGTGGCGCTGTCGCACAACATGTTCGACGCCGCCCTGTGCCTGGGCGTGTGCGACAAGATCGTCCCCGGCCTGCTGATCGGCGCGCTGCGCTTCGGCCACCTGCCGACCATCTTCGTGCCGGCCGGGCCGATGCCCTCGGGCCCGTCCAACAAGGAAAAGGCCGAGGTGCGCGAGCGCTACGCCGAGGGCAAGGCCAGCCGCGACGAGCTGCTCGCCTCGGAGATGGCCGCCTACCACAGCCCCGGCACCTGCACCTTCTACGGCACCGCCAACACCAACCAGATGCTGATGGAGGTGATGGGCCTGCACCTGCCCGGCGCCTCCTTCGTCAACCCCGACACCCCGCTGCGCGACGCCCTGACCCGCGAGGCGGCGCAGCAGGTGGTGCGCCTGAGCCGCCAGGGCGGGCAGTACCTGCCGCTGGCCGAGATCATCGACGAGCGTGCGCTGATCAACTCGGTGGTGGCGCTGCATGCCACCGGCGGCTCGACCAACCACACCCTGCACCTGCCGGCCATCGCCCAGGCCGCCGGCATCCAGCTGACCTGGCAGGACATGGCCGAGCTGTCCGAGGTGGTGCCGACCCTGGCCCACGTCTATCCGAACGGCAAGGCCGACATCAACCACTTCCACGCCGCCGGCGGCACTGCCGTGCTGATCCGCGAGCTGCTCGATGCCGGCCTGCTGCACGAGGACGTCGCCACCGTGGCCGGCCCGGGCCTGCGCCGCTACACCCGGGAGCCGTTCCTTGACGAGGGGCGCCTGGTCTGGCGCGAAGGCGCCGCGGCCAGCCTGGACGCGACCATCCTGCGCCCGGTGGCGCAGCCGTTCTCCGCCGAGGGCGGCCTCAGCCTGCTGCAGGGCAACCTCGGCCGCGGGGTGATGAAGCTCTCCGCCGTGGCGCCGGAGCGTCACGTGATCGAGGCGCCGGCGCGGGTGTTCCACGACCAGCAGTCGCTGGCCGAGGCCTTCCAGGCCGGTGAGCTGGATTGCGACTTCGTCGCCGTGGTGCGCTTCCAGGGCCCGCGCTGCAATGGCATGCCCGAGCTGCACAAGCTCACGCCGTTCCTCGGCGTGCTGCAGGACCGCGGGCACAAGGTGGCGCTGGTCACCGACGGGCGCATGTCCGGCGCCTCCGGCAAGGTGCCGGCGGCCATCCACATCTGCCCCGAGGCGTTCGACGGCGGTCCGCTGGCCAAGGTGCGCGACGGTGACCCGATCCGCATCGACGGCTGCAATGGCGAGCTGCGGGTGCTGGTCGATGCGGCCGAGTGGGAGGCCCGCGACCCGGCCGCGCCGCCGCCGGCGGAGATCGGTTGCGGCCGCGAGCTGTTCGCCTTCATGCGCGCCGCCTTCAGCCCGGCGGAGCAGGGGGCCAGCGCCTTCACCGCCAGCCTGAGCGCGCTGCGATGAGCGCCGTGGCCGATCTGCTGCTGCCCGAGGGCGTGCAGGGCCATACCCATGCCGACGCCCAGGCCCTGGCCGAGGCGCTGGCCGGGCAGGTAGCCGAAGCCCTGCGCACTGCCGTGGACGAGCGCGGGAGGGCGCTGCTGGTGGTCTCCGGTGGGCGTAGCCCCGTAGCCTTCTTCGAATGCCTGGCGCGCCAGGAACTGCCTTGGGCCAGGGTGCAGGTGAGCCTGGCCGACGAGCGCTGGGTGCCGCCGACCCATGCCGACAGCAACGAGGCGCTGGTGCGCCGCCACCTGCTGCAGGGGCCGGCGGCCCAGGCGACGATGCTCGGCCTGTACCACCCGGCGGAGAGCCTGGAGGAGGCCGCGCGCCTGGCCGAGCAGGCGCTGGCCGGCCTGCCGCCGATCGACGTGCTGGTGCTGGGCATGGGCGACGACGGCCACACCGCCTCGCTGTTCCCGGCCAGCGCCAACCTGCCGGCGGCCCTCGACCCGGCCTGCCCGCGCCGGGTGCTGGCGATGCAGGCGCCGAGCGAGCCCCGCCAGCGCCTGACCCTGACCCTGCCGCCCCTGGCCGACGCGCACCTGGCGCTGCTGGCCCTCCAGGGCGCCACCAAGCTGGCTACGCTGAACCAGGCGCTGCGCCCGGGGCCGGCGGCAGACATGCCGATCCGCGCGTTCCTGCACGGGCCATTGCAGGTCCACTGGAGCCCGTAGCCCGGATGCAATCCGGGGGCATGCGCGCCGCCTCGGAGCCGATGGTGCGCACGGCGCACCCTACGGATTGCATCCGGTGAAAAATTTTCCGGGGTCTGTCGAATTGCCGGAATGCCGTTCGACCAGGGAACAGAACCCCATGCCGGGGTGACCCCGGGGCGCCGGCCGGCGCTCCCGCCAAGACGAGGAGAAGGACGATGCGTTTCATGGTGATAGTCAAGGCCACCGCGGATTCGGAAGCCGGTGCGATGCCCAGCGAAGAACTGCTGGCGGCCATGGGCCGGTACAACGAGGAACTGGTGGCCGCCGGGATCATGAAGGCCGGCGAGGGCCTGCACCCGAGCAGCAAGGGCGTGCGCGTGCGTTTCTCCGGCGACCAACGCAGCGTGATCGACGGCCCCTTCGCCGAGACCAAGGAGCTGATCGCCGGCTTCTGGCTGTGGGAAGTGGCCTCCCTGGCCGAGTGCATCGAATGGGTCAAGCGCTGCCCCAACCCGATGCCCGGCGAGTCGGATATCGAGATTCGCCAGGTCTTCGAGGCCGAGGACTTCGGCGATGAATTCACCCCCGAGCTGCGCGAGCAGGAAGAACGCCTGCGTGCCCGCATGGCCGGCCAATGAGGAGCGACGAATCATGAAAATCCATGCCTACCTGATCTTCGACGGCCAGTGCGCCGAGGCCTTCCGCTTCTACCAGCAGGTGCTGGGCGGCGAACTGCTGGTGATGCCGTTCGGCGACAGCCCGGCCTGTGGCGAGGTGGCGCCGGAACACCGCGAGCGCACCATGCACGCCAGCCTGAACACCGGCGGCGAGCTGCTGATGGGCTCCGACACCATGCCGGGCGATGCCTACGACGGCATCAAGGGCTGCCACATCTCCCTGCAGGCCGAGGACCTGGCCCAGGCCGAGCGCCTGTACCGGGAGCTGGCGGCCCAGGGTTCGGTGCAGATGGAGCTGCAGAAGACCTTCTGGGCCGAGGGCTTCGCCATGCTCACCGACCGCTTCGGCGTGCCATGGATGATCAACTTCTCCGGCGACTGCCAGGAGTCCTGACGGCCGCTGCGCTATGCTGGGCGCCCCTTTGCCGCGGCGCCCGTTCCCCATGCTGGTGATCTCCAACAACGTCCACCTGCCCGATGACGAGATCGAGCTGACCGCCATCCGCGCCCAGGGCGCCGGCGGGCAGAACGTCAACAAGGTGTCCAGCGCCGTGCACCTGCGCTTCGACAGCCAGGCCTCGTCGCTGCCGCCGTTCTACAAGGAGCGCCTGCTGGCGCTGCGCGACAGCCGCGTCACCGAGGAAGGCGTGGTGATCATCAAGGCCCAGCAGTACCGCACCCAGGAACAGAACCGCGCCGACGCCCTGGAGCGCCTGGCGGAGCTGATCCGCAACGCCGGTAAGGTGGAGAAGGCGCGCCGGCCGACCAAGCCCACCCTGGGCTCGAAGAAGCGCCGCCTGGAGGGCAAGGCCAAGCGCGGCGCGATCAAGGCCGGGCGCGGCAGGGTGGATTTCTAGGGCTGTGTCCCCATTGAGCGTTGTCGGAATGCGCCGTTGCCCCCAGTGGGAGCGGACTTGTCCGCGAAGCTTTTCTGCCAGCCCCGTTCGCGGACAAGTCCGCTCCCACAAGGGGTTGAGTCCCCCGACAACAGTTGACTCGGACATAGCCATTTCTACAGCCGTTGCGTCGGGCTCCCGGGTCGGCCAGGTCGTTCGTCGGGCGCCGGGGTAGCCATTTGCCACTGTGCGATTTCACTGTGTATAACCAAGGCATCGGTTTCACCGCCAACACAGGGAATGTCGCCATGCACCAGCCGTCCGCCGCCACGCAGAACGCCCACCGGCTGCTCGCCGCCGCCCAGGAGAAGATCGACCTGCTCCAGCGCATCGAGCCCTATCTGATCGACCTGTCCCTGCGCGAGAACCCGGTGGGCGCGCGGATCGGCCAGACCCTCAAGGACAAGCTGGAGATCCTGCCGAAGCTGCGCGAATTCGGCTTCCGCAACATCCTGCTCGGCACCCTCGACTATTCCTACCCGGCCGAGCTGGAGGTCGACGACGACTTCATGATGTACCTGCGCGACCATCAGGTGGACACCACCGGCTGCTTCGCCTTCACCGCCCTGGGCCTGGTCGACGCCCAGGGCCAATTCACGCCCGACGCCTCGCAGCTCAAGCTGCGCGACTACCGGGTGCCCAACACCCTGCACGAGATCTACCTGAGCAAGGAGGGCATGGGCACGCAGTACGACCTGGCCACCGTGCTGCGCAGCCTGCCGGCCAGCATCCGCTGGCTGCGCGAGAACATCCGCGGCGACCACGGCGCGCCGCCGCGCATCCTGATCAACATCGTCGACGGCTGCGACGCCTTCGCCGAGGACCCGGGCGCGGTCTTCCAGGTGCTGGAGCTGCTGGCCGGGCAGCCGATCGAGGGCATCAGCATCGAGGACGACCGAGGCACCTACCTGCCGCTGCAGGTCGGCGCCTACGTCGCCGCGGCGCGCAGCCTGCTGCCGCCGCCGCTGAAAATCCTGGTGCACATGCACGCCGGCGGCGGCTTCGAGAACGCCTCGCTGATCGAGGCCCTGCTCAACGGCGCGGACGGCGCCTGGGGCGGCCTGCCCAAGCGTGCGGCGATCATCGGCCACGCCTCCCTGGGCGAGCTGATCGCCAACCTGGTGCGGGTCGGCAACCCGAACATGCGCCAGTACCGCCTGGACCGCCTGCTGCCGCTGGCCACCAATCTTCAGGAGCTGGACGACGAGGCGGCGGTGCCGGACGACCTGCCGATCCTCGGCCACAATGCCTACCGCCTGCCGCTGAGCTTCTTCCGCCAGTTGCCCGGGCGCTTCATGGACCTGCCGCCCGAGGCCATCGGTGGCACCTACCGCTACCGGGTCTGCCCGCTGGTCAGCGACACCGCGGTGATCGCCGGGCGCCTGGCGGAGGTGCTCTGCCTGCAGGCCGACGGCTTCCGCGAGGCGGTGCTGGAGCAGATGATCTTTCTCATGCGCCGCGACCTGCGCGCCGGCGAGCGGATCGCTTACGATGAGCCCGACAACCTGAAACAGCTGTACGCCCGCGCCCTGCGCGAGTGCGAGCCACCCGTGACGCAAGCCGAGGCCTGACCCGTGGAAACCGATAGCGCCGTATACAAGACCCTGCTGGAGTCGACCAAGGCGATCCCCTGGAAGATCGACTGGAAGACCATGACCTTCGCCTACATCGGCCCGCAGATCGAGCCGCTGCTGGGCTGGACGCAGGAGAGCTGGATCAGCGCCAACGACTGGGCCGAACGCATCCACGAGGAAGACCGCGAGCGGGTGGTGAACTTCTGCATCGCCCAGTCCCAGTGCGGCATCGACCACGAAGCCGACTACCGGGCGCTGACCAGGGACGGCGACTACGTGTGGATACGCGACGTGGTCCACGTGATGCGCAACGAGGCCGGCGAGACCGAGGCGCTGATCGGCTTCATGTTCGACATCAGCGAGCGCAAGAAGACCGAGGAACAGCTGCTGGCCCTGCAGCGGCAGCTGGAGGAGTACTCCTACAAGGACGGCCTGACCGGCATCAACAACCGGCGCATGTTCGACTCCATCCTCGACATCGAGTGGGGCAACGCCCAGCGCACCCGCCGGCCGCTGTCGCTGATCCTGCTGGATATCGACTGCTTCAAGCAGTTCAACGACCACTACGGCCACATCAAGGGCGACGACTGCCTGAAGCGCGTCGGCCAGACCCTGTTGGGCGCCGCGGCGCGCCCGCGCGATTGCGTGGCCCGTTACGGTGGCGAGGAGTTCGTGCTGATCCTGCCGGAAACCGACGCCGCCTCGGCGAAGCGGATCGCCGAGCGCTGCCGCAAGCTGGTGCGCAAGCAGCAGATCGCCCACGAGCAATCCAAGGTGGCGCAGCTGGTGACGGTCAGCCTGGGCGTCGGCACCATCATCCCGGAAGTGCGCGACACCCCGCTGGCCTTCCTCGAAGCGGTGGACCGCCTGCTCTACCAGGCCAAGCAGGAGGGCCGCGACCGCCTGCAGCACGGCCACTGCGGTGGCGGCGAGGCGGAGGCCTGCCAGGCCTGAACCGTCCCGTGACCGGGCCAGCCCGCGGGCGGACGGCAGCGCTTCAGGTCGACGCCCCGGTGCCGTTCGCCAGGGTGGCGGCGAGCTGCGACAGGTAGTCGCCGAACCCGCAGCGGGCCCGCGCGTCGCGGCGGGCGCTGGTGATGACGCTGTTCTGGCCGGTCCAGACGATGCGCGCGCCGGCGTCCTGCAGGGCGCCGACCAGGTGCACGTCCTCGTGGGCGCTCAGCGGCGAGAAGCCACCGACCCGCTGATAGGCCGCCGTACATACGCCCAGGTTGGCGCCGTGGATGTGCCGGTGGCCGTCCACGTGGCAGTACTGCTGGTGGTAGGCGGCCTGGACCTGGCCGTCGTAGCCCTCCCAGTCGTGCACCCGCACGGTGCCGCAGACCACCTCCGCCTCATGTCGCAGCTGTTGCACCAGCCAGTCCGGCGACACCCGGCTGTCGGCGTCGGTGCAGGCCAGCCAGCGCGCGCCCCGGGCGATGACGTGGGCGGCGCCGGCGCGGCGCGCCTGGCCGACGTTGCCCGCGTCGATGCTCAGGGTGGCCACGCCCAGCTCGCCGGCGATGGTGGCGGAGCCGTCGCTGCAGGCGTCCAGCACCACCAGGATCAGCACCGGCTCGCCGTCCAGACCGGGATGCCGGGCGGCCTGCCCGAGGGCGTGCAGGCACTGGCCGAGCAGGCGTTCCTCGTTGTGCGCGGGCACCACCACGCCGATCACAGCGCGTCCTCGTCGAGGTCGACGCTGCAGTGCGGGACGCACCAGAGTTCCAGCAGGAAGTCGCTTTCCTCGTGGCGCACGGCGCGCTGCAGCGGCAGGTTCGCGTGCAGCAGGCGGTGCACCTGGCGGCCGTCCAGCGGGCAGTCGAGGATCGGGTGCAGCCAGTGGCAGGCGAGCAGCGCGCCGTCTGCGCTCAGGCTGTCCAGGCAGCGCTGGATCAGCCGCTGCAGGTCGGCCTCGCCGAGGTAGTAGCCCAGTTCGCTGAGCACGATCAGATCGAACGGCCCCGCCGGCCATTCCTCGGGCAGCCGGGCGGTGCGCACCTCGGCGCCGGGGAAGGCGGCCAGGCGTTCCCGCGCGAGGGCCGTGGCGCGGGCGCTGATGTCGCAGCTCAGCAGGCGGTCGCAGCGCTCGGCGAGGGCCGCGCTGAGTTCGCCGTTGGAGCAGCCGGGCTCGAAGATGTGCGCGTAGCGCTGGCGCGGCAGCGTCGCCAGTGCCAGTTCGCGCTTGCGCCGCTCGTACCAGCGGCGGCGGAAGCCCCAGGGGTCTTCGCTGTGCTGGTACAGGGCGTCGAAGTAGCCGGCCGGCATGCTCATAGGAAGAAGATCTCGCGGGACTCGGCGAAGCGCTCCAGGGTGCCCTCGGTGAGCACCGGGTCGGCGCCGGTCGAGGCGTCGGGTAGCAGCTGCGAGCGGTGGGCCTGGATGGCCGAGCGCTTGCGCGCCAGGGCGTCGTCGTCGAGCAGCAGCTTGCGCGCCCGCTCCCAGGGCAGGCGCGGGTCGTCCGGCTCGGCCCAGTGCCAGGCCCAGATCGGAACCTCGTAGAGCTGGCAGCCCCAGGCCTCGGCGGCGATGGCGGTGGCGCGGCCCACCGCCTCGTGGTCGCAATGGCCGTCGGCGTGCCAGGTGGTGATCACGTGGGTGTAGCCTTCGAGCAGCTGCCACAGGCGATCGACCAGGCGTGCCTCGTCCCGTCCCACCTGGCTGTCGGCGAAGCGCAGGCGCAACCATTGCAGCTGCCTGGGCGAGAAGCCCAGGCGGCGCAGCGCCAGCTGGCTCTCCCATACCCGTTCGCGGCGCAGGCGGTTGGCCGACCAGGCGCTGGAGCCCGGGTGGCTGGCCTCGCCGTCGGTGACGGCGATGACACTGATGCCGGCGCCGCGCCGTGCCAGGGTGGCGAGCAGGCCGCCGCAGCCGAGGATTTCGTCGTCCGGGTGGGGCGCGACGATGGCGACCCGGGCGCCCGGCGGCAGCAGTTCGTCGATGCCGATGGGGGCGACGGCGGCCAGCCGGTTCGAGCCGCGCCAGGCGCTGGCTGGCGTGCCGGCGCCGCGGATCGGGTTGAGGGCTTCGCTCATAGGTTCCATGCCTCCGTGGGGCGCTCCAGCGCCAGTTCGCCCAGGCGCTGCAGGTCTCGCTCGGCGTGGCTCTGGCGCAGGAACACCGGCAGGTCGGCCATCAGCCGGGCGAAGTGCGGGTCGCGGCAGTAAGGGGTGGCGCCGAGGGCGCGGCCGGCGTGGCGGATGACCGCGTCCAGCGCGTCCTCGACCGCGGCGCGCACCCGGCGGGCCTGGTATTCGGCATCCTGGCGCGGGTGCCGGTCGATCCAGCGGGCGCAGTCGCGCAGCGCGTCGCGGGCCGAGGCCAGGGCCTTGTCCAGGGCGCCCAGGTGGGCCAGGCCGTGGGCGTCGCGGCGCACGTGGCGGTGGGCGTGGCGGCCGAGCGCCGCGCCGGCGCCGTACCAGCAGGCGGCGACCCCCGCCGCGCCGTGCCAGAAGCCGGGCCGCTCGACGTACACCGAGGTGTCGCCGATGCATTGCCCCAGGGCTTCCTCCAGCACGATCTCGACGCTGTCGGCGGCGGCCATGCCGACCGCCTGCCAGCCCTGGTCCGTCACCCGTACGCCGGGCTGCTGCAGGGCCAGGGTGACCAGTTGCGGATGGCCCTGTTCGTCCCACACGGTCATCACCGCGTGGTCGACGTGGGCGGCGCCCGAGCACCACGCCTTGCGCCCGCACAGGACCACCTGGTCGTGGGTGCGCCCGACGATCTCGACCCGCGCCTGGGGCGGCTCGGCGGCCCATACGGCCCACAGGCCCGCCACCCGGTTGGTGTCGGCGCCCAGCTCGTGGAGGATCGCGTGGGCGTCGGTGTGGCCCTCGAACAGCTTGACCAGCGCCAGGTCCGCCGCCGCCACCTGGGCGAGCGCCTGCCAGCGCTGCAGGGTGGCGCCCTGGCCGGGGTAGGGCAGTTCGGTCAGCCCCGCCGACAGCAGCACCTGCATCTGCAGGGCGACGCCCAGCGCCGGCCGCTCCACCGGGCGCTGGCTGAAGTCGCGGAGCATGGTTTCGAGTCCGATCAGGTGTGCGGAGGCCATCGGGGGTGCTTGCCTGCCTTGGGTGCCGTGTCCTTATCCGATGACCGCGCCGCCCGCCACGCGGTTCAGGGAGAACGCGAGTGATCATTGCGTTCGAACTTTTACCGGCCGCCGGAGCCTCTAGGGCTCGGATGAATAGAAGGGGGGCACATGAGCAGAGCGGCGAAACCCAGGGCGAGCGTGATCTGCCAGCAGGACGGCAAGGTGCTGCTGGTGCGCAAGGCGGAGGCGAAATGGACCCTGCCCGGCGGCAAGATCGAGGCCGACGAGGGGCCGGCCGAGGCCGCGCTGCGCGAGCTGAACGAGGAAACCGGGCTGGCCTCGGAAACCCTTGAGTATCTTGCCACCCACGAATTCGCCACCCGTGCCCACCATGTGTTCCGCCTGGCCGTGCCCGAGGCGCTGGCCGCCACCCCGCGCAACGAGATCGCCGACTGCCGCTGGTTCTCCGCCGAGGACGTGGCGCGCAAGCCGGTCAAGCGGCCCTGCCTGGAGCTGCTGCGGCTGTACTGCCAGGCGCCTGCCGCGTCGGGGCCGCAGGGGTAGGAAAGATTCCGTCATTCCCGCGCAGGCGGGAATCCATGTACAGGGCAGGGCGCTGCGTTCCTGGGTCCCCGCCTTCGCGGAGACGACGGGGCGTAGGGCGCGCGCGTAGCTGCGGCTCTCCTCGATTGGTGCAGGCAAGGCCCTGTATGGACCAAGTAGGAAACTTCCTCGTCATTCCCGCGAAGGCGGGAATCCATATGCGGGGCAGGGCGCCGCGTTCCTGGGTCCCCGCCTTCGCGGGGACGACGGGGCGTTGGGGGCGCGTGTAGCTGCGGCTCTCCTCGATTGGTGCAGGCCAGGCCCTGTACGGACCAAATAGGAAACTTCCCCGTCATTCCCGCGCAGGCGGGAATCCATGCGCGGGGCAGGGCGCCACGTTCCTGGGTCCCCGCCTTCGCGGGGACGACGGGGCGTTGGGCGCGCGCGTAGCTGCGGCTCTCCTCGATTGGCGCAGGCAAGGCCCTGTACGGACCAAGTAGGAAACTTCCTCGTCATTCCCGCGAAGGCAGGAATCCATGTGTGGGGCAGGGCGCTGTGTTTCTGGGTCCCTGTCTGCGCGGGGACGACGGGGCGTTGGGTGCGCGCGTAGCTGCGGTTCCCCCCTCGATTGGCGCAGGCAAGGTCCTGTACGGACCAAGCAGGAAACTTCCTCGTCATTCCCGCGAAGGCGGGAATCCATGTGTGGGGCAGGGCGCCGCGTTTCTGGGTCCCCGCCTGCGCGGGGACGACGGGGTGTGGGGGGCGGATTGCCTAAGGGCTGCGCGGGTTGCGCCCGCCCTACGGTAGCCCGGATGCAATTCGGGGTGGCGCGTGGGGCGAATGCGGGGGCTATCCGTCCTGCTGGATGATCAGGTCGGGCCAGGTGGCCAGCCAGTTCTTGCTGCGTAGGCGTTCGCGGTAGAGGTGCAGTTTTTCCGTCTGGAAGCGCGGCGTGGGGCGTACCCGCAGGGCGAACAGGTCCTCCAGGCCCAGCGGGGCGGCGATCTCGATGCCGTCCGCGCCGAGCCTGGCGGCCACCGCGGTGGCGGTTTCCGGCCAGTGGCGCATGGCGTCGGTCGCCGAGCAGTAGGGCGGATCGTCGTTGCGGTGGTGCATGCGCGCCTGGTTCTTCACCGACCAGGCGAGCGAGCCGTCCAGGCGTTTCAGCGAGGCTTCGAGGGCGGCATCCTGCTCGGCGCTGGCGCCGCCGGCGTCGAACCAGATCACGTCGATGTCCGCCGGTAGCGGCGAGTGGTCGCGCCGGTGCAGGTGATCCCACACCGCGCTGCGCACGAAGCCCGCCGCCACCCAGCTATCCGGCAGGTCCAGTTCGCGCACCAGGCGCAGTACCCGCATGCGCTCGGCGTCGGCGGCGATCAGGTGTTCCAGTTGCGAAAAAAGCGGGTTCATCTCGGTCCCGTGTCGGGTCGTCACGCGCGGACTGTAGCCGATCTCGCCATTTCCGCGGCGACCCGGACGTGGGGGCAAGGCCCCGCTTGCCCGGCCCGGTGAGGCCGGAGACTGCGCCGCCCGGCCCGGGCCGAAAAAACGGTAGAACCTCCGCCCGGGGCATTCCTCATAACTAGGTCCACCCTCGTTCCCGACCGTGAACGAAGCCAGCCATGAGGAGAACAGCACCATGTCAGCCAAGAAGAAAGGCGCCAGCCAGGCAGCGGGCACCCAGACCACCGACCGCGGCAACAGCAACGCCAAACTGGACCAGCTCGAGACCTGGCGCGAGGACGCCAGCGGCCAGGCCCTGACCTCCAACACCGGGGTCAAGGTGGCCGACAACCAGAACACGCTGAAGGCCGGCGAGCGGGGGCCCTCGCTGCTGGAAGACTTCCTGATGCGCGAGAAGATCACCCACTTCGACCACGAGCGCATCCCCGAGCGCGTGGTGCACGCCCGTGGCGCGGCGGCCCACGGCTACTTCCAGGTGTACGAGCCGCTGGGCGAGCTGACCAAGGCCGATTTCCTCAACCACCCGCAGAAGAAGACCCCGGTGTTCGTCCGCTTCTCCACCGTGCAGGGCCCGCGCGGCTCGGCGGACACAGTGCGCGACGTGCGCGGCTTCGCCACCAAGTTCTACACCGACGAGGGCAACTTCGACCTGGTCGGCAACAACATGCCGGTGTTCTTCATCCAGGACGCGATCAAGTTCCCCGACTTCGTCCATGCGGTGAAGCCCGAGCCGCACAACGAGATCCCCACCGGCGCCTCGGCCCACGACACCTTCTGGGACTTCGTCTCGCTGCAGCCGGAGTCGGCGCACATGGTCCAGTGGGCCATGTCCGACCGCGGCATCCCGGTGTCCTACCGGGCCATGGAAGGCTTCGGCGTGCACACCTTCCGCCTGGTCAACGCCGAGGGTCGCAGCGTGTTCGTCAAGTTCCACTGGAAGCCCGTGTCCGGCGTCTACTCGCTGGTCTGGGACGAGGCGCAGAAGCTCGCCGGCAAGGACCCGGACTTCAACCGCCGGCAGCTGTGGGACGACATCGAGAACGGCGACTACCCCGAGTGGGAGCTGGGCCTGCAGGTGATCCCCGAGGAGGACGAGCATAAGTTCGACTTCGATCTGCTCGACCCGACCAAGCTGGTGCCCGAGGAGCTGGTGCCGGTGCGTCGGGTGGGCAAGATGGTGCTCAACCGCAACCCGGACAACTTCTTCGCCGAGACCGAGCAGGCCGCCTTCCACATCGGCCACCTGGTGCCCGGCATCGACTTCACCAACGACCCGCTGCTGCAGGGCCGGCTGTTCTCCTACACCGACACCCAGCTGCTGCGCCTGGGCGGGCCGAACTTCAACGAGCTGCCGATCAACCGGCCGCTGTGCCCGTTCCACAACAACCAGCGCGATGCGCCGCACCGGCAGACCATCAACAAGGGCCGCGCGGCCTACGAGCCCAACTCCATCGACGGCGGCTGGCCCAAGGAAACGCCGGAGGCGCCCAGCGGCGGCGGCTTCGCCTCCTACCCGGAACCCATGAGCGGGGTGAAGCTGCGCAAGCGCGCCGACTCCTTCGCCGACCACTTCTCCCAGGCGCGGCTGTTCTGGAACAGCATGGCCCCGCATGAGAAGGAACACATGATCGCCTCCTACAGCTTCGAGCTGGGCAAGGTGGAACGCCGCGAAATCCGCGAGCGCGAGGTCAACCAGATCCTCGCCAACATCGACCTGGACCTGGCCTCCCGGGTGGCCGAGAACCTCGGCCTGCCGGCGCCGACCGGCACGGCCGCCAAGCCGGCGAAAGGCGCGGCGAAGGCGTCGCCGGCGCTGAGCCAGGCCAACCTGCTGTCGGGCAACATCCGCTCGCGCAAGGTGGCGATCCTGCTGGCCGACGGCGCCGACGCCGACGACATCCGCCACATCATCGGCGTGCTCGACGGCGAGGGTGCCAGCGCCAAGCTGCTCGGCCCGACCTCGGCGGCGGTGAAGACCAGCGACGGCAAGACCCTGCAGCCGGATGCGACCTTCGACGGCCTGCCATCGATCGCCCTGGACGCGGTGTTCGTGCCCGGCGGCGTGGCCAAGGCGCTGGAGGGCAACGGCGTGGCGCTGCACTACCTGCTGGAGGCCTACAAGCACCTCAAGGCCATCGCCCTGTGCGGCGATGCCGGCGGGCTGCCGAAGCGCCTGCATCTTGAGGAGGACGAGGGCCTGCTGGTGGCGGCGAAGGCGTCGGACCTGTGCGCGAAGTTCGTCGCGGCGATGGCCAAGCACCGGGTCTGGGCGCGTGAGGCGAAGGCCAAGGCCGTGCCGGCGTGATGGATGAAGCCCGCTCCCGAGCGGAGCGGGCGGTTGGCCCTTGCATGTATGGCTGTCTGGCCAGGGCTGGTTCTGGTTCCGGACCTCTGGCCTTCTTGTCTGGTTGTACACAATGCCTGCAGCAGCGAGCCCAGAGGTCCTTGTTTCCCCCTTCGCTCTTCATCCTGTGCAGTTCAGGGCCGGCAGAGCGCTGCCAGTGGCTCGCGCGTATGGACCCGGCAATCGACGAGCGCATCTCCGTCGCACTGGCTACCGAGTACCAGTTGGTCGCCTTCGACCGCCATGAGCTGGCCGGAGATGTCCCGGCTCAGCAGCCGCTGGCAGGTGCGGGTGTCGTAGACCATCAGGTCGCCGCTGGAGCCGCTGGTCTCGTAGGTCAGCAGGCGTGTTTCGTCGAGGCTGAGGTACATCGGTTCGCGTGCCCAGATGCCGCCGTCCTCTATCAGGCAGCGCCGGCCGCTGGTCTTGTCCAGGAGGATGGCCGGCGGCTCGGGGAATGCGTCGGGTTCGGCGATGTTTGGATTTTCGTTTGTAAAGCGCACCTCGATGCGTTCGCCTGCGGCGGTGAATGTGCCCGGGGCGCTGGTGTCGGCGGCCAGGTGCAGCGGCGCGAAGCCGCAGTCGGCGGCCTGGGCGCAGGTGGCGAGGAGCGAGGCGGCGAGTGCCGTGCCGAGGGCTTTCATGGCGGATGTCCTTTCCGTGGGGGTGGCTGAATGATCGCGGGGCGGCCGCTGCGCAGCATAAGCCGCGCGGAGGGTCGGCGGCATGACCTGCGTCTTGTCCGCGACGGCTTCCGGCGTATGAGGCTAGAATCGCCCCGTCATTCTCCAGGGAAAAGGCCATGCCGTACCGTGTCTGGTCCGCCGTCGTCATGTTCGTTGCGGGCGCCACGGCGCATGCTGGCGAAATCTCCTATCTTCGCGACGTCCAACCGATCCTCACCCAGAAATGCGTGGCCTGCCACGCCTGCTACGACTCGCCTTGCCAGCTCAACCTGGGCAGCGGCGAAGGCGTGCTGCGCGGTGCCAGCAAGTTGCCCGTGTACGACGGCGCGCGCACCAGCGCCCAGGCCACCACCCGGCTGTACTTCGATGCCCGGGGCGAGGACGCCTGGCGCAAGAAGGGCTTCCATTCGGTGCTCGACCCGCAGGCCGGCCAGGCCGCGCTGGTGGCGCGCATGCTGGAGCTGGGGCGCGGCAACCCGCTTGAGCCTAATGCCAGGCTGCCGGCCGACCTGGACATCTCCCTCGACCGGGAGAACCAGTGCCCGCTGCCCGGCGAGTTCGACGCCTATGCCCGGAAGTTCGCCCACGGCGGCATGCCGTTCGCCGTCGCCGGCCTGAGCGACGCCGAGTACGCCACCCTGCAGCAATGGCTGAAGGATGGCGCGCCGGTGGAGGAACTGGCCCTGCAGCCGTCCGCCGCCGAACTGGCCCAGGTGGCCGAGTGGGAGGCGTTCCTCAATGCTCCCGGTGCGCGGGAGAGCCTGGTCAACCGCTGGCTGTTCGAACACCTGTTCCTCGCCCACCTGTACTTCGAGGGTGGCGAGCCGGGGCACTTCTTCCAGCTGGTGCGCTCGCGCACGCCCAGCGGCCAGCCGATCGACCCCATTGCCACCCGCCGTCCCAACGAGGACCCGGGCACCGAGGTGTTCTACCGCTTGTGGCCGATCCAGGGCGTGATCGTGCACAAGACCCACATCACCTACCCGCTCGGCGCGGCGAAGCTGAAGCGTGTCCGCGAGCTGTTCTACAGCGGCGACTGGACGGTGGACGCGGTGCCCGGCTACGGCGCCCAGCGCCGGGCCAACCCCTTCGAGACCTTCCAGGCGATTCCGGTCCAGGCCCGCTACCAGTTCATGCTGGATAACGCGGAATACTTCGTGCGCACCTTCATCCGCGGCCCGGTGTGCCGCGGCCAGATCGCCACCGATGTGATCCGCGACAACTTCTGGGCGGTGTTCCAGGACCCGCGGCAGGACCTCTACGTCACCGATGCCGAGTACCGCGCCAAGGCCACGCCGCTGCTGGCGATGCCGGGCCAGTTCGACGAGATCGGCGATCTGCTGGGGCTGTGGACGGCCTACCGGGACAAGCGCAACGACTACGAAGACCTGCGTCGGGACGCCTACGCCGATGCGCCGGTGCCGAACTGGTCGAGCCTGTGGAGCGGCAACGACAACGCGCTGCTGTCGATCTTCCGCCACCACGACAGCGCCATGGTGCGCAAGGGCCTGATCGGCGAGATTCCGCAGACGATGTGGCTGCTGGACTACCCGCTGTTCGAGCGCACCTACTACCAGCTGGTGGTCAACTTCGACGTGTTCGGCAACGTCGCCCACCAGGCCCAGACGCGCCTGTACTTCGACCTGATCCGCAACGGCGCCGAGCTGAACTTCCTCCGCCTGCTGCCGCCGGACGCGCGCCAGACCTACCTGGACGACTGGTACCAGAACGCCGGCAAGCTGAAGATGTGGCTGGACTACGCCGAGGCCGACCTGGACACCGCGACCGGCCTGAACCTGCCGGAGAAGGGCGCCAAGGGCGCGTTCGCCCGCGCCCTGCTGACGCGCTACGCCGACCTCAACGCGCGGCCCGACCCGATCAACCGCTGCGAGGGCGCCGACTGCCACCGGCCGGGGCTGCCGGCCGACCTGGCCGACGCCGAGCAGGCGCTGAGCCGCCTCACCGGCCGCCCGGCCGGCGGACTCAAGGCGATCGACCAGCTGCCCGAGGCGACCCTGCTGCGGGTGGAGCGGGCCGATGGCGGCCGCGAGGTCTACAGCCTGCTGCGCAACCGCGCGCACAGCAACGTCGCCTTCATGACCGGCGAATCCCTGCGCTACCAGCCGGGGCTGGACACCCTGACGGTCTACCCGGATGTGCTGACCAGCTACCCCAACTTCATGTTCAGCCTGCCGGCCCGGGAGGTGCCCGAGTTCGTCGGCGCGCTGGAGCAGGCCCGCGACCCGGCGGCGTTCGAGAAGGTGGTGGCGCGCTGGGGCATCCGCCGCAGCCACCCGGAGTTCTGGCGTTACTTCCACGACCTGTCGGCCTATATCCACGAGACCGAGCCGGTGGAGGCGGGCGTGCTGGACATGAACCGCTACCAGAACCTCTAGGACACCCTGGAGAAAGCCCCTAGCCGTCACTCCCGCGAAGGCGGGAGCCCAGGTGCCTCGGGGGACTGGGTTCCCGCTCCCGCCTGCGCGGGAATGACGAGTCTTTCAGGCTTTTCCTGGGGGGCTCTGGCCGGTGCGCGCGGCGCACCCTACAGGAGCGAGGCCCGGTTTGACGTAGGGTGCGCCGCGCGCACCGCCCTGGGCCCGATGGGCCTCAGGGCGTGTACACGCTGGCGATGGCGCCGGCCAGGTAGTCCAGCCGTTCCTCGGCCATGCCGGCCACGTTGGCCCGGCCGCTGCTGACCAGGTACACGCTGAACTCCTGGCGCAGGCGCTGCACCTGCTCGGCGCTGAGGCCGGTGTAGGAGAACATGCCGCGCTGGGCGGCGACGTGGGCGAAGCGCCCGGCCAGGCCGTGGGGAACCAGCGCCGCCACCAGGCCGTTGCGCAGGTTGGCCACGCGCAGGCGCATGGCTTCCACTTCCTCGGCCCACAGGCCGCGCAGCTCGGGGTCGCCGAGGATGGTGGCGACCACCGCGGCGCCGTGGGCCGGCGGCGTCGACCACAGGTTCCGGGCGAGGGCGGCCAGCTGGCTGCGGATGTCGATCAGCTTGCCCGCATCCTGCGCCCGCACGATCAGCGCGCCGGTACGTTCGCGGTACAGGCCGAAGTTCTTCGAGCAGGAGCTGGTCACCAGCAGTTCGGGCAGCTCGGCGGCGAACAGGCGCACGGCCCAGGCGTCTTCGTCCAGGCCGTCGCCGAAGCCCTGGTAGGCGAAGTCGATCAGCGGCAGCAGCTCGCGCGCCTTGACCACGTCCAGCACGCGCTTCCAGTCGCGTGGGGCGAGGTCGAAGCCGGTCGGGTTGTGGCAGCAGGCGTGCAGCAGCACCACGTCGCCGGCCGGCACCCGCTGCAGGGCGTCGAGTAGGGCTTCCACGTCCAGGCGGTTGTCGGCGCCGACGTAGGGGTAGTGCTCCACCCGCAGGCCGCAGGTGGCGAAGATGCTCTCGTGGATCGGCCAGGTCGGCGCGCTCAGCCAGATGCCGCGGCCCGGCAGGTTGGCGGCGATGAAGTCGCCGGCCAGGCGCAGCGCGCCGGTGCCGCCCGGGGTCTGGGTGGCACCGACGGCGCCGTCGCGCAGCAGCGGGTTGTCCGCGCCCAGCACCAGTTGCAGCAGGTAGTCGCCGAACACCGGGTCGCCGTGGCCGCCGATGTAGCTCTTGGTCGGCTCGTGCTCCACCAGGTGCCGCTCGGCCAGCTTCACGGCGTAGGGGATCGGGGTGATGCCGAGGGCGTCCTTGTACACGCCCACGCCCAGGTCCAGCTTGGCCGGGTTGGGGTCGGCGCGGTAGGCGTCGAGCAGTCCGAGTATGGGGTCGCCGGGCACCCGGCCGATGGCGGCGAAATGGCTCACTTGCGGCCCTCTGCGCTGGCGGCGAGCACGTCGGTGCGGGCGGCCATGATGAAGTCGTTGCGGTGCAGGCCCTTCATTTCGTGGCTCCACCAGGTGACGGTGACCTTGCCCCATTCGGTGAGCAGGGCGGGGTGGTGGCCGACTTCCTCGGCGATGGCGCCGACCGCGTTGGTGAAGGCCAGGGCGTGGCGGAAGTTCTTGAACAGGTAGACCCGCTCCAGCTCCATGTGGCCGTCGCGGGTCTCGATGTTCCAGTCCGGGATCTCGCGGATCAGCGTGGCCAGTTCCTCGTCCGAGACGTGGGGCGCGTCGGCGCGGCAGGCTTCGCATTGGGCTTGGGCAAGGCTCATCGTGTTCTCCGGAGTAGCTGTATGGGATGTAGGTGGGAGCGGCTGGGTGGATGCCAACCGGTCGCTCCCGGGGTTTGTCAGGCGGCTTTCGGCGGAAACTTCGGCGTGTGCAGGCCGAGGGCCGTGGCCTGGCCGACCAGGCCCATGATGTCCTCGTGGGCCAGTTCGAACAGGCGCTTGAGTTCCGGCAGGACGAAGTACAGCGGCTGCAGGATGTCGATGCGGTAGGGCGTGCGCATCGCCTCCAGCGGATCGAAGGCCTGGTGTTCCGGCGCGTCGGATAGAGAGTAGACCGTCTCCTTCGGCGAGGAGAGGATGCCGCCGCCGTAGATGCGCCGGCCTTGCGGGGTGTCGACCAGGCCGAACTCGATGGTCATCCAGTACAGCCGCGCCAGGTACACCCGCTGCTCCTTGGTCGCGGCCAGGCCGAGTTTGCCGTAGGCGTGGGTGAATTCGGCGAACCAGGGGTTGGTGAGCAGCGGGCAGTGGCCGAAGATCTCGTGGAAGATATCCGGCTCCTGCAGGTAGTCCAGTTCTTCCGGGGTGCGGATGAAGGTGGCGACCGGGAAGCGCTTGCTGGCCAGCAGCTCGAAGAAGGTCTGGAAGGGGATCAGCGCCGGTACCTGGGCCACGCTCCAGCCGGTGGTGGCGCCGAGCACGCGGTTGATCTCGCCGAGCTGGGGAATCCGCTCGTGGGGCAGGTCGAGCTGTTCGAGGCCGTCGAAGTATTCCTGGCAGGCGCGGCCGTCGAGCAGCTTCATCTGCCGGGTGATCAGGGTGTTCCACACCTGGTGCTCGGTGTCCGAATAGTGGATGAAGCCAGCTTCGTCCGGTTGCCGGGCCACGTAGTGCGTGGTTTTCATCGCATCGCCTCCTCGTCTGCGGCGTGCCGCGGAGTGTTGTTGTATGGAGCATTGATACCCCGCGGGCGTGGCGATGGCAGCCGGGGGCAGGGCGTCGCGGGAGGGTGTGGGGCAGGGATGTTCGTAAAGAAAATATTACGAATGAGCCGAGGCGGCATGTCATCGCCTTGCTGGTGAGTCAATCCGTCACATATTCTTGACGGAAATCAGCGGCCGCCTTGCGAAAAATCAGGCCGTGACCCAAGCACAACGATAAACAGGGTCGACCACCGTGCGAATCAAGATCCACTGCCAGAACCGCGTCGGCATCCTGCGCGACATCCTCGAACTGCTGGTCGACTACGGCATCAACGTCGCCCGTGGCGAGGTCGGCGGCGAGCAGGGCAACGCCATCTACCTGCATTGCCCGAACCTGATCAACCTGCAGTTCCAGGCGCTGCGCCCCAAGCTGGAGTCCATCTCCGGCGTGTTCGGGGTCAAGCGCGTCGGCCTGATGCCCAGCGAGCGGCGTCATCTGGAACTCAACGCGCTGCTCGGCGCGCTGGACTTCCCGGTGCTGTCCATCGACATGGGCGGCTCCATCGTCGCCGCCAACCGCAGCGCCGCCCAGTTGCTCGGTGTGCGGGTGGACGAGGTGCCGGGCATGGCTCTGTCGCGCTACATCGAGGACTTCGACCTGCCCGAACTGGTGCGCGCCAACAAGGCGCGGATCAACGGCCTGCGGGTCAAGGTCAAGGGCGACGTGTTCCTCGCCGACATCGCGCCGCTGCAGTCCGAGCACGACGAGAGCGAGGCGCTGGCCGGCGCCGTGCTCACCCTGCACCGCGCCGATCGGGTCGGCGAGCGCATCTACAACGTGCGCAAGCACGAGCTGCGCGGCTTCGACTCGATCTTCCAGAGCTCAAGGGTGATGGCGGCGGTGGTGCGCGAGGCCCGGCGCATGGCGCCGCTGGACGCGCCGCTGCTGATCGAGGGTGAGACCGGCACCGGCAAGGAACTGCTGGCCCGCGCCTGCCACCTGGCCAGTCCGCGCGGCCAGGCGCCGTTCATGGCGCTGAACTGCGCCGGGCTGCCGGAATCGATGGCCGAGACCGAGCTGTTCGGCTACGGCCCCGGCGCCTTCGAGGGCGCGCGGCCGGAGGGCAAGCTGGGCCTGCTGGAGCTGACCGCCGGCGGCACCCTGTTCCTCGACGGCGTTGGCGAAATGAGCCCGCGCCTGCAGGCCAAGCTGCTGCGCTTCCTGCAGGACGGCTGCTTCCGCCGGGTGGGCAGCGACGAGGAGGTGTATCTCGACGTGCGGGTGATCTGCGCCACCCAGGTCGACCTCTCCGAATTGTGCAGCAAGGGCGAATTTCGCCAGGACCTGTACCACCGCCTCAATGTGCTCAGCCTGCACATCCCACCGCTGCGCGAGTGCCTGGACGGCCTCGGCCCGCTCGCCGAGCACTTCCTCGACTCGGCCAGCCGGCAGATCGGCTGCCCGCTGCCAAAGCTGGCGCCCCAGGCCTTCGAGCGCATGGCCCACTACCACTGGCCGGGCAACGTGCGCCAGCTGGAGAACGTGCTGTTCCAGGCCGTGTCGCTGTGCGACGGCGGCACGGTCAAGGCCGAGCACATCCGCCTGCCGGACTATGGCGCGCCGCAGCCGCTGGGCGACTTCTCCATCGAGGGCGACCTGGACGCCATCCTCGGCCGCTTCGAGAAGGCGGTGCTGGAGCGGCTGTACGCCGAGCACCCGAGCAGCCGCCAGCTGGGCAAGCGCCTCGGCGTGTCGCACACCACCATCGCCAACAAGCTGCGCCAGCATGGGGTGGGCAAGGAGTAGGCCATGTCCCCGTTACGTGTCGCTGCACCGATCCCGCTTTTGTGGGAGCGGCGGGGCGGCATTCCGATTGGCCGCGAAATTCGCGGATAAATCCGCTCCCACAAGATGCGCAACAACTTAACGGGGACATAGCCAAGGAGTAGGGCGCCGGTCTACGACCTTGGTGCAATGGTCTGCCTGGCGCAGGCGGGGTAAAAAGTCGCTCGTCCGAATCCTGCGAATCGGACTGCGTTTCTGACATTCCTCCCCGGAATGAATTGGTGGCGGCCCTCCCGATGGGTCGCCTTTTTTTTGGCTTGCCGATAGCTAAAGGGCAGTCGTAGCCCGGATGAAATCCGGGGGCGGTGTTGGGGTGATGTTTGGGTTTCCAGCTGATTGCCGAGCGTACTGACGGTTCTGGTTTCGCCCTCCCGGGCGACTCACTTTTCTTTGTTTGCGCAAAGAAAAGTAAGCAAAAGAAAGCGCACCCCGGCATCCGGCCCCGCCTGCGTCGGGGTTCCCTCCTTCCGGTGCCGCTCCGGGGGCACGGCATACACGGACCATCCATGGTCCGTTATGCCTCTCGCCGCATCCCTGCGGCTCGTCCCCCTGCGCGGCACCTCCACTCGGCCTCCTGACGGGGACTCCGGCTCAGAGTTGCCTGATGGTTCTTCCTGGCCGCTGCGCGGACTGGGTTCCTGTTCAAACTGCCATATGCACGGTGTATCGATTTGACTTTCCTGCCCCCAGAAACAGGTTCAAGACCATGGTCGTAGAGCGGTAAGACCATGGTCGAATGGCCCCACGAAAGGGCGGGGGATACAAAAGGCGGCATACAAAAACAACCGCCCGCCGAGGTACCCCAGAATGACTGCAGCTTCCCTCTACCCCGTCCGCCCCGAGGTGGCCGCCAACACGCTGACCGACGAAGCCACCTACAAGGCGATGTACCAGCAGTCGGTGATCAACCCGGACGGCTTCTGGCGCGAGCAGGCCAAGCGCATCGACTGGATCAAGCCCTTCACCAAGGTCAAGCAGACCTCCTTCGACGACCACCACGTCGACATCAAGTGGTTCGCCGACGGCACCCTGAACCTCTCGGCCAACTGCCTGGACCGCCACCTGGAAACCCGCGGCGACCAGATCGCGATCATCTGGGAAGGCGACGATCCGTCCGAGCACCGCGAGATCACCTACCGCGAGCTGCACGAGCAGGTCTGCAAGTTCGCCAACGCCCTGCGCGGCCAGGACGTGCATCGTGGCGACGTGGTGACCATCTACATGCCGATGATCCCGGAAGCCGCGGTGGCCATGCTCGCCTGCGCCCGCATCGGCGCCATCCACTCGGTGGTGTTCGGCGGCTTCTCGCCGGAGGCCCTGGCCGGGCGCATCATCGACTGCAAGTCCAAGGTGGTGATCACCGCCGACGAAGGCGTGCGCGGCGGCAAGAAGGTGCCGCTCAAGAGCAACGTCGACGACGCGCTGACCAACCCCGAAACCCACAGCGTGCAGAAGATCATCGTGGTCAAGCGCACCGGTTCCGAGATCAAGTGGAACGGCCACCGCGACATCTGGTACGAGGACCTGATGAAGGTCGCCGGCAGCACCTGCGCGCCGAAGGAAATGGGCGCCGAGGAAGCGCTGTTCATCCTCTACACCTCCGGCTCCACCGGCAAGCCGAAGGGCGTGCTGCACACCACCGGCGGCTACCTGGTGTACGCCTCGCTGACCCACGAGCGGGTGTTCGACTACCGCCCGGGCGAAGTCTTCTGGTGCACCGCCGACATCGGCTGGGTCACCGGCCACACCTACCTGATCTACGGCCCGCTCTCCAACGGCGCTACCACCGTGATGTTCGAGGGCGTGCCCAACTACCCGGACGTGAGCCGCGTCGCCAGGATCATCGACAAGCACAAGGTCAACATCCTCTACACCGCGCCTACCGCCATCCGCGCCATGATGGCCGAGGGCAAGGCCGCGGTCGAAGGCGCCGACGGCTCCAGCCTGCGCCTGCTCGGCTCGGTCGGCGAGCCGATCAACCCGGAGGCCTGGCACTGGTACTACGAGAACGTCGGCCAGGGCCGCTGCCCGATCGTCGACACCTGGTGGCAGACCGAGACCGGTGCCTGCCTGATGACCCCGCTGCCGGGCGCCCACCCGATGAAGCCGGGCTCCGCCGCGCGGCCGTTCTTCGGCGTGCAGCCGGCCCTGGTCGACAACCTGGGCAACATCCTCGAGGGCGCCACCGAGGGCAACCTGGTGATCATCGACTCCTGGCCGGGCCAGGCGCGCAGCCTGTACGGCGACCACGACCGCTTCGTCGACACCTACTTCAACACCTTCAAGGGCATGTACTTCACCGGCGACGGCGCCCGCCGCGACGAAGACGGCTACTGGTGGATCACCGGCCGGGTGGATGACGTGCTCAACGTCTCCGGCCACCGCATGGGCACCGCCGAGGTGGAAAGCGCCATGGTCGCCCACCCGAAAGTGGCCGAGGCCGCGGTGGTCGGCGTACCGCACGACATCAAGGGCCAGGGCATCTACGTCTACGTCACCCTGAACGCCGGCGAGGAGCCTTCCGAGCAACTGCGCCAGGAACTGAAGAACTGGGTACGCAAGGAAATCGGCCCGATCGCCACGCCGGACGTGATCCAGTGGGCGCCGGGCCTGCCGAAGACCCGCTCGGGCAAGATCATGCGCCGTATCCTGCGCAAGATCGCCACCGCCGAATACGATTCCCTCGGCGACATCTCCACGCTGGCCGATCCCGGCGTGGTGCAGCACCTCATCGACACTCACCGCACCATGCAGGCCGCCTGACCCGGCGACCCCGCACAGGTCGGGGCCCCAGCCACAAGCCGGGGCCATGCGACACCCCGCCAGGGCCTTGCCCTGGCGGGGTGTTGTTTTTTCGGGGGGCCAAGCAGCGGCCGATGGCTCGGCGAGAAAGTGGCACTGGCGCACACAGGAGAGCCTTGGCGCCTGCTATCCAGTGATCTGAGCAAGCTTTCGAGAACAGCGCGGTGGCGCCGACGCGCTTCGAGGATGAGCATAGGCGCCAGCCGATCGCCCACATCGTTTCGCCGGGAGGCCAACCCATGACCGCGAAGACATCGAGCGTTTCACCGGCCCGGTCGCTACACCATCTGGCGTGCGGCGAGTGTGGCTGGACCATCAGCATTCTGGCCGAGACCTCGGCACCCCTCCGTCAGTGCCCGTGGTGCGGCTGGGACGATCTGGACATCTCCTCGGTTGAGCGGCAGGGCGCCGGGCAGCACCTGCGGTGCGCCGAGCATGGCGCGATCTCGGTCCAGGTCCTCGGTCCGGATATCTCGGTGGACGATTTCCCGGATGACCTGTTCTGTCCGTTCTGCAAGCGCTCCTAGGTTCTGTACGAAAAGTCGTCGAGCGAAGGTCAGGCAAGGCAAAAACAGGCGAAGAAGCGGAGTTTACGTGCTGTAAATGAGCATTCTGAGCCTGTTTTTAACGCAGCATCACCGAGCACAGGCACTTTTCGTACAGAACCTAGCGCTTCAAGTCGATCCGGCCTGTAGCCCGGATGCAATCCGGGAAAGAGCGCCGCCGGTTACACCTGACCGGAATCTGCTACGGTTTGGCTCCGCTCCCCGCGGAGCGCGGCGGCCGATGCGCGATGCATTGACATGGAACAGGGTCGCCGCCGGCTCCGCGCCGGAGAATGGCGCCAGGCACAGGTAAAGGAGGCACCTCGCATGAGTGATGGTTTGGATGCGTTCGCGCGGTGGCAGGCGGGCTTCGGTCCGATCCGCCATCGCGAGGAGACCGTGGAGCGCCTGCAGGCGCAGATCGCGCGCCTGGTGGCCGAGGGCCGTGTCGCCGATGCCGGGACGGCCCATGCGCTGCTCGCGGCGGCGGACCGGCTGACCTGCATGGCGCTGAGCGTGGTGGCGCACATGACCTATGCGCGGCGCATCGACCTGTCCGGCGCCGACCTCGCCGCCGAGGACTTCAAGCCGACGCCGGAGGGCCACACCGGCGGCTCGCTGAACATGGTGCCGGCCTTCGTCGGCTACCTGCTGGCCAACGCCCTGAGCGGCACCACCCGGGGCTGGCTGATGGGGCAGGGCCACTGCGTGGCGGCCATCGAGGCGATCAATGCGCTGACCGGTGACCTGTCGCCGGCCCAGCGCGGGCGCTACGACCGCAGCGAGGCGGGGCTGTCGCGCCTGATCGGCGATTTCTACTCCTACGCCATCGATGGCAAGGGCCTGCCCGCCGTGCCGCTGGGCAGCCACGCCGGGCCGAACACCGCCGGCGCGGTTTCCGAGGGTGGCTACCTCGGTTTCGCCGGGCTGCAGTACGTGCACATGCCGCTGCCGGGCGAGAGCCTGGTGGCCTTCCTCAGCGACGGCGCGTTCGAGGAGCAGCGCGGTTCCGACTGGGCGCCGCGCTGGTGGCGCGCCGAGGACAGCGGCCTGGCCATTCCGGTGATGATCCTCAACGGTCGGCGCATCGAGCAGCGCACCCAGATCGTGCAGGAGGGCGGTGCGCCCTGGCTGGCCGAGGACCTGCGCCACAACGGCTTCGCCCCGGTGATCGTCGACGGCCGCGACCCGGCCGCCATCGCCTGGGCGATCCTCGATGCTGAGGAGCGCCTGCGTGCCTTCGCCAGCGACCCGCAGCGCCACTATCCCGCGCCGCTGCCCTACGTGATCGCCGAGACCGAGAAGGGCTTCGGCTTCCCCGGCGCCGGCAGCAACGCCGCGCACAACCTGCCGTTGGCCGGCAACCCGCAGCGGGATGCCGCCGTGCGCGAGGTGTTCAACGCGGGCGCCCGTGCGCTGTTCGTGCCGCCCCGCGAACTCGACGAGGCGCTGGCGACCCTCGCCAACCACGGCGCCGGAGCTCGTCCGCGGGAGGGTGAGCATTCCCTGGCGCACCGCCGGCCGGCGGCGCCGGTCCTGCCCGAGCCGGCCTGGGCCGCGCCGGGCGACGCCGGTAGCGCCATGAGCGCGCTGGACCGCTGGTTCGTCGCCCTGGTCGAGGCCAACCCGCAGTTGCGCGTGCGGGTGGGCAACCCGGACGAACTGGCCAGCAACAAGATGGGCGAGACCCTGGCGCTGTTGCGCCACCGGGTCAACGCGCCGGAGCCGGGTGTGCCGGAGTCGCTGCACGGCGCGGTGGTCACCGCGCTCAACGAGGAGGCGGTGGCCGCGGCGGCGCTGGGCAACAAGGGCGGCCTGAACCTGATCGTCAGCTACGAGGCGTTCGCGGTGAAGATGCTCGGCCTGCTGCGCCAGGAAATCATCTTCGCCCGCCGGCAGAAGGTGCTCGGCCAGGCGCCCGGCTGGCTGTCGGTGCCGCTGATCGTCACCTCGCACACCTGGGAGAACTCGAAGAACGAGCAGTCCCACCAGGACCCGACCATCGGCGAGGCGCTGCTGGGCGAGATGTCCGACACCTCGCGGGTGCTGTTCCCGGTGGACGGCAACACCGCTCAGGCGGCGCTCGGCGAACTGTACGGCGGGCGCGGCCAGCTCGGCTGCCTGGTGGTATCGAAGCGCGATACTGCCTGCCGCTTCGATGCCCGGGCCGCCCGCGAACTGGTGCAGCGGGGCGCCGCGCACGTGGCCGGCGACCCGCGCCATGCCGAGGTGCAGTTCGTCGCCATCGGCGCCTACCAGCTGGAGGAGGCACTGGCGGCGCACGACCACCTGGCGCGCCGGGGCCATGCCTCCTGCGTCACCGTGGTGCTCGAGCCCGGCCGCCTGCGGATACCCCGTGACGAGATCGAGGCGGCCTTCGTGACGGACGACGACGCCCTGCGCGCGCTGTTCCCCCGCGGCCTGCCCCGCGTGCTGCTGTGCCACACCCGGCCCGAACCGATGCTCGGCGTGCTGCGCCGGCTGGACGAGGGGCCGGACAGGACCCGCGCGCTCGGCTACATCAGCCGGGGCGGCACGCTCGATGTGGCCGGCATGCTGTTCGCCAACCGCTGCACCTGGGCGCACGCCGTCGAGGCGGCCGCGGCGGTCGCCGGCTGGCGGCGCGAGGCGCTGTTCGATACCGCGCAGCTGCGTGCCCTGGATGGCGAAGGCGCCGCCGCCGACCTGCGGATGGACGAGCCGCGTTGAAAAAGGCCATGCCCCCTGTCGTTCATCACTGTGGGAGCGGCCTCGGCCGCGAAGCTTCTGCCGGGTTGCCCCGGTTCGCGGCCAAGGCCGCTCCTACAACGGTGGCCTGGCTTTGACAGAACACCTGCGTTGCCAGGCCGTCGCTCAGGACGGCCTGGCTGGCATCGATTGAGGAAACCGACCCATGCTCACACTCACTAGCCTCGGCGGCGCCGGCACCGTCACCGGTTCCAAGCACCTGCTCACCCACGGCGACACCCGCCTGCTCGTCGACTGCGGCCTGTTCCAGGGCCTGAAGAACCTGCGCGAGCTGAACTGGCAGCGCCTGCCGGTGAACGCCGGCGACATCGACGCGGTGGTGCTGACCCATGCCCACCTGGACCATTGCGGCTACCTGCCGCGGCTGATGCTCGACGGCTTTTCCGGGCGCATCCATTCGACGCCGGCCACTCGCGACGTGGCCGAGCTGATCCTGCGCGACAGCGCCTTCCTGCAGGAGAAGGACGCCGAGCTGGCCAACCGCAAGGGCTTCTCCAAGCACAAGCCGGCGCTGCCGCTGTACTGCGTCGCCGACGCCGAGCGCACCCTCAAGCTGTTCAAGCCGGCGCCGCTGCACCAAGAGGTCGAGCTGCCCGGCGACGCGCGCCTGCTGCTGCGCCGCGCCGGCCACATCCTCGGCGCGGCCACCGCGCAGATCGACATCGGCGGCCGGCGCGTGGTGTTCTCCGGCGACCTGGGCCGCTACGACGATCCGGTGATGCTCGACCCCGAGGACGTGCCGGAGGCCGACTACGTGGTGATCGAGTCCACCTACGGCAACCGCCACCACGACCCCGCCGACCCGCTCGACGCCCTGGAGGAGGTGATCAAGCGCACCGCTCAGCGCGGCGGCACCGTGGTGATTCCCGCGTTCGCCGTCGGCCGCGCCCAGTCGCTGATCCACAGCCTCTGGCAACTGCGCCGCAGCGGTCGCCTGCACAACCTGCCGGTCTACCTCGACAGCCCGATGGCGACCAGCGCCAGCGAGCTGCTGCACCGGTACCCGAAGGACCACCGCCTGTCGGCGCAGGAATACGAGGCCGCCTGCGACTCGGTCACCTACGTGCGCGACGTGGAGGAATCCAAGGCCCTGTCGGCCAACCGCTACCCGAAGGTGATCATCTCGGCCAGCGGCATGGCCACCGGCGGGCGGGTGCTGCACCACATCGCCGCCTTCGCCCCGGACCACCGCAACACCCTGCTGTTCTCCGGCTACCAGGCCGCCGGCACGCGCGGCCGCAAGCTGCTGGAAGGTGCGCGAGAGACCAAGGTGTACGGCCAGTGGCTACCGGTGAACGCGGAAATCGCCGAACTGCCGATGATGTCGGCCCACGCCGACAGCGACGAGCTGATGCGCTGGCTGTCCGGCTTCCGCCGCGCGCCGCGCAAGGTCTTCATCGTGCACGGCGAGGCCGATGCCTCGGAGGCGCTGCGCGAGCGCATCCAGCGCGAGCTGGGCTGGAGCGCCTGCGTGCCGCTGCAGAACCAGGCGTTCGAGTTGTAAGCAGAGGGTTGAGAGCCAGGGAGAAGCAGGTGTGGGAGCGACCTTGGTCGCGATGGTTTTGCGCGGGCACTCATCGCGACCAAGGTCGCTCCCACAAAGATTGTTCCCTGGATTGCTTCCACCAGGTGGAGTGGGCGCCGGTAACAAACCTGCCCACTTTCGGGGTGGAGGAGAAACACCTCGCCCATTCGTGGTGCGTGGCCGGGACGGCGAGAGCGGCTGAAACCCGGTGGCAGGAGGGAAGTAGAGAATGCTGGCCCGCTTATTGCTGCTTTCAAGGGTTTGAGTTTCTGTCTCGCTGGTCATCTTTTGGATGGCCTGTCAATATGCGCGCCGCGCCTGTCCTGGGCTTCTGTAATTTGTTGTCGCTTTGAAGAAATATCGACCTACCCCTGGTCGATAGAATGCCGCCCACTTGGCCAAACCCTCTCGCCGGGCATCCATGCCGGCAAAGACGGGGACACTTTCTACAATTCACCCACGGCCATGGCGAATTCATTCTGCCCATGCGGTACCCCATTCGAAGGAGCACAAGATGAAGAAGATCGTACTTCTCGGCGCGCTGGCGCTGACCGCTTTCAGTGCGCTGGTTCAGGCAGATGAGAAACCCCTGCGCATCGGCATCGAGGCGGCCTACCCGCCCTTCGCCTACAAGACCCCGGACGGCAAGATCACCGGCTTCGACTACGACATCGGCAACGCCCTGTGCGCCGAGATGAAGGTCGAGTGCAAGTGGATCGAGCAGGAGTTCGACGGCCTGATCCCGGCGCTGAAGGTGCGCAAGTTCGACGCCATCCTGTCGTCCATGTCCATCACCGAGGAGCGCAAGCGCTCCGTCGACTTCACCGGCAAGTACTACGCCACCCCGGCGCGCCTGGCGATGAAGGCCGGCAGCGAGTACACCGACGTGGCCGGCCTCAAGGGCAAGAAGATCGGCGTGCAGCGCTCCTCCATCTACGACCGCTACGCCAGCGACGTCTTCGCCCCGGCCGGCGCCGAGATCGTGCGCTACAGCTCGCAGAACGAAATCTTCCTCGACCTGGCCTCCGGTCGCCTGGACGCCACCCTGGCCGACGTGGTCAACATCGACGACGGCTTCCTCAAGACCGACGCCGGCAAGGGCTTCGCCCTGGTGGGCCCGGACTTCACCGACGAGAAATACTTCGGCGAAGGCCAGGGCATCGCCGTGCGCAAGGGCGACAAGGCCCTGGCCGACAAGATCAGCGCCGCCATCCTGGCGATCCGCGCCAACGGCAAGTACCAGGAAGTGCAGGACAAGTACTTCCAGTTCAACGTCTACGGCGAGTAACGCCGCTCAACCTTCCCGGCGGGCGCCTCTCCCATCCGTGGGAGCGGCGTCCCGTTAGCCCGGACACCATCCGGGCTACGCTTGCCGGGAGGGCGCCGCGTCAGCGACGAACAGTCGCCTCCGCCCTCGCTCCGAGCAGGAGCGCTCCTGCTGTCTGCAGAGGATAGATTTCATGTTCAACGGCTACGGCTCGACCATTCTCGAGGGCGCCTGGCTCACCGTGCAGCTGGCCCTGCTGTCGATGGCGGTGGCCGTCACGCTCGGCCTGATCGGCGCGGCGTTCCGCCTGTCCCCCGTGAAATGGCTGGCCCTGATGGGCGAGACCTACGCCACCGTGATCCGCGGCATTCCCGATCTGGTGCTGATCCTGCTGATCTTCTACGGCGGCCAGGACCTGGTGAACCGCCTCGCGCCGCTGGTCGGCTTCGACGACTACATCGACATCAACCCCTTCGTCGCCGGTGTCGGCACCCTGGGCTTCATCTACGGCGCCTACCTGTCCGAGACCTTCCGTGGCGCCTTCATGGCGATCCCGAAAGGCCAGGGCGAGGCCGGCATGGCCTACGGCATGAGTTCGCTGCGGGTGTTCCTGCGCATCCTGGTGCCGCAGATGATCCGCCTGGCGATCCCCGGCGTGACCAACAACTGGCTGGTGCTGGTCAAGGCCACCGCGCTGATCTCCCTGGTCGGCCTGCAGGACATGATGGCCCGCGCCAAGAGCGCCGGCGACGCGACCCGCGAGCCCTTCACCTACATCCTGCTGGCGGCGGCCATCTACCTGGTCATGACCAGCGTGTCGCTGCTGGTGCTGCGCTACCTCGAACGTCGCTATTCGGTCGGCGTGAAAGCCGCCGAAATCTGAGGGAGTTGCCATGCTTTTCGACTACAACGTGGTACTCGACAGCCTGCCGCTGTACTTCGGCGGTGTGCTGGTCACCCTCAAGCTGCTGGCGGTCGCCCTGGCGTTCGGCCTGGCGCTGGCCGTGCCGCTGGCGCTGATGCGGGTGTCCAGGCAGCCGGCGATCAACTTCCCGGCCTGGCTCTACACCTACGTCATCCGCGGCACGCCGATGCTGGTGCAGCTGTACCTGCTGTACTACGGCCTGGCCCAGTTCGAGGCGGTGCGCGAGAGCTTCATGTGGCCGTACCTGTCCAACGCCACCTTCTGCGCCTGCCTGGCCTTCGCCATCAACACCAGCGCCTACAGCGCGGAAATCCTCGCCGGCAGCCTCAAGGCCACGCCCCACGGCGAGATCGAGGCGGCCAAGGCCATGGGCATGTCGCGCGCCAAGCTGTACCGCCGCATCCTCCTGCCGTCCGCCCTGCGCCGCGCGCTGCCGCAGTACAGCAACGAGGTGATCATGATGCTGCACACCACCAGCCTGGCCTCGGTGGTGACCCTGATCGACATCACCGGCGCCGCCAAGACCGTCAGCTCGCAGTACTACCTGCCGTTCGAGGCCTACATCACCGCCGGCGTCTTCTACCTCTGCCTGACCTTCATCCTGGTGCGCCTGTTCAAGCTGGCCGAGCGCCGCTGGCTGGTCTACCTCGCGCCGCGCAAGGCCTGAGCCGCGCGTCCCCCGTATTCGATATCGAGAGCCGAGACCATGTACAAACTCGAAATCCAGGATCTGCACAAGCGCTACGGCGACCACGAAGTGCTGAAAGGCGTGTCGCTGGCGGCCAAGGCCGGCGACGTGATCAGCATCATCGGCTCCAGCGGCTCGGGCAAGAGCACCTTCCTGCGCTGCATCAACATGCTGGAGCAGCCCCACGCCGGCAAGATCCTGCTCAACGGCGAAGAACTCAAGCTGGTGAAGAACAAGGAAGGCGCGCTCAAGGCCGCCGACGCCAAGCAGCTGCAGCGCATGCGCTCGCGCCTGTCCATGGTGTTCCAGCACTTCAACCTGTGGTCGCACATGAGCGCCCTGGACAATGTCATCGAGGCGCCGGTGCACGTGCTCGGCGTGCCGAAGAAAGAGGCCATCGAGAAGGCCGAGCACTACCTGGCCAAGGTCGGCGTGGCGCACCGCAAGGGTGCCTATCCGGCGCACATGTCCGGCGGCGAGCAGCAGCGCGTGGCCATCGCCCGTGCCCTGGCGATGGAGCCGGAAGTCATGCTGTTCGACGAGCCGACCTCGGCGCTCGACCCCGAGCTGGTCGGCGAAGTGCTCAAGGTGATGAAGGACCTGGCCGTGGAGGGCCGCACCATGGTCGTGGTGACCCACGAGATGGGCTTCGCCCGCGAGGTCTCCAACCAGCTGATCTTCCTGCACAAGGGCCTGGTGGAAGAAACCGGCTGCCCGAAGGAGGTGCTGGCCAACCCGCAGTCCGAGCGCCTCAAGCAGTTCCTTTCCGGCAGCCTGAAGTAGGCACTAGACTCCTCCCATGACGTCCACTGCCCACTGCATCGGTTTCCTCATCTGGCCGGAAACCAGGCCCATGACCCTGGCCCTGGCCGAAGAAGCCCTGCGCGTGGCGCAGCGCGTCCACCCGGAGGTCGTCTACGAACTGCGCTTCCTGCAGGCCGAAGCGCCGGTCCAAGGCGCCTGGCAGATGCCCGGCGAACCCTGGGCCGGGCGGCTGGAGGGCTGCCACAAGCTGTTCCTGCTGGCCGACGAGCCGCCGGCCCAGGTCGCTCCGGGGCTGGCCTCGGCGCTCAAGCAACTGGCCCGTGGCGGCCTCGCCATCGGCGGCCTGTCCGCCGGCGTCTACCCGCTGGCCCAGCTCGGCCTGCTCGACGGCTACCGCGCCGCCGTGCACTGGCGCTGGCAGGACGATTTCACCGAGCGCTTCCCCAAGGTCATCGCCACCAGCCACCTGTTCGACTGGGACCGCGACCGCCTGACCGCCTGCGGCGGCCTGGCCGTGCTCGACCTGCTGCTGGCCGTGCTGGCCCGCGACCACGGCGCCGAGTTGGCTGGCGCGGTGAGCGAGGAGCTGGTGGTCGAGCGCATCCGCGAGGGCGGCGAGCGCCAGCGCATTCCGCTGCAGAACCGCATCGGCTCCAGCCATCCCAAGCTGACCCAGGCGGTGCTGCTGATGGAGGCCAACATCGAGGAGCCGCTGACCACCGACGAGATCGCCCAGCACGTCTGTGTGTCGCGGCGCCAGCTGGAGCGCATCTTCAAGCAGTACCTCAACCGCGTGCCCAGCCAGTACTACCTGGAGCTGCGCCTGAACAAGGCGCGCCAGCTGCTGATGCAGACCAGCAAGTCGATCATCCAGATCGGCCTGTCGTGCGGGTTCTCTTCCGGGCCGCACTTCTCCAGCGCCTACCGCAACTTCTTCGGCGCCACGCCGCGGGAAGATCGCAACCAGCGACGCAGTGCCAGTCCGTTCGAGATCGCGCCGGCGGCGGTTGAGCGGGGATAGTCGGCTCGTTTTCGGAGCTTCGTGCAAAAGCAGTCAGAAACACTTGCCCCACCTCTGGCCCTTGGTTTCGCTCCCTCCTGAAGAGGCTGTGGTGCCGCTGACGTAGGGTGCGCCGTGCGCACCGCCTCCGAGCCATCGGTGCGCACGGCGCACCCTACCCGTAGCCCGGATGAAATCCGGGAAAAGGCGCCGACCCACCCCGGATTGCATCCGGGCTACATGAAAGCGTTGCTTTCATTCAACTCCGCCAGAGCTTTCAGGCAACTCGTAGCCCGAGTCCTCGTCAGGAGGCTGTATGTCGAAGTGGTCTTCTCTCTGGTCACTTTCTCCCGGTCACAAGGGCAAGTGACCCGCGCTGCGCGGCGAAATCTGTAGCCCTGGCCGAGGAAAGCGCCGAGCTCAGGCTGTTAAGCGAATTACCCCGCCCCAGCCCCTCTGCGTTTAAACTGCGCAATTCCGGACCTTTCTGTCGCATTGCCGAAAGCCCCGGAAAATCACGGGTGGCCGCTGTAAGAAGTTGTCGCATGGCGACAATGCGGGCCCGTGGGCAGTCCCTACAATCCTTTCATCACCTGTGTGCCTTCTTCAGGAGAGCCCCGATGTCCGTTCAGCACGAGCCGGTGCAACGCGCCGATTTCGACCAGTACCTGGTGCCCAACTATGCTCCAGCCGCCTTCATTCCGGTGCGCGGCCAGGGCTCGCGAGTCTGGGACCAGAGCGGTCGCGAGCTGATCGACTTCGCCGGCGGCATCGCCGTCAACTCCCTCGGCCACTGCCACCCGGCGCTGGTCAAGGCGCTGACCGAGCAGGCGAATACCCTGTGGCACATCTCCAACGTGTTCACCAACGAGCCGACCCTGCGCCTGGCCCACAAGCTGGTGGACGCCACCTTCGCCGAGCGCGTGTTCTTCTGCAACTCCGGCGCTGAGGCCAACGAGGCCGCGTTCAAGCTGGCCCGCCGCGTCGCCCATGATCGCTTCGGTCCGGAGAAGTACGAGATCATCGCTGCGCTCAACAGCTTCCACGGTCGCACCCTGTTCACCGTCAGCGTCGGTGGTCAGCCCAAGTATTCCGACGGCTTCGGGCCGAAGATCGAAGGCATCAGCCACATCCCGTACAACGACCTGGACGCTCTGAAGGCGGCCATCTCCGACAAGACCTGCGCCGTGGTGATCGAGCCGATCCAGGGCGAAGGCGGCGTGCTGCCGGCCGACCGGGCCTACCTGGAAGGCGCCCGCCAGCTGTGCGACCAGCACAACGCGCTGCTGATCTTCGACGAAGTGCAGAGCGGCATGGGCCGCACCGGCGAGCTGTTCGCCTACATGCACTACGGCGTCACCCCGGACATCCTCTCCAGCGCCAAGAGCTTGGGCGGCGGTTTCCCCATCGGCGCCATGCTGACCACCACCGACCTGGCCAAGCACCTGGCCGTCGGCACCCACGGCACCACCTACGGCGGCAACCCGCTGGCCTGCGCGGTGGCCGAGGCGGTGCTGGACATCGTCAACACCCCGGAAGTGCTGAACGGCGTCAAGGCCAAGCACGCGCGCTTCAAGCAGCGCCTGCAGGCGATCGGCGAGCAGTACGGCCTGTTCAGCGAGATCCGCGGCCTCGGCCTGCTGCTCGGCTGCGCCCTGACCGACGCCTGGAAGGGCAAGGCCAAGAGCGTGCTGGACGCCGCCACCGCCGAGGGCGTGATGGTGCTGCAGGCCGGCCCGGACACCGTGCGCTTCGCCCCCAGCCTGGTGGTCGAAGACGCTGACATCGACGAAGGCCTGGACCGCTTCGAGCGGGCCGTGGCCAAGCTGGTCCAGGGCTGATCCGCCCGTGACCGGCAGCGGCGGCGCAGGGAGGCGCCGCCGTGCGCTCAGGAAGAGCCGTTCCATGCGTGATCGGATTGCGTTCCGATCTTTTCTCCAGAGGGCCGCGCGCCTTTTGGAGCTTTTATTCGAGAGACGCTCCGCCGTGGCGGAGTGCGGTTCCTGAAGGAGTGACGCCATGCTGGTGATGCGCCCTGCGCAGATGTCGGACCTTGCCGAGGTACAGCGTCTGGCCGCGGACAGCCCGGTGGGCGTCACCTCGCTGCCCGACGACGCCGGCCGCCTGGGTGACAAGATCGCCGCGTCCGAGGCCTCCTTCGCCGCGGAAGTCAGCTTCAACGGCGAGGAGAGCTACTTCTTCGTCCTCGAGGACGCGGCCAGCGGCAAGCTGGTCGGCTGCTCGGCCATCGTCGCCTCGGCGGGCTACTCGGAACCCTTCTACAGCTTCCGCAACGAGACCTTCGTGCACGCCTCGCGCGAGCTGAAGATCCACAACAAGATCCACGTCCTCTCGCTGTGCCACGACCTCACCGGCAACAGCCTGCTGACCAGCTTCTACGTGCAGCGCGACCTGGTCGACAGCCCCTTCGCCGAGCTCAACTCCCGTGGCCGCCTGCTGTTCATGGCCGCCCACCCGGAGCGCTTCGCTGACGCGGTGGTGGTGGAGATCGTCGGCTACAGCGACGAGCAGGGCGACTCGCCGTTCTGGGACGCGGTCGGCCGCAACTTCTTCGACATGCGCTACACCGACGCCGAGCGCCTGTGCGGGCTGAAGAGCCGCACCTTCCTCGCCGAGTTGATGCCGCACTACCCGATCTACGTGCCGCTGCTGCCGGACAGCGCCCAGGAAGCCATGGGCCAGGTCTACAGCCGCGCCCAGGTGACCTTCGACATCCTGATGCGCGAAGGCTTCGAGACCGACCACTACATCGACATCTTCGACGGCGGCCCGACCCTGCACGCGCGCACCTCGGGCATCCGCTCCATCGCCCAGAGCCGGGTGGTGCCGGTGCGCATCGGCGAGCCGGGCAAGGGCGGGCGCCAGTACCTGGTGTGCAACGGCCAGCTGCAGGACTTCCGCGCCATCATCGCCGAACTCGACTGGGTGCCCGGCAAGCCGGTGACCCTGAGCCCGGAAGCGGCCGAGGTCCTGGCGGTGGGCGAGGGCGCCAGCGTCCGGCTGGTGGCGGTATAAACCCGAGCGGCAAGCTGCAAGCCACAAGCGGCAAGCCAGTCTGCCCATCTACTTGTAGCTTGCCGCTTGAAGCTGATAGCTGATCCGGAGGATCCATGATCGTTCGTCCCGTCCGTAGCGCCGACCTGCCGGCGCTGATCGACCTGGCCCGCAGCACCGGCACCGGCCTGACCACCCTGCCGGCCAACGAGGAGCGTCTGGCGCACCGGGTCGGTTGGGCGGAGAAGACCTTCAACGGCGAAGCCGAGCGGGCCGACGCCGACTACCTGTTCGTGCTCGAGGACGACGACGGCAAGGTCGTCGGCATCTCCGCCGTGGCCGGCGCCGTGGGCCTGCGCGAGCCCTGGTACAACTACCGGGTCGGCCTCACCGTCAGCGCCTCCCAGGAACTGAAGATCCACCGCGAGATCCCGACCCTGTTCCTGGCCAACGACCTGACCGGCAACTCCGAGCTGTGCTCGCTGTTCCTCCACGCCGACCACCGCAGCGGGCTCAACGGCCGCCTGCTGTCCAAGGCGCGCTTCCTGTTCATCGCCGAGTTCCGCGAGCTGTTCGGCGACAAGGTGATCGCCGAGATGCGCGGCATGTCCGACGCCGGCGGCCGCTCGCCGTTCTGGGAAAGCCTGGGCCGGCACTTCTTCAAGATGGAATTCAGCCAGGCCGACTACCTCACCGGCGTCGGCAACAAGGCCTTCATCGCCGAGCTGATGCCCAAGTTCCCGCTCTACACCTGCTTCCTCTCCGAGGAGGCGCGCGGCGTCATCGGCCGCGTCCACCCGGACACCGAGCCGGCGCTGGCCATGCTCAAGGGCGAGGGCTTCAGCTACCAGGGCTACGTCGACATCTTCGACGCCGGCCCGGCCATCGAAGTGGAGACCGACAAGATCCGCGCGGTGCGCGACAGCCAGACCCTGGTGCTGGCCGTGGGCACTCCGGGCGAGGACGCCATCCCCTACCTGATCCACAACCGCAAGCGCCAGGATTGTCGCATCGCCGCCGCCCCGGCGCGGGTGGCCTCCGGCACCCTGGTGGTCGACCCGCAGACCGCCAAGCGCCTGCAGATGAGCGCCGGCAGCCAGGTGCGCGCCGTGCCGCTGTCGGCCAAGGAGAGCAAGCAATGACCACCCACTACATCGCCGGTCTCTGGCAGGCCGGGCAGGGCGAGGCCTTCGACTCGCTCAATCCGGTGACCCAGCAGGCCGTGTGGAGCGGCCAGGGCGCCGACGCCGCCCAGGTCGCCGCCGCCGTGGCCGCCACCCGCGCCGCCTTCCCGGCCTGGGCGCGCCGTCCGCTGGACGAGCGCATCGCCATCCTCGAACGCTTCGCCGCCACCCTGAAGAGCCATGCCGACGAGCTGGCCCGGGCCATCGGCGAGGAGACCGGCAAGCCGCTGTGGGAGTCCGCCACCGAGGTGACCAGCATGGTCAACAAGGTCGCCATCTCCATCCAGAGCTACCGTGAGCGCACAGGTGAGAAGAGTGGTCCGCTGGCGGATGCGACGGCGATTCTGCGCCACAAGCCGCATGGCGTGGTCGCCGTGTTCGGCCCCTACAACTTCCCCGGCCACTTGCCCAACGGCCACATCGTACCGGCACTGCTGGCCGGCAACGCGGTAGTGTTCAAGCCCAGTGAGCTGACTCCCAAGGTCGCCGAGCTGACCGTGAAGTGCTGGGTCGAGGCCGGCTTGCCGGCCGGCGTACTCAACCTGGTGCAGGGCGCCCGCGAGACCGGCGTAGCCCTGGCCGGCCATGCCGACATCGACGGCCTGTTCTTCACCGGCTCCAGCCGCACCGGCAACCTGCTGCACGCTCAGTTCGCCGGCCGTCCGGACAAGATCCTGGCGCTGGAGATGGGCGGCAACAACCCGCTGGTGGTGGACGAGGTCAAGGATCTGGACGCCGCCGTCTACACCATCATCCAGTCCGCCTTCATCTCCGCCGGGCAGCGCTGCACCTGCGCGCGCCGCCTGCTGGTGCCGCGCGGCGAGTGGGGCGACGCCCTGCTGGCGCGCCTGGTGGCGGTGGCCTCGACCCTCAAGGTCGGCGCCTTCGACGAACAGCCGGCGCCGTTCATGGGCTCGGTGATCTCCCTGGCCGCCGCCGAGCACCTGCTCAAGGCCCAGCGCCACCTGCTCGACAAGGGCGCCACGGTGCTGCTGGAAATGATCCAGCCGGTGCCCAACGCCGCGCTGCTGACCGCGGGCATCCTCGACGTGAGCGAGGTCGCCGAGCGCGTCGACGAGGAATTCTTCGGCCCGTTGCTGCAGGTGATCCGCTACGACGACTTCGAGGGCGCCATCCGCGAAGCCAACAATACTCAGTACGGCCTGGCCGCCGGCCTGCTGTCCGATTCGCCCGAGCGCTACGAGCAGTTCCTGATCGAAAGCCGCGCCGGCATCGTCAACTGGAACAAGCAACTGACCGGCGCCGCCAGCAGCGCGCCGTTCGGCGGCGTGGGCGCCTCCGGCAACCATCGCGCCAGCGCCTACTATGCGGCCGACTACTGCGCGTACCCGGTCGCCTCGCTGGAGAGTGAAACCCTGAGCCTGCCCGCCACCCTGACCCCGGGAGTGAGTCTGTGATGTCCGCCTATGAAATGAACGTCGACGGTCTGGTCGGCCCGACCCACAACTACGGCGGCCTGTCCTACGGCAACGTGGCGTCGCAGAGCAACAGCCAGGCGGTCTCCAGCCCGAAGGAAGCGGCCCGGCAGGGGCTGGGCAAGATGAAGGCGCTGATGGACATGGGCTTCAAGCAGGGCGTGTTCGCCCCGCAGGAGCGCCAGGACGTCGCCGCCCTGCGCAGCCTGGGTTTCACCGGCACCGACGCCGAAGTGATCGCCAAGGCAGCCAGGGAATCCATGCCGCTGCTGGCCGCCGTCAGCTCCGCGTCCAGCATGTGGACGGCCAACTCCTGCACCGTCAGCCCCAGCGCTGACACCGTGGACGGCCGTGTGCACTTCACCGCCGCCAATCTCAACTGCAAGTTCCACCGCTCCATCGAGCACCCGACCACCAGCCGCGTGCTGCGCGCCATGTTCAATGACGAGCAGCACTTCGCCCACCACGCCGCGCTGCCGGCCGTGGGCCAGTTCGGTGACGAGGGCGCGGCCAACCACACCCGTTTCTGCAAGGGCTACGGCGAGGCCGGCGTGGAGTTCTTCGTGTTCGGCCGCAGCGCCTTCGACAGCCGCTTCCCGGCACCCCAGCGCTACCCGGCGCGGCAGACCCTGGAAGCCTGCCAGGCGGTGGCCCGCCTGCACGGCCTTTCCGACGACGGCGTGGTCTACGCCCAGCAGAATCCGGACGTGATCGACCAGGGCGTGTTCCACAACGACGTGATCTCGGTGGGCAACGGCGAGGTGCTGTTCTATCACCAGGATGCCTTCCTCGACACCGACAAGGTGTTGGCCGAGCTGGGCGACAAGCTGGCCCGCCGCGGCGGCAACTTCCAGCCGGTGAGGGTGCCGCGCGACGCCGTGAGCGTCGACGACGCGGTACGCTCCTACCTGTTCAACAGCCAGCTGCTGACCCGCGAAGACGGCGGCATGCTGCTGATCGTGCCGGAGGAGTGCCGCAACAACGCCAACGTATGGAACTACCTGAGCGAGCTGACCCGCGGCAACGGCCCGATCCGCGAGGTCAAGGTGTTCGACCTCAAGCAGAGCATGCAGAACGGCGGCGGCCCGGCCTGCCTGCGCCTGCGCGTGGCGCTCAACGAGCGGGAACTGGCGGCGGTCAACCCGGGCGTGGTGATGACGCCGACGCTGTTCGACACCCTCAACGCCTGGGTCGACAAGCACTACCGCGACCGCCTGACCGAGAGCGACCTGGCCGACCCGCAACTGCTGATCGAATGCCGCACGGCATTGGATGAACTGACCCGGATCCTTAAACTGGGCTCCGTCTACCCCTTCCAACTCGCCTGAGAATCCTGAACATGTCCGAAGCCCTGCAACTCATCCTCGAAGATACCGACGGCACCCAGCTGGAAACCTCCTGCACCCGCTTCGCCGTGGTCTGGCAGGGCCGGGAAGTGTGGATTCAGGCGGTCGGTGACCAACTGCTGATCGGCGTGGACGTGGAGGAAGGCGATACCGAGTACGCCAACCTGCTGCTGCGCCCGCAGGCCACCAACCTGGTCGGCCTGCAGCTGGAAATGGAGCCGGCCGACCTGGCCGGCGATGACGACGAAGACCATGTCCACGGCCCCGACTGCAACCACTGAGAGCCTGTTTGCGATCTGCTGCGCGTCGGCCAGGTGTCGTTAAAAACAGCTCGGAAAGCAGCTTGCTGCTAACGCGCTAAAGCGCAGCCCGAAGGGCGAACGCAGTGAGTCATGCTCATTTATCACTTATAAACTGCGCTTCCTCGCCTGTTTTTGCCTAACCTGGCTCTAGCTCGCGAGATCGTAAACAGGCTCTGAGGTAGTTATATGCTCGCCCTCGGCAAACTGCTCGAACTGACCCTGGCCGGCCGCGAGCCGACCGAGAAGATTCAGCTGACCCGCGAGGGCGCTCGCCTGCACTGGCTGGGCGAGGGCGCGCTGGAGGTGACCCCGCCGGCCAGCGAGGACAGCGGCCTCGACCTGCTGCTGTCGGCCGGCATCCACGGCAACGAGACGGCGCCGATCGAACTGCTCGACCGTCTGGTGCAGGCGGTGGCGTCCGGGCAGCTGCTGCCCAGGGCGCGCATCCTGTTCCTGTTCGGCAACCCCGAGGCCATGCGCCGGGGCGAGCGCTACGTGGAGCAGGACATCAACCGCCTGTTCGACGGTCGCCACGAGCAGAGTAGCGGCTTCGAGGCCCTGCGCGCCAACGAGCTGGAACGCCATGCGGCGGTCTTCTTCGGCAAGGAAGGGCGCACCCGCCTGCACTACGACCTGCACACCGCGATCCGCGGTTCGAAGATCGAGCAGTTCGCCCTCTATCCCTACGTCGAGGGTCGCGAGCACTCGCGCGCCGAGCTGGCCCGACTGAGCGCCGCCGGCATCGACGCCGTGCTGCTGCAGCGCAAGACCGGCATCACCTTCAGCTCCTACACCTACGCGCGCCTGGGCGCCGAGGCCTTCACCCTGGAGCTGGGCAAGGCACGACCGTTCGGCCAGAACCAGCTGGTCAACCTCGACCTGCTGGAGAAGCGCCTGCGCGAACTGATCGAGAACTGCGAGCCGCAAACCGACTCGCTGGGCGACATGCAGCTGTTCGCCGTGTCCCGTGAGGTGATCAAGCACAGCGACGCCTTCAAGCTGCACCTGCCGGCCGACATCGAGAATTTCACCGAACTGGAGCCGGGCTTCCTGCTGGCCGAGGACATCGCCGGCACCCGCTGGCTGGTGGAAGAGCAGGGTGCGCGCATCATCTTCCCCAACCCCAGGGTCAAGAACGGCCTGCGCGCCGGCATCCTGATCATCCCCACCGAACTCTGACCCACCCCTCTCCCCCTGGGAGAGGGGGAGGGGCGGCCCGCGTAGGGTGAGGGTGTTCTTGGCCGCTCGTTCCCGTGACCAACTCGGTACTCGATAGTCGCTTTCTATCCAAATTCCCCGCAAACGGGCTGTCCAGCCCGCGCCGGGCCTATATAATGCGGCCCTTTGCCGGCTTTGCCGTGGCCGCCGTTTGCCTGGATGAAATAGATGAAAAGCGCAGAAATCCGTGAAGCCTTCCTCCGCTTCTTCGAAGAGAAGGGGCACACCCGCGTCGCCTCCAGTTCGCTGATCCCGGCGAACGACCCCACGCTGCTGTTCACCAACGCCGGCATGAACCAGTTCAAGGACTGCTTCCTCGGCCTGGAGAAGCGCGCCTACACCCGCGCCACCACCAGCCAGAAGTGCGTGCGCGCTGGCGGCAAGCATAACGACCTGGAAAACGTCGGCTACACCGCGCGCCACCACACCTTCTTCGAGATGCTGGGCAACTTCAGCTTCGGCGACTACTTCAAGCGCGATGCGATCCACTACGCCTGGGAATTCCTGACCAGCGACAAGTGGCTGAACCTGCCGAAGGAAAAGCTCTGGGTCACCGTCTACGCCACCGACGACGAGGCCTACGACATCTGGACCAACGAAGTCGGCGTGCCGGCCGCGCGCATGGTGCGCATCGGCGACAACAAGGGTGCGCCCTACGCCTCCGACAACTTCTGGGCGATGGGCGACACCGGCCCATGCGGCCCGTGCACCGAGATCTTCTTCGACCACGGCGAGCACATCTGGGGCGGCCCGCCCGGCTCCCCGGATGAGGACGGTGATCGCTACATCGAGATCTGGAACAACGTGTTCATGCAGTTCAACCGCACCGCGGACGGCGTGCTGCACCCGCTGCCGGCGCCGAGCGTGGACACCGGCATGGGCCTGGAGCGCATCAGCGCCGTGCTGCAGCACGTCAACTCGAACTACGAGATCGATCTGTTCCAGAGCCTGCTCGACGCCGCGGCCAAGGCCATCGGCTGCGCCAACCAGGCCCAGGCCTCGCTGAAAGTGGTGGCCGACCACATCCGTTCCTGCGGTTTCCTGATCGCCGACGGCGTGACGCCGTCCAACGAAGGTCGTGGCTACGTGTTGCGCCGCATCATCCGCCGCGCCTGCCGCCACGGTAACAAGCTGGGCGCCAAGGGCAGCTTCTTCTACCAGATCGTCGCGGCCCTGGTGGCCGAGATGGGCGAAGCCTTCCCCGAGCTGAAACAGCAGCAGGCGCACATCGAGCGCGTGCTCAAGACCGAGGAAGAGCAGTTCGCCAAGACCCTGGAGCAGGGCCTGAAGATCCTCGAGCAGGACCTGTCCGGCCTGCAGGGCACCGTGATTCCCGGCGATATCGTGTTCAAGCTGTACGATACCTACGGCTTCCCGGTGGACCTGACCGGCGACATCGCCCGCGAGCGCGAGCTGACCCTCGACGAGGAAGGCTTCGAGCGCGAGATGGAGGCCCAGCGCGAGCGCGCCCGCTCCGCCAGCGCCTTCGGCATGGACTACAACAGCCTGGTCAAGGTCGACAGTGACACGGTCTTCCTCGGCTACGCCGGCACCAGCGGCAGCGGCAAGGTCGTCGCCCTGTTCAAGGCGGGCGGCTCGGTCGACAGCCTGGGCGAAGGCGAGGAGGGCGTGATCGTCCTCGACCGGACGCCGTTCTACGCCGAGTCCGGCGGCCAGGTCGGCGACAGCGGCTACCTCTCCGCAGCCGGCGTGCGCTTCGACGTGCGTGACACCACCAAGGTCGGCGGCGCCTTTCTGCACCACGGCATCGTCGCCCAGGGCGGCCTCAAGGTCGGTGCCGAGCTGCAGGCCGAGGTCGACGCCTCGGTGCGCCAGGCCACCGCGCTGAACCACTCCGCCACCCACCTGCTGCACGCCGCGCTGCGCCAGGTGCTCGGCGAGCACGTGCAGCAGAAGGGCTCGCTGGTCGACAGCCAGCGCCTGCGCTTCGACTTCAGCCACTTCGAGGCGATCAAGCCCGAGCAGCTGAAGCAGCTGGAAGACATCGTCAACGCCGAGATCCGCCGCAACTCCGCGGTCGAGACCGAGGAAACCGACATCGACACCGCCAAGGCCAAGGGCGCCATGGCACTGTTCGGCGAGAAATACGGCGACCAGGTGCGCGTGCTGAGCATGGGCGGCGGCTTCTCCGTCGAACTGTGCGGCGGCACCCACGTGGCGCGCACCGGCGACATCGGCCTGTTCAAGATCACCAGCGAAGGCGGCGTGGCCGCCGGCGTGCGTCGCATCGAGGCAGTGACCGGCGCCCATGCGCTGGCCTGGCTGAACGGCGCCGAGGAGCAGCTCAAGGAAGCGGCCGCGCTGGTCAAGGGCAGCCGCGACAACGTGCTGGACAAGCTGTCCGTCCTGATCGAGCGTAATCGCCAGCTGGAGAAGGAACTGGAGCAGCTCAAGGCCAAGGCGGCCAGCGCCGCCGGCAACGACCTGGCCGGCTCGGCCGTGGACGTTAAAGGCATCAAGGTGCTGGCCTCGCGTCTCGACGGCCTGGACGGCAAGGCCCTGCTGGCCATGGTCGACCAGCTCAAGAACAAGCTCGGTAGCGCGGTGATCCTGCTCGGCGGCGTGCAGGACGACAAGGTCGTGCTGGTCGCCGGCGTCACCCAGGACCTGACCGCCAAGCTCAAGGCCGGCGACCTGATGCGCCAGGCCGCGGCGGCGGTGGGCGGCAAGGGCGGTGGTCGCCCGGACATGGCCCAGGGCGGTGGCGTGGATGCTGGCAAGCTGGACGAGGCTCTGGCGCTGGCGGCGACCTTCGTCGAGCAAGGCGCCTAGAGACGTTGAAACCAGGGCCCGCAGTGCGTCCGGCAGGCCTTGGCAGTGTGACCCGATGCGGGTTTAATGGGCGCCCTTCGAGGAATCAGGCGGCTTTTTGACATGGCGTTGATCGTACAGAAGTTTGGGGGCACCTCAGTCGGTACCGTGGAGCGTATCCAGCAGGTGGCCGACAAGGTGAAGAAATTCCGCGAGAAGGGCGACGACATCGTCGTGGTGGTCTCCGCCATGAGCGGCGAGACCAACCGCCTGATCGACCTGGCCAGGCAGATCAGCGACGGTCAGCCGGTCCCGCGCGAGCTGGACGTGATGGTCTCCACTGGCGAGCAGGTGACCATCGCCTTGCTGGCCATGGCCCTGATCAAGCGTGGCGTGCCGGCGGTGTCCTACACCGGCAACCAGGTGCGCATCCTCACCGACAACGCGCACACCAAGGCCCGCATCCTGCAGATCGACGACCAGAAGATCCGCGCCGACCTCAAGGCCGGCCGCGTGGTCGTGGTCGCCGGCTTCCAGGGCGTGGACGAGGAAGGCAACATCACCACCCTCGGCCGCGGTGGCTCCGACACCACGGGCGTGGCCCTGGCCGCGGCGCTGAAGGCCGACGAGTGCCAGATCTACACGGACGTCGACGGCGTCTACACCACCGATCCGCGCGTGGTGCCCAGGGCCCAGCGTCTGGACAAGATCACCTTCGAGGAAATGCTGGAAATGGCCAGCCTCGGCTCCAAGGTGCTGCAGATCCGCTCGGTGGAGTTCGCCGGCAAGTACAACGTCCCGCTGCGCGTGCTGCACAGCTTCCAGGAGGGTCCGGGCACCCTCATTACCCTTGATGAAGAGGAATCCATGGAACAGCCGATCATCTCCGGCATCGCCTTCAATCGCGACGAGGCCAAGCTGACCATCCGTGGCGTACCGGATATCCCCGGCGTGGCCTTCAAGATCCTCGGCCCGATCAGCGCCGCCAACATCGAAGTCGACATGATCGTGCAGAACGTGGCCCACGATAACACCACCGACTTCACCTTCACCGTGCACCGCAACGACTACCAGAACGCCATGGGCGTGCTGGAGAACACCGCGCGCGAACTGGGCGCCCGTGAAGTGATCGGCGACACCGACATCGCCAAGGTCTCCATCGTCGGCGTCGGCATGCGCTCCCACGCGGGCGTCGCCAGCCGCATGTTCGAGGCGCTGGCCAAGGAAACCATCAACATCCAGATGATCTCCACCTCCGAGATCAAGGTCTCCGTGGTCATCGAGGAGAAATACCTGGAACTGGCCGTGCGCGCGCTGCACACCGCCTTCGAGCTGGATGCCCCGGCCCGACAGGCCGAGTGATGTTCTATTCGAAAGGCGCGGTCATCCGCGCCTTTCTCGTTTTTGGCCGGTTTGGCAGGGGACTTTTCTTTTGCTCTTGCTGGTCAATACTTGGGTGAAGGCGCCGCGCTTGATATACGTGGAGCCGTCACCATTTTATTTCTTGCAGACTGTTGTCCCGTAATTCAATCCGTAAGGAGAAAGGAATGCTGATTCTGACTCGCCGGGTCGGAGAGACCCTGATGGTGGGTGATGATGTCACTGTCACCGTGTTGGGTGTGAAAGGTAACCAGGTGCGCATCGGCGTCAACGCTCCGAAGGAAGTCGCCGTGCACCGTGAGGAGATTTACCAGCGTATCCAGAAAGAGAAGGGCGACGAACCAAGCCACTAATTTTTCTCGAAATTTTGTCTTTGCAAACGGGGAAAACATGGTTATCATGCGCCCCGTGTTGCGGAGAGGTGGCCGAGTGGCCGAAGGCGCTCCCCTGCTAAGGGAGTACACCTCAAAAGGGTGTCGGGGGTTCGAATCCCCCCTTCTCCGCCATATTCACAACTCCGGTTGTGTTTGCGCTAGGTTCGGTAAGTCATTGAGCTTATTCGGAAAAGTGCTTGACCGTAAGGTGAGGCTCTTTATAATGCGCAACCCACGCACTCATAGCTCAGCTGGATAGAGTACCCGGCTACGAACCGGGCGGTCGGAGGTTCGAATCCTCCTGAGTGCGCCATCTTGAAATGGCTTGCAGCGATGCAAGCCATTTTGCTTCAACCAGCGGTGATCTGGTCTAAAAGCGCCACACGCACTCATAGCTCAGCTGGATAGAGTACCCGGCTACGAACCGGGCGGTCGGAGGTTCGAATCCTCCTGAGTGCGCCATACTTGGAAGGCCCGCAGAGATGCGGGCCTTCTGCTTTTCAGTGTCTGCCTTTTTCCCTCACGCAGCCGTGCTCGTCGAACGTCACCTGGCGGCGATTCCCTTGCCTGTCGGCGTAGTGGTAGCGGGTCTGGCCGTCGGTGCTGGTGACCTTGTCCGGCGTGCCCAGGGCGCTTTCCACGTCCCGGCGGCTCATGCCGCCGCGCACCTCCTGGCGAATGACTGCGCTGCGCCGCTCGCTGGAGCTGAGCCTGTTGCCGCAGCCGTCCTGCCGGGTGCCGACTACCACGACTTGCGATTCGTCCTTCTTCTCGCCTTTCTCCTGGCTACGAGTCTTGCTGGTCTTGGCCAGTGGCACGGCCTTGCCCTTGCCGGGCGTTAGGTTGCGGGCTTCCTGTAGGTCCTGGCTGGCGCTCTCCGGGCAGCCGTGCAGGGTATAGGTGACATGGCCCTTGGCGTCCTCGCAGCGGAGCACGGTGGTGGCCTGGGTGCCGATGGCGGGGTAGAGCAGGGATGCGCAGATTCCGGCGCGGATGACTCGCAGCATGATTCGTCCTCCATGACGATTTCATTCTCCAGCCTAGCCGGAATTTTTCCTGGCGCCAGCGTGTCCTCTCATGGGATGGATGCGTCGGAAAGGGCAGGGGCAAGCGAGCCGAGGGATGCCGCAAGTGCTTGTTCTAGCCCTGATTTTATCGCGTCGGCGCGGGCGGGAGTGCTATCATTGAAGCGTCAGCCCCGCCGGGGCTCGTGGATCGCCACCATGGACTTACCCAGTAGTTACTCAAACTGTTCTTCGCCCAATCGCGTTTTGACTGATTGACCCCTGCGGCGCGCCCTGCTGCTGGGGTGGAGCGTGCCGTATGACTGAAGTAGAAGCCAAGAAGCCGCAAGAGAGCCTGCAGGACCGCCTCGCCCAGGTGGTTGAACTGCTGCATCGCCACCGCCTGGTGGAGAGCCTGACCCATCGCCAGGAAGGTCAGCATCAGGATCTGGTGGAAAGCCTGGTTCACCGGCAGAACCTCGTCGAACTTCAGCGCAAGCTCGATGAGCTGCACTCCGCCGACGTCGCCCACATTCTCGAAGCCCTTCCTCTCGGTGACCGCCTGACGGTCTGGCAGCTGGTCAAGGCCGAGCGCGACGGCGACATTCTCCTCGAGGTATCCGACGCTGTTCGCGAATCGCTGATCGCGGACATGGACAATCACGAGATCCTGGCCGCCGCCAGGGATCTGGATGCCGACGAGCTGGCCGACCTGGCGCCGGAGCTGCCGCGTGACGTCGTGCTCGAACTCATGGAGTCCCTGGACGCCCAGCAGCGCGAGCGGGTGCGTTCGGCCTTGTCCTACGAGGACGACCAGGTCGGTGCGCTGATGGACTTCGAGATGGTGACCATTCGCGAGGATGTCAGTCTCGAGGTGGTGCTGCGCTACCTGCGTCGCCTGAAGGAGCTGCCGGGGCACACCGACAAGCTGTTCGTGGTCGACTACGACGGCATTCTCAAGGGGGTGCTGCCGATCAAGCGCCTGCTGGTCAACGACCCGGACAAGCAGGTCGGCGAGGTGATGGCCAGCGATCCGGTGAGCTTCCATCCGGACGAAGATGCTCACGATGCGGCTCAGGCCTTCGAGCGCTACGACCTGATCTCGGCTCCGGTTGTGGAAAGGGATGGCAAGCTGATCGGTCGTCTGACCATCGACGAGATGGTCGACCTGATCCGTGAGGAGAGCGAAAGCGAAGTGCTCAACATGGCCGGTCTGCGCGAGGAGGAGGATATCTTCGCGTCGGTGTGGAAATCGGTCGGCAACCGCTGGGCGTGGCTGGCGGTCAACCTGGTCACCGCCTTCCTGGCATCGCGGGTGATCGGTTTGTTCGAGGGCTCGATCGAAAAGTTGGTGGCCCTGGCCGCGTTGATGCCGATCGTGGCTGGCATCGGCGGTAACTCCGGCAACCAGACCATCACCATGATCGTGCGCGCCCTGGCGCTGGACCAGGTCAGTACTGGTAACACGTCACGTCTGCTGCGCAAGGAGCTGGGTGTGGCGCTGATTAACGGCGTGCTGTGGGGCGGCGTGATTGGCGTGGTGGCCTTCTGGCTTTATGACAGCTGGTCGCTGGGGCTGGTGATGACGGGTGCCATGACGCTCAACCTGCTGCTCGCCGCGCTCATGGGCGTGCTGATTCCCATGACGCTGATCCGTCTGGGGCGGGACCCGGCGATGGGCGCCAGTGTGATGATTACCGCCATGACTGACAGTGGCGGCTTTTTCATCTTTCTCGGCCTGGCGACCCTGTTTCTCCTCTGACGGGGCGCCGAAAACAAAAATGCCAGTCGGCATGGCCGACTGGCATTTTTTGTTGCTCGTCGCTGGAGGCTCAGGCTTCCTGGGCGGCAAGCTCCGTGTCGTGGGCAATCAGCGCCACGAGGGCATTCTGTTGTCGGTGGGAGAGTTGGCGAAAGCGCTGGAGCAGTTCGCGTTCGTGCAGGGAAAGCTCGGGGCTGTCCAGGCGCAGATTGAGTTCGTCGCCCAGCGCACCTTCCTGAACCAGGCTCTGTTCCAGGCGGGCGATGATTTCCGAGTTCATGCTGCGGTGATGGTTACGCGCCACGTCGGCGATGCGTTCACGCATTCCGTCAGGGAGGCGGACTACGAATTTGTCAGCTGTACGGCTGGAATAGATGGCCTGTTTCATAGGGGCGTATATATAAACCGGTTAGTTCAGGAGGGCGATGCTGGCATTCAGCTACTGACTGTCGCTCGTTTGACCGCAGCAGCTGTTGCTCGTTCAGTGAGGCGGCAGCATCGGGTTATTTGCTGGTTGTCCTGCTAATTGGCGCCAATTATACGTCGTTTATTTTGGTTCGGGTGAAGGCGCATTGCCAGCACCGGCCGTCAGAAATGTGTTCGGTTAGGCAAAACGCGACAAAGGGCGAACTGCTGAGCAAGTGCGCGCGTCTGGGGTGGGTGCTGGGCAATGGGCGTGGTGTGCGGTGGAGCGGGTGTAAATCACATGACAAACATGCGGATGCCAGTTAGCATACGGCGCGCTGTACGAGGCAGTTGTCCAGATAATTCAAATGGATAGCTGAGGTCGGTGGCTCTATCGGCAGCATATGTCCCCTTAGTTCAATGGATAGAATAAACCCCTCCTAAGGGTTAGATGCTGGTTCGACTCCAGCAGGGGGCGCCACTTCGCGGGTGTGCCGACACGGTGCGGCATCTTCGAGTCCGATCTCCTTCTCCGGAATTCTCTTTTGATCGCCTTCAGGCCATGGAGGCGGTCGTCGCGGTGTGCATGATGGCGCGGTTGCGACCTTCCTTCTTGGCCTGGTAGAGGCACTGGTCTGCACGCTGCAGCCAGTGGCCCCAGGGCTCCTCGGCATTCAGTAGGGCTCCTCCGATCGAGACGGTCACCGGGCCGCCGGGGCCGCGGAGGCCTTCATGCACGGTCTTCAGCAGGTTCTGTGCTGCTGCCTCGAGGCCTTGTGCATCGGTGTCCGGAAGCAGCAGGAGAAACTCCTCGCCGCCGAAGCGGAACAGTCGGTCTTCCTGGCGGGAGCAGTCCTTGATCAGCTTCACGTAGTCGATCAGCACCTGGTCCCCGGCCTGATGGCCATACAGGTCGTTGATCTGCTTGAAGTGGTCCAGGTCCATGACCAACACCCCGTAGCTGCGTCCATGCCGGCGCTTGCTGGATACCGCGATCTTCAGCTCCTCGTTCATCGCTCGCCGGTTGCGGGCGCCAGTCAGCGGGTCCTGGATGGCCAGCAGTTGCAGTTGTTCGCGCTGGGTGCGGGTGCGGTAGGCGAAGATGAAGGTCAGTACGCCGGCCATGGCATTGGTCACCAGGAAGGAAACCATCTGGTAGTGGCTTTCGAACACGCTGCCGGGCGTCCACAGGGCGTGCCCCACCAGTCCCGCGAGCACCAGCAGGCTGGCGGCTATCGCCTTGCCTGGTGACACCATGAAGAAGTTGAAGAGGATCAGCGGGTAGATCCAGAAGAGGCCGTTGACCCCCAGGTTGATGGCGATCAGCGTGGCGCCGACGGAGAAGACTCCTGCCAGGTAGAGGCCGGGCTTTTCCGTATCACCGGTGCGCCAGGCGTAGATGACGGCGATCAGGGTTGATAGCACGATCACCGTGTCGGCAATGCCCACCATGAGGTTGCCGTGCAGCAGGCGGTAGAACGCATAGGGTGTGATGCCACCCACCCCGATGATGCCCATCAGCGTGATGATGGACAGCTGAAAGTCGTTGCGCAGTCGCTTGAACATCAGCGCGGCTCTCTACCTCATGGCATGTTGTCATTGTTATGAGCCAAGAATGCAGGGCTTTGTTCGTATCGGCAAGGATGTTCGGGCAAAGTGCCATTATCTGCCGATTACTGGAAGGGTCTACTTCCTGCTGATGACGATGTGGCGGCTGGGGGCGGACCAGGATTGGCCGCTGACGCCCTTGGCGATCTGCTGGATTTCACCACCCGAATTGAGGAAGGCGGCTACTTGGGCTTCGAGGGATTCGCGGGTTTCCACTGCCGGTTGCGGCTTGGGTTGCTGGACTTTCTTGACGCGCATGGTTTCCCCCTCGAGGAATGTCGGAGCTATACGAAGGCATAGCAAAAGTGACAGGGATAAAAAAACCGGCCCGTGGGCCGGTTTTTTCGGCAGAGCTGAGGGTCAGATGACCTGAACCTCGTCAGCCTGCATGCCTTTCTGGCCTTGTACAGCGATGAAGGAAACCTGTTGGCCTTCCTTCAGGCTCTTGAAGCCGGCGCTCTGGATGGAGCGGTAGTGCACGAACAGGTCGGCGCCGCTTTCCGGAGTGATGAAGCCGAAACCCTTCTCGTCGTTGAACCATTTGACGGTGCCGGTTTGACGTGCGGACATGGAATATCTCCTTGAACAAAGTGAACATAGCGCTGGAACAGCCCAGGCGATGACTGAGTGCAAAGAGTAAAGAAACCGAGGTAGGTCGGACCGAGATCTAAACCGGTCGATTTGCGGTGACACATGCAACACAGTCCCGCCACCCTACAGGTAAAACGTCCATTTATCTAATCTTTTCTGCCTTTTCCGTTAAATGGTCCGGGGCAGGCGCGCAGGTCCGCTTCTTCGACGAAGGGGTTGCTCCAGCCCATGACGCAGGCGATGCGCTGGTTGCGCTGGCGCTCCCAGGGCTTGGCCGGATAGTGCCGGTTCCACACGTCGAACAGCTGGCGTTCCTGCCGTGACAGACGCAGGCCGTAGCGCTGGCTCATGTAGAGGTAGGTGCGGGCGATCATGCCGCGTACTTCCGGGCGGGGCATGGCCTTGCCGGCCTTGAAGTCGACCACCATCGGGCAGGTCCCGTACTGGTGGGGCTTCTGCGGCAGCCAGGCGAAGGGGAAGTTGCTGCGGTCGCCATTGATCTCGCCGATGCTGGGTACCAGGTTGAACAGGTCGGCCTCGGCGCGGCGGAAGGTGTCGTCGCTGTGCGCGCAATGCTGCCTCCCGCCCTGCTTCCAGCAGCGTCGCTGGTGGCCTATGACCCAGGCCGGCACCAGGTGCTCCCATTCGATGCGTGCGGCGCGCTGCGGGTTCTTGCGGGGCGTGTAGCCGCAGCTTCTCAGGTCGATCCGGTTGCCGCTGTAGCGGCAGCCGCAATAGAACTCCACCGACTGCGGGGCATAGAGTTGCCAGGCGATCTTCTTCGCCTCGGCGAAGGTGCGTGGCGGCGCGGCGTGGGAGGGCAGGGAGATACAGCAGAGCAACAGCAGGGCACAGCGCCAGGGCATGGAGATGGCATCCCGAAAAAAGCGCCGCATGATAGCGGCGCCGCTCCGCTTGCCAATCGTGGCGCGGTGCTGGCCAGGCTTCGCAGCCCGTGCCTTGGGGCGTAGCATCGGCTGATCGAAGAGGTGGAGGTTTCCCATGCGGATCGTCGTACTGCTGCTGACCGGCGCCCTGAGCGGAGCGGTGCTGGCCGCCGAGCCGATATACTGGCCGATCCCCATCGAATACGTCAGCCCCGGCGCCAGTGGCAGCGTCAGCACCTACAGCCGCAGCCAGAGCTATCCGCTCTACGGCGGCCACGCCGTGCCGGGGCTGGGCTACGGCCGCAGCCAGGTGGAGATACGTGGCGGTTCCGCCGTGCGTCAGAGCGGCGGCATCCGCCAGAGCGTCGAGTACCCGGGCGGGCTGGAGGTGCAGCGCTATCCGGGGCAGCGCGGTTATGAGATACGCCGCGAACGCTGATGACTGCTTAACACTTCGAGCGCTTCGGGCTGACAGCGCCGGCCCGGCCCAGCATCATGCGCGGCAATGCATTTCGGAGGGTGAGCGACTGTCATGTCGATGCAGTTCCTGGGGTTCGCGGCGCAGAGCGTGACGGGGCGGGTGCGCGGGCACAACGAGGATGCCGTGCTCTGTCTCCCCGAGTTCGGCCTGTGGGCGGTGGCCGACGGCATGGGCGGGCACCAGTTCGGCGAGGTGGCCAGCGCGCTGGCGCTGGACACCCTGCGCGCGGCGGTTGCCGCCGGCGACGATCTCGAGGCCGCGATCCACGCCGCCAACCAGGCGGTCCTCGACGCGGGCAGGGACAACGGTGGCCGGCGCATGGGCAGCACCGTCGTCGCCGCCCGTTTCGTCGGCGCCGACTTCGAGGTGGCCTGGATCGGTGACAGCCGCGCCTACCTCGTCACTCTGGACGGGATCGCCCGCCTGACCCGCGACCACAGCTGGGTGCAGGCGATGATCGACGCCGGCGAGCTGAGCGTCGAGGAGGCCCGCCAGCATCCGCGGCGCAATATCGTTACCCAGTGCCTGGGGCTGAGCGAGGAGTTCCTCGAGGTCGGCAGGGTGCAAGGGCGCCTGGCGCCCGGTGAATTGCTGCTGCTGTGCAGCGATGGCCTGACCGGCGAGTTGAACGACGGCCAGATCGAGGAGGTCTGTGCTGGTGCGGCGACCCTCGACGAGCTGGTCGAGCAACTGATAGGGCTGGCAAACCGGCTGGGCGGCAAGGACAATATCTCCTGCATCGTCCTGGGCCACAGCCTGCCCGAATCGACGAAGATCGACGCCAAGCCGCGCAATTTCCTCAGCCGGTGGCTCCACTCCCGCAAGCACTGAACGATCGACATCATGGCCACCACTCTGCTTGAGATTCCCGGCTACCGGGTGCATGGACAACTGGGCAAGGGCGGCATGGCCGAGATTTTCCTGGCCACCCAGGAATCGCTGAGCCGCAAGGTGGCGATCAAGGTGCTGCGCCGCGCCGAGGACGAAGCCTTCAGCCAGCGCTTCGTCAGAGAGGCGCACATGGTCGCCTCGCTCAACCACCCCTCCATCATCACCATCCACGACATCGACCGCCTCGCCGATGGCCGCCACTACCTGGCCATGGAGTTCCTGCCGGGCGGCGACCTGGCGCGGCACAAGGGCGAGCTGTTCGCCCCCGAGCGCGCGCTGGAGGTCGTCAGGCAGATCGCCAGCGGCCTGGCCGTGGTCCACGACAAGGGCATGGTGCACCGCGACGTGAAGCCGGCCAACGTGCTGTTCCGCGCCGACGGAACCGCCGTGCTCACCGACTTCGGCGTGGCCAAGGACCTGGACATCGACAGCGAGCTGACCCAGTTCGGCGTCGCCGTCGGCAGCCCGGCCTACAGCAGCCCGGAGCAGGCCCAGTGCCAGCCGCTGGACGCGCGCAGCGACATCTACAGCCTGGGCGTGATCCTTCTGGAGATGCTGACCGGCAGCAATCCCTTCCGTGGCGGCAACTACACCCAGACGGTGGTCAATCACGTGCAGATGGAGCCGCCGCTGGCGGACAGCCTAGGCGCCTTCCGTGGCGTGCTGGCGCGCATGCTGGCGAAGAGCCCGGACCAGCGCTTCGCCGACTGCCGCGCCCTGCTGGCCGCGCTGGACGAGGTGGAGCTGAGCGACCTGGAGCAGACCCAGATACGCCCCGCGGCGCCGGTCACGGGGGCGCCCGCGCCGCGCCGCCGCCGGTCTGCCATGCCGCTGCTGGCGACGTTGAGCGTGCTGGTGCTGATCGGCACCCTGACCTTCGCCGGCCTGTACCTCAAGGAGCGCCGGGAACTCCAGGCCCTGCTGGACGAGGCCGAGCAGCGCTTCGCCAGCGGCCATCTGGTCGAACCGGAGGGGGACAGCGCCGAGCACTACTTCAACCGGGTGCTGGCGCTCGACGAGCAGAATGGCGAGGCGCTGAATGGCCTGCGGCGCATCCGCGAGTCGCGCATCGGCGCGCTGCTGGTCCAGGCCGACCAGCGCCTGGCCGAGGGCCTGCTGACCGAGCCCGCCGAGGACAACGCCGACTTCTACTATCGCCAGGTCCTGGCCATCGACCCGCAGCACGCCGGGGCGCTCGAGGGCCTGCAGCGGCTGCTGGCGGCGCGTATCGCCCGCTCCCTGGCGCTGGCGGAGCAGAGCATCGCCGACAAGCGCCTGCTGCTGCCGGAGGGCGACAGCGCGGTGCACTACTTCCGCCAGGTGCTCGGCTGGTCGCCGGACAACGCCGAGGCCCTGGCCGGGCTCAACCGGGTGGCCCTGCGCTACCGCGAACTGGCCGGCAGCGCCTACCGACGTAGCGACTTCCCCGGCGCGCTGGCGATGATCGAGCGGGGCCTGGAGGCCGAGCCGCAGAACACCGAGCTGCTGCGCATGCGCGGCGAGCACCAGCGGCTGCTTGACGAGGCCCGTGTCGCCAGCACCCGCGCCGCGGCCGCCAAGGTCGAGCGCGAACACGACAGCAACCCGATCAAACGTGTCTGGAACAACCTCTTCGGTCAGTAGGAACGCATCCATGCTCAAACTGCATTTCAAGGACAGCCGCCAGGCCCCCGTCTGGCTGGTCGAGGAGCGTTTCACCCTGGGCCGCGACCGGCGCAACGACCTGGTGCTGGAAGACCCCGGCATCAGCGCCTTCCACGCCGAGATCCGCCAGGAGGGCGGCCTCTACTACATCAGCGACTGCGAGAGCGAGCAGGGCACCTTCGTCAATGACGAGCGCGTTGCCAGCCGCTACCAGCTGCGCTCGGACGACCGGGTGCGTCTGGGTGACGTCGAGCTGCTGCTGGTCGACCCGGGCAAGGCCGGCGCCCGTGCCGAGGTCGGCCAGCGCTGGTTCCTGCAGGTGATCCAGGGTGAGCACGAGGGGCGCAAGTTCCACATCAGCGGCTCGATGACCTTCGGCCGCTCGGTGAAGTGCGAGCTGTGCTTCAGTGATGCCCAGCTGTCGCGCCGCCACTGCGAGTTCTTCCTGCGCGATGATGGCCTGGAGGTCAAGGACCTGGCCTCCGCCAACGGGCTGACGGTCAACGGCGAGAAAACCAGCGGCGCGGTGCTCGAGCCCGGCGATCAGGTGCGCATGGGCTCGGTGGTGTTGCTGGTGATCGGCCCCAGGGTCGAGGCCCGGGAGGCGGAAGAGGAGGTCGGCGAGGACGCCACCGTGTTCGTGCGTGCCGTCGATCTGCCCCGGCCCATGCCCCGGTCGACCCCCAGGAGCGCCCAGGGGACCGTCAACCCGCTGCACGCCGCCGCCCGCGCCCAGGCCGCGCCGCCTCCGGTAGCAGCCAAGAGCGGCGGCGCGGCGCTGGGCATCGGCCTGATGCTCCTGGTGCTGGCGGTGGGTGGAGGGTTGGCCGCCGCCTTCCTGCTCTGAGAGCCTGTTCACGATCTTCTGGCTGTCGGCCACACAGCGTTAAAAACGGCTCCGTTACGTGTGGTAGCGCCCCCTTCTGGATCCCCGCCTGCGCGGGGATGACGAGGCTGGGGTGAGGGTTTCTTCCGGAGCCGTCATTCCCGCGTAGGCGGGAATCCAGGGGCAGGCAGCTGCAGTGCCCAGATAGAGGGCCTTGATCCAGAGGACCGTGAACAGGATCTGAATCCGGCCCGGGTCACTACCGCTCGGCATTCTTCATCAAACTGTCATCGAACTGTGGCAGCGGGAACCCTTGAACGTCAGCAAACTTGCGTCCTACTGGGGTTCTGCGTTCTGGGTGTTTCCGATGCGTGCGTGGCTTCTATTCGCCGCACTCTTGTGTGGCTGGCCGTCCTTTGCGGCCGCGAAATGCGATGTGCAGGTGCCGGCCGCCACGGCGGACGTGGGCGACGTGCGCCTGGTCTACCAGAGCATCGGCCGCGACAGCGATCCAGCCCTGCTGCTGGTGATGGGCCTGGGCGGGCAACTGATCCACTGGCCGGACGAGGTGGTCGAGCGCCTCTGCCAGCAGGGTTTCCGGGTGATCCGCTTCGACAACCGCGACGTCGGCCTGTCGACCTGGCGCCATGAGCCGCCGCCCGCCAATCTGGGCTACGAGGTATTGCGCTTCCAGCTTGGCCTGGGAGCCACCGCGCCCTATTCGCTGCGCGACATGGCGGGTGACGCCCTCGGCCTGATGGACGAGCTGGGCGTGCGCCGCTTCCACGTGCTTGGCGCCAGCATGGGCGGGATGATCGCTCAGCACATGGCCGACCTCGCGCCGCAGCGGGTGGAGAGCCTGACCCTGGTGATGACCAGCTCCGGCGCGCCCGGCCTGCCGCCACCCAGCGCCGAACTGCTGACGCAACTGGCGCGGCGCGAGGCACCGAGCCGGCAGGCCGCCATCGAGCAGCAGGCCGATCTGCTGGCCGCCCTTGGCAGCCCCGGCCAGCCGGTGGAGCGCATCCAGTTGCTGCACGAGGCCGAGCGCAGCTACGACCGCGCCTTCAATCCGCAGGGTGTGCAGCGGCAGATCCTGGCGATTCTCGCCGAGCCGAGCCGGGTGGAGATGCTCAACCGCCTGCGGGTGCCGACCCTGGTGGTGCATGGCACGGCCGATCCGCTGCTGCCGGTGATGCACGGGGTGCACGTGGCCGCACATATCCGTGGCAGCCAGCTGCGCCTGATCCCGGGACTGGCACACCGCTTCCAGAGCGCCTTCCGCGAACCGTTGCTGGCCGCCGTGCTGCCGCACCTGCAGGCACATCGCCTGGACGACACCCAACTGGCCCACCTGGAACCGTACAGCCCGGCGGCATCGAGCCTCTAGAGCGAAGCGGCCTGGATGACCGGCTGCGGCGCCGGCTGGCTGCCGTGCAGGTAGTCGCGCAGGCGCGCCTGCTGGCCGGGTGTCATGAACAGGCCGAGCTTGGTGCGACGCCAGAGGATGTCCTCGGCCTCCTGCGCCCATTCCTCGCGGCGCAGATAGTCCACTTCGCGGGTGTAGAGGCCGGCGCCCAGGTGCTCGCCCAGGTCGCCTTGCTGGCGCACGCCTTCCAGCAGGCGCCAGGCGCGGCTACCGTAGGTGGCGGTCCAGCGCCGGGCCAGGTCGCGGTCGAGCCAGCCGAAGCGGGTGACCAGTTGCTCCGCCAGCGCCTCGCGGCTGGTCATATCCTCGCCGCCGGGCAGCGGCGCCTGGGCGGTCCAGGCCGGGCCGAGGCGGGGGAAGGTCGGCGCCAGCAGGGCCATGGCCGACTCGGCGAGCTTGCGGTAGGTGGTCAGCTTGCCGCCGAACACCGACAGCAGCGGCGCCTCGCCGGGGGCGCCGGCCAGCGACAGGGTGTAGTCGCGGGTGATCGCCGAGGGCATGTCGGATTCGTCGTCGCACAGCGGGCGCACGCCGGAGTAACTGTGCAGGATGTCGGTGCGGCCCAGCTGGCGCTTGAAGTGGGCGTTGACCACGGCCAGCAGGTAGTCGGTCTCCTCGTCGCTGATCGTCACCCGCGCCGGGTCGCCAGTGAATTCGCGGTCGGTGGTGCCGATCAGGCTGAAACGCTCCAGCCAGGGGATGACGAAGACGATGCGCTGGTCCTCGTTCTGCAGGATGTAGGCCTTGTCCTGGTCATGCAGGCGCGGCACCACGATGTGGCTGCCCTGGATCAGGCGGATGCCGTAGGGCGCCTTCTGCTTCAGGTCCTCGCCGAGGAAGCGGGCCACCCAGGGGCCGGCGGCGTTGACCAGGGCGCGCGCGCGGATCGAGAACAGGCTGCCGTCGGCGCGCTCCAGGTGCAGGTGCCACAGGCCCTTGCTGCGCCGGGCGCTGACGCAGCGGGTGCGGGTGTGGATGTGGGCACGCCGTTCGCGGGCAGCCATGGCGTTGAGCACCACCAGACGGGCGTCGTCGACCCAGCAGTCGGAATATTCGAAACCGCGCACCATCTCCGCGCGCAGCGGGCTGCCGGCGCCGAAGCGCACGCCGTGGGAGCCCGCCAGCTTCTCGCGCTTGCCCAGGTGGTCGTAGAGGAACAGGCCGGCGCGAATCATCCAGGCGGGGCGCAGGTGCGGACGGTGCGGCAGGATGAAGCGCATCGGCTTGACGATGTGCGGCGCCTTGGCCAGCAGTACCTCGCGCTCGGCCAGCGCCTCGCGCACCAGGCGGAATTCGTGGTGTTCCAGGTAGCGCAGGCCGCCGTGGATCAGCTTGCTGCTGGCCGACGAGGTGTGGCTGGCCAGGTCGTCGCGTTCGCAGAGGAACACCGACAGGCCGCGCCCGGCCGCGTCGGCGGCGATGCCGGCGCCGTTGATGCCGCCGCCGACCACGGCCAGGTCGTAGATTTCGGCGATGGGGGGCGTCTGGCTGTGCGGCATGGCGAGGCACCTTTGTTTGAATTCGAAATTAAATATTCGTTTCCGAAAATAGCCTAGCCGAACGAGCGCGCTTGCGCCAGCCCGGACGTCGGCAAGTGGGAGTAGGGCGGGTGCAACCCGCATGTGCATCGGAGGCAGGGGCCGCGCGGGTTGCGCCCGCCCTATGTTCAGACGATATGCAGGCGGATCTGCTGCTCGGCCAGCAGCTGGGCGATGGCGGGGGCGGGCGGGGCGTCGGTGTAGAGGTGGTCGACCAGGGCGATGGCGCCCAGGCGCACCACCGCGTTGCGCCCGAACTTGCTGGAGTCGGCGGCCAGCAGCACCTGCCGGGCGTTGTCGATGATCGCCTGGGAGACGCGCACTTCCTGGTAGTCGAAGTCCAGCAGGCTGCCGTCCTCGTCGATGCCGCTGATGCCGACCACGGCGAAGTCGACCTTGAACTGCTGGATGAAGTCCACCGCCGTCTGGCCCACCACGCCGCCGTCGGCGCGCACGCTGCCGCCGGCCACCAGCACCTCGAAGTCGGCCTTGTCGGCCAGGGTGGCGGCCACGTGCAGGTTGTTGGTGATCACCTTGAGGTGCTTGTGCCCGAGCAGCGCGCGGGCGATGGCCTCGGTGGTGGTGCCGATATTGATGAACAGCGAGGCATGGTCGGGGATGGCTGCGGCGACGGCCTCGGCGATGCGCTGCTTTTCGTCGCGCATCTGCCCGGCGCGCATGGCGTAGGCGGTGTTCTGGATGCTCGATGCCTCGCTCGCCGCGCCGCCGTGGGTGCGGCGCAACAGCCCTTGTTCGGCGAGCTGGTTGATGTCGCGGCGGATGGTCTGCGGGGTCACGGCGAAGGCCTGGGCCAGCTCGTCGATGCTGACGTAGCCGCGCTCGCGGGCGCGTTCGAGGATGCTCTGCTGGCGGGGCGGGAGGCTCATGGGCTGTCCTTCGGCGTGGGTCGGGCGATTATAGCGAGCTGCCGGCCGCAGGCGACCGTCATGCCAGCCATCCATGGCAGCCACTCTTGCGGGCCGTCGCCGGGCGAGGTTAAAAACTGCTCCCGGCGGTTTTTTCCGCTAAGGTACGCGAATTCCGACTGGGATTTTCACATTCGAACATGACGCCCGCCATCGATCTGCTGAAAAAGGCCAAGGCCGAGCACAAGGTGCACAGCTACCATCACGACCCCAAGTCTGCCTCCTATGGCCTGGAGGCCGCCGAGAAGCTCGGCCTGGACCCGGCGCAGGTGTTCAAGACGCTGCTCGCCGCCACCGAGAAGGGCGAGCTGCTGGTGGCGGTGGTGCCGGTGGCCGGCAGCCTCGACCTCAAGGCTCTGGCCCACGCCGCCGGCGCCAAGAAGGCCGACATGGCCGATCCACAGCAGGCCCAGCGCAGCACCGGCTACCTGGTGGGCGGCATCAGCCCGCTGGGGCAGAAGAAGCGCCTGCGCACCTTCATCGACGAGAGCGCCCGGCGCTACCCGACCATCCACGTCAGCGCCGGCCGACGCGGCCTGGAGGTGGAGCTGGCAGCCGAGGTGCTGGCCCAGCACACCCAGGCGAGCTTCGCCGACATCGGCCGGCCCTGAGCGGCCGATCACCACCAGGGAAGGAGGACAGCATGGCGTACGACAGGATCGACTGGCATTCCGGCGGCGACTATCCGGCGGGCCTGCCGGAGGAGAACGGCGGCATCCATATCGGCATGTTCCTGGCCTGGGCCTTCGGCCAGGGCATGGCGGGAGAGGTTCACCGCGAGGACTCGGCAGACCTGCTGGCTGCGCTGCAGCGGCGCGAGATCACCGGCCTGGAGTTCCTGTTGCGGGCCTGTGACAGCAAGTTCTGGGACGAGGATCTGAACGAGGAAGGCAACGCCTTCGCCATCGACTACTACAACACGGGCGACGAATCGCCGTTCGCCCGCCAGCACGGCGACTACCTGGGCGACTACTGCGATTTGTTCAACCGCCACGCCGAGGCGCACGGCTTCGAGTACGAGAGCACCTACCACGTCGAGAACACCTGGGAGAACTTCGAGCGGGTGCGGGCGATGCTCGACCAGCGCCTCGCCCAGTGGCGCGCCTGGCGCGAGGACGATGCCAATCGCACGCTCGACCCGAAGGCGCAGTTCCTGCGTGCCTGCGCCGAGGTCGGCGACGTGCTGGCGGCGCAGGGCTTCAAGCCCAACAAGCACGGCACGCTGTGGAAGAAGGCGGCGGCCGACCGCGATACGCTGTTCGAGGTCGAGTTCGAGGCGGAGCGCTACAACACCCGCGCCAACGTGCAGATGACGGTGAACGTGCGCATCTCCAGCAAGCGGCTCAAACATTGGCTGCAGGAGATCACCGGCAATAGTCACTGCGACGGCTACCTGCTGTTCGGCTCGCTGCGTCGGCCGGAGAAGGCCGCCAGGGTCATCGTCTGGCAGGTTTCCGGCGTCTCCCTGGCACAGTCGGTGCGGGAGATGCGCGAGGCGATAGCGCAATACCTGCTGCCGCTGTTCGAGCTGTTCGGTGACCGAGAGCGTGCACTGGAGCACCTGGCCGCCCATGGTGCCGGCTTCACCGGCGTGTGCCAGCCCGAGGCCACGCCGATGGCCTTCATGTTGTTCTACGGCAGCAGGGAACAGGCCCAGCGCTTCTTCGAGCACTACTACGCGAGCCGTCCCGGACCGTGGCGCGGCAACATCGCCAAGACCTTCGCCCGGCTCCAGGCGGGGGAGGAAATCCGCTGGAACATGTCCGCCTATTCCGACGAGCACCGCATCAAGCTGGCCTTCGCCCAGGGCCTGGCGCTGCCTGCCCGGACAGGCGGGAGCTGAGGCGGCCGCCGTGCCGACAACCCGATTACAAGTAGAACAAGGAAGCAAGACGCCATGACCCAGTACCTCCTGGCCATCGACCAGGGCACCACCAGCTCCCGCGCCATCGTCTTCAGCGCCCAGGGCCTGCCGCTGGCCAGCGCGCAGCGCGAGTTCAAGCAGTACTTCCCGCAGGACGGCTGGGTCGAGCACGACGCCGAGGAAATCTGGCTGAGCACCTTGGAGGTGTGCCGCGAGGCGCTGGCCAGCAAGGGCCTGAAGGCCGAGGAGGTGCTGGCCATCGGCATCACCAACCAGCGCGAGACCACCCTGGTGTGGGACGCGGCCACCGGCACGCCGATCCATCCGGCCATCGTCTGGCAGGACCGGCGCACGGCCGATTACTGCGCCGGGCTCAAGGCGGCCGGCCACGAGGCGCGGGTGACGGACAAGACCGGCCTGCTGATCGACCCCTATTTTTCCGCCACCAAGCTGCGCTGGATTCTCGACCAGGTACCCGGCGCCCGCGAGCGCGCGGCGCGCGGCGAACTGCGCTTCGGCACCGTCGACAGCTTCCTGCTGTGGCGCCTGACCGGCGGCAAGGCGCACCGCACCGACGCCAGCAATGCCTCGCGCACCCTGCTGTTCAACATCCACGAGCAGCGCTGGGACGACGAGCTGCTGGCGCTGTTCGACATTCCGCGCAGCCTGCTGCCGGAAGTGCTCGACTGCGCCGCCGGGTTCGGCACCACCGAGCCGGGCCTGCTCGGCGCCGCCATCCCGGTGCTGGGCATGGCCGGCGACCAGCAGGCGGCGCTGATCGGCCAGGCCTGCTTCCGCCCCGGCATGGTCAAGAGCACCTACGGTACCGGCTGCTTCATGATCCAGAACACCGGCGACACCCCGGTGCGCTCGCGCAACCGCCTGCTGACCACCGTCGGCTACCGGCTGAACGGTAAGGTCACCTACGCGGTGGAGGGCAGCATCTTCGTCGCCGGCGCCGCCGTGCAGTGGCTGCGTGACGGCATCAAGCTGATCGGCCACGCCCGCGACAGCGAGGCGCTGGCCGAGCAGACCGGCGACGCCTGCGGGGTGTACCTGGTGCCGGCCTTCACCGGCCTCGGCGCGCCGTACTGGGACCCCAAGGCGCGTGGCGCCATCTTCGGCCTGACCCGCGACACCGGGATCAAGGAGATCGTCACCGCCGGCCTGCAGTCGGTGTGCTACCAGACCCGCGACCTGCTCGAAGCGATGCGCCAGGACGGCGCCGCCGAGCCCAGCGCGCTGCGCGTGGACGGCGGCATGGTAGTCAACAACTGGGTCATGCAGTTCCTCGCCGACATCCTCGGCGTGCCGGTGGAGCGTCCGGTGGTCACCGAGACCACCGCCCTCGGCGTGGCCTACCTGGCCGGCCTGCAGGCCGGGCTGTACCGCGACCTGGACGAGATCGCCGGCCACTGGCACCGCGAGCAGCCGTTCGCCCCGCGCATGGCCGGCGCCCACCGCGACCGCCTCTACGCCGGCTGGCTGGACGCGGTGAAGCGGGTGCGCAGCGAAGCCTGAGGGTGATACAAGTGCATCGGTTCCCTGCGCGAGGTCGTCGCATGCCTGGAAGTCGCCTGCCTGCCTTGATCGCCCTGCTGGCCAGCCTGAGCGCACCCCTGGCGGCGCGCGGCGAGACGCTGGTGATCGCCGCCGATCCCTGGTGCCCGATCAACTGCGCGGCCGATGCCGAGCGGCCGGGCATCTTCGTCGAGCTGGCGCGGGACATCTTCGCCGAGGCTGGCATCGAGGTGCGCTACGAGACACGCAACTGGGCGCGGGTGCTGCAACAGGTGCGCCGCGGCGAGATCAACGCCGCGGTCGGCGCCGGCCGCGAGGACGCCCCCGACTTCCTGTTCACCGACACGCCGGTGGCGCTGTCGCGCAACTGCTTCTATACGCTGCCGGCGTCGACCTGGCGCTACACCGGGGTCGATTCGCTGCCGGGTGTGCGCCTCGGCGTGATCAACGACTACAGCTACGGCGAGCTGATCAACGCCTACGTCGAAGCCCATCGCCGCGACGATCAGCACGTGCAGGTGGCCGCCGGCGACCGCGCGCTGGAGATCAACCTGAACAAGCTGCGCCTCGGCCGCCTCGATGTCGTGCTGGAGAACAGCTGGGTGCTGCAGGCGCACCTGGCCGCGCGGGGGCGCCCGGTCGAGGTGCGCGAGGCCGGCTGCCGCGAGCCGGACGTGCCGATCTACCTGGCCTTCTCCCCGGCGCGGGAGGACAGTGCGCGCTACGTCGAGCTGTTCGAGCGGGGCCTGCGGCGCTACCGCGCCGACGGCCGCTTGGAGGCGCTGCTGCGGGCCTACGGTGTGGACCTGTAACGGCGCAATCGTCGGCGACTGTATCGGGCGATGCCGGCCCGTGCCCGGCATGCTGGAGACTCACGCACAAGGAGCCTCGCATGTCCCTCGAATTCCACCAGATCGACGCCTTCACAGACCGGCCCTTCCACGGTAACCCGGCCGTGGTCTACCGCCTGGACGCCTGGCTGGACGAGGCGCTGATGCAGCGCATCGCCGCCGAGCACAACCAGGCCGAGACCGCCTTCGTGGTGCGCGAGGGCGCCGCCTGGCGAATCCGCTGGTTCACCCCGGCCTGCGAGGTACCGCTGTGCGGCCACGCCACCCTGGCCAGCGCCCATGCGCTGTTTACCCTGTATGACGAGCCGGGCGAGCGGCTGGATTTCGTCTGCCAGTCCGGCGCGCTGGCGGTGACCCGCGAGGCCGGTCGGCTGGTGCTGGATTTCCCGGCCATGACGATGGAACCGGCAGCCATGGAGAGCGAACTGGCGACGATCCTCGGCCAGCCGGTGCTGGCCGTGCGCCTGGGCAAGGAGCTGCTGGCGGTGCTGGAGTCGGAGGCGGCGGTGCGCGCCTGCACGCCGGACCTGGCGGCGCTGGCGCGGTTGCCGGGGCTGGGCGTGATCGTCACCGCGCCGGGCGAGCGGCACGATTTCGTCTCGCGCTACTTCGCGCCGGGCATCGGCATCGACGAGGATCCGGTCACCGGTTCCACCCACTGTGGCCTCGTGCCCTACTGGGCGGAACAGCTCGGCAAGACGGAGCTGAGCGCCTTCCAGTGCTCGGCGCGGGGCGGCGAACTGCACTGCACGTTGCAGGGCGAGCGGGTGAAGATCGCTGGCCATGCGGTGCTGGTCGCCAGCGGCAAGTTGTTCCTGTAGGGCGGGTGAAACCCGCGTTCTCGATCTGCGCGGGTTTCACCCGCCCTACGGTCCTCAGTTACCGCTGTAGCGGCGCACGCCGGATTCCGCCAGGTTGACCTGGGCCGCCACGCTGCCCTGGGCGGCGAACACCACCAGATGCTCGGCGGCGATGCGGATGCCCACCTGCTGGCCCGGCAGGTGATCGGCGTGGCTGGGGAAGATGGCTTCGAGCTGGGTGCCGGTCGGCAGCTGCAGGCGGTACAGGGTGGCGGCACCGAGGAAGGTCTTGCCGACCACCTGGGCGTGCAGGCCGCTGTCCGCCGCCGGCACGATGTCGTCCGGGCGCAGCAGCACGTCCACCGCGCTGCCTTCCGGCCACTGGTAGGCGCGGTTGCCGCGGATCACGCCGAGTTCGGTCTGCACCGTGTCGGGGCTCTGCAGTTGGCCGCGGATGAAGTAGCCCTGGCCGACGAAGCTGGCGACGAAGGGCGTGGCCGGCTCGTGGTAGAGGTTGAAGGGGGTGTCCCACTGCTCCAGGCGGCCCTTGTTGAACACGCCGACTTGGTCGCTGACGGCGAAGGCCTCTTCCTGGTCGTGGGTGACCAGGATGGCGCTGGTGCCGCGCGCCTTGAGGATGTCGCGCACCTCGTGGCTGAGGCGCCGGCGCAGCTCGCCATCGAGGTTGGAGAAGGGCTCGTCGAGCAGCAGCAGCTGCGGTTCCGGCGCCAGGGCGCGGGCCAGGGAGACGCGCTGCTGCTGGCCGCCGGACAGCTCGTGGGGGTAGCGCTTGCCCAGGGCGGTGAGCTTGACCAGCTCCAGCAGCTCGGCCACCACCGCATCGCGCTGCGGATGCTTGCGGATGCCGAAGGCCACGTTCTCCGCCACGGTCAGGTGGGGGAACAGGGCGTAGTCCTGGAACACCATGCCGATGCGGCGTTTCTCGGGGGCGAGGGTGAAGCCGGGGCGGGAGATCACCTCGCCGGCCAGCTCGATCTCGCCTTCCTGCACCGGCTCGAAGCCGGCGATGGCGCGCAGGGTGGTGGTCTTGCCGCAGCCCGAGGGGCCGAGCAGGCAGCCGATGTCGCCGGCGTTGAGGTGCAGGTTGAGGGTCTGCACCACGCGGTGGTCCTGATAGCCGCAGGCGAGGCCGCGCAGCGACAGCAGCACCTGGCTCATGGGCGGTATCCCGGGGCGACCAGCAGCTCCAGCAGCGCCTTCTGCGCATGCAGGCGGTTCTCGGCCTGCTGCCAGGCCAGCGAGCGCGGGTCGTCCAGCAGGTCCTCGCTGATCTCCTCGCCGCGGTGGGCCGGCAGGCAGTGGAGGAAGATCACGTCGTCCGCGGCGGCGTCGAGCAGCGCGCGGTTGACCTGGTAGGGGGCGAACAGGCGCAGGCGCTTGGCGCTTTCCTCTTCCTGGCCCATGGAGGTCCACACGTCGGTGCTCACCAGATGGGCGCCGGCCACCGCCTCGCGCGGGTCGCGCACGATGCGCGCGCGGTCGCCGGCCAGGGCGAGGAACTCGGCCTTGGGCTCGTAGCCCTCGGGGCAGGCGATGCGCAGCTGGAAGTCGAAGCGCACGGCCGCCTCCAGATAGGTGTTGCACATGTTGTTGCCGTCGCCGACCCAGGCCACGGTCTTGCCGGCGATGGCGCCGCGCGCCTCCTCGAAGGTCTGCATGTCGGCCAGCAGCTGGCAGGGGTGCAGGTCGTCGGACAGGCCGTTGATCACCGGCACCGCGCTGTGGGCGGCGAACTCGGTGAGGTTGCTGTGGGCGTAGGTACGGATCATCACCGCGTCGAGCATGCTCGACATGACGATGGCGGTGTCGCCGATCGGCTCGCCGCGGCCGAGCTGGGTGTCGCGCGGAGACAGGAAGATGGCCTGGCCGCCGAGCTGGATCATGCCGGCCTCGAAGGACAGGCGGGTGCGGGTGGAAGCCTTCTCGAAGATCATGCCCAGGATGCGGCCTTTCAGCGGCTCGTGGGCCACGCCTCGGCGGCGCAGGTCCTTCAGCTCGATGGCTCGACGGATCAGGCCGCTCAGTTCCTGCGGGCTGTAATCCATCAACGAGAGAAAGTGCCTGGCGCTCATCTGCTTCACTACCTTGGTTTCGAACAACGGTCGCGGCCCCGAATTTTCCGGGGAAAAACCATCCACACGGCGGCTGTAACCGCCCGGGCGCGACGAATGGGGGAGGCGCGATCTTATAAGCAAATGTCGCGGCGTGCCAACCTGGCACAGGATCGAGGGGCTGCCGAAGGATCTTCAGGGTGCCGCCATGGACTTGTCATGGCGGCGCCGGATGGCTATCGGCGATAGCCGGTTTTCGTCAGATTCGGGTCCATCCTCCCAGGTAGACCCCTACATTGATGAACCACTCCGCGAACTTGCCATGGCCTGCCTCATTCAGGTGAAGGCCGTCCACGAAGTCGGAGGCGGCCGCGCTGAAGGTGAGGGTGGCCACGCCATACTCAGCGCAGACGTCGGTCATCGCCTGCTGGTAGTGGGAAAGCGTGAGGCCGACGGCATTGGGCACATCCTGGCTGATCTTCCAGATCGGCTTGATGCACATCACGCCCAGTCCCTTGGACTGGATGCCCGAAACCAGCGTGCGCAGGCTGCTTTTATAGGTTTCCAGCGGGACGCCCAGGCCATGGTCGTTGGTGGATACCTGGATGAACACGCCGTTCATGCCGCCGCGACCGCTGATGAACTCGATGGCGTCCAGCATGTCGGCCGCGCCCAGATAGCCGCCCTGCGGGGCGACCGTGGCGCCGGGGGAGCCGACGACATGGACGATGGCGTCGATCCTGGTGTTGACGAGGTTGAATGCCATCTTGCTCGGCCGCGTGGTGCCGTAGGCCTGCGTGAAGATGCTGTCCGACAGGACCACGTACCGGTTGGCTGCGCTGGCGCCGAGACTGGCCAGCATCAGCGAGGTGGCGACGATGATCGTTTTCATGTTCATGGCAATGCTCCTTGCTCGTTATTGTGGTTTTCCGGGTCGAGCGACCCGGTGCAATCCTGCCGCCTCGCCGGCACAGATGCCAGCGGTCTGCCGGTGCTCTTGAATCCGTGGCCCTGATGCCTGTCGATTCATGAAGCTGAGGGCCCTGGCCAACCCGTGCCGGGCGCTCCATAGTCAGCGGATGACGACTAGACCGGTCGTCTCGAACAGAACAATAGAGGCTAGGCCATGACCAAGACCCTCCATTACCGTGCCTGTCACCTGTGCGAGGCCATCTGCGGCCTGACCATCGAAACCGAAGACCAGGAGGACGGCAGCCGCCGGATTCTCTCCATCAAGGGCGACGCCCAGGACGCGTTCAGCCGTGGCCATATCTGCCCGAAGGCGGTGGCGCTGCAGGACATCCAGAACGACCCGGACCGGGTGCGCCAGCCGCTGCGCAAGGTCGACGGCCAGTGGCAGCCGGTCGGCTGGGACGAGGCCTTCGAGCTGGTCGCCGAGCGCCTGTCGGCGATCCAGGCCGAGCACGGCAAGAACGCCGTGGCCGTGTACCAGGGCAACCCCAGCGTGCACAACTATGGGCTGATGACCCACAGCAACTACTTCCTCGGCCAGTTGAAGACGCGCAACCGCTTTTCCGCTACCTCGGTGGACCAGTTGCCGCATCACCTGACCAGCTACCTGATGTATGGCCACGGCCTGTTGCTGCCGATCCCGGACGTCGACCATACGCAGTTCATGCTGATCCTCGGCGGCAACCCGCTGGCCTCCAACGGCAGCATCATGACCGTGCCGGACGTGGAGAAGCGCCTCAAGGCGCTCAAGGCGCGCGGCGGCACGCTGGTGGTGGTCGACCCGCGGCGCAGCGAGACGGCGGCCATGGCCGACCGGCATCTCTTCGTGCGCCCGGGTAACGACGCGGCGCTGCTGCTCGGCCTGCTCAACACCCTGTTCGAGGAGGGCCTGACCCACGAGGGCGGGTTGCCGGTGAACGGCCTGGCGCAGGTGCGCGAGGCCGTAGCGCCGTTCAGCGCCGAGGCCATGAGCGCGCGCTGCGGCGTGCCGGCGCAGGACATCCGCCAGCTCGCCCGCGACTTCGCCGCCGCCGAGTCGGCCGTGTGCTACGGGCGCATGGGCGTCTCCACCCAGGCCTTCGGCAGCCTCTGTCACTGGTTGATCCAGTTGATCAACCTGGTCACCGGCAACCTCGACCGGGTCGGCGGCGCGCTGTGCACCAGCCCCGCGCTGGACCTGGTGGCGACCACCTCGGGCGGCCACTTCGACCGCTGGAAGAGCCGCGTCTCCGGGCTGCCGGAATACGGCGGCGAGTTGCCGGTGGCGGCACTGGCCGAGGAAATGCTCACTCCCGGCGAGGGCCAGGTACGCGCGCTGGTCACCGTGGCGGGCAACCCGGTGCTGTCCACGCCCAACGGCCGCCAGCTGGAGCAGGCGCTGGACGGGCTCGACTTCATGGTCTCGGTGGACCTCTACATCAACGAGACCACCCGCCATGCCGAACTGATCCTGCCGCCCACCGCGCCGCTGGAGCACGACCACTACGACACCACCTTCAACGTGTTCGCCGTGCGCAACGTCACCCGTTTCAACGAGCCGGTGCTGGCCAAGCCCGTCGGCGCGCTGGACGACTGGGAAATCTTCGTCGGCCTGGCCCGCGCCTTCGCGGCGAAGAACGGTAGCGAACTCAAGCCCACCATGCCGCCCGCGCAGATGATCGACATGGGCCTGCGCTTCGGTCCGTACGGCGACAAGTCCGAGCACAAGCTGAGCCTGGCGACGCTGCGCACGGCCCCCCACGGTATCGACCTGGGGCCGCTGCGGCCGAACCTGGCGGCGCGCCTGAAGACTGGTTCCGGCGCCGTCGAGGCCGCGCCGGAACTGCTGGTGGCGGACCTGGCGCGCTTCGCCGCCCAGCCCCTGCCGGCCGCGGGCGAGCTGGTGCTGATCGGCCGCCGCCACGTGCGCAGCAACAATTCTTGGATGCACAACTACCAGCGCCTGGTGAAGGGCAAGCCGCGCCACCAGTTGCTGATGCACCCGCAGGACATGGCCGGGCGCGGCCTGGCCGACGGCCAGCGGGTGCGGGTGCAGTCGCGGGTCGGGACGATCGAGGTGGAGGCGGTGGCCAGCGAGGAGATGATGCCCGGCGTGGTCAGCCTGCCCCACGGCTGGGGCCATGCGCGCCCCGGCGTGCGCATGGAGATCGCCAGTGCCCAGCCGGGTGCCAGCGCCAACGACCTGACCGACGAGCGCCAGCTCGACGCGGTGTCCGGCAACGCCGCGCTGAACGGCGTGCCGGTGCGGGTCGAGGCGGCGTAGCCGCGCGGCGGTCCGGATCGCATCCGGGCTGCGCCGGCGGGGATCGATGGGCGCTTCTCCGAGCCCGCCGCTGGGGCTTTCGTGTACAATCGCCCCACCGCGCCCGGCACAGGTCCGGGAAAGTTCAGACGAGGTGAGTCGTGGATATTATCGATACCATCAAAGAGCAGATCGCCAACAACACCATCCTGCTGTACATGAAGGGTTCGCCGAATGCGCCGCAGTGCGGCTTCTCCTCGCGCGCCGCGCAGGTGGTGATGGCCTGTGGCGAGAAGTTCGCCTACGTGGACATCCTGCAGAACCCGGAAATCCGCGCCAACCTGCCGAAGTACGCCAACTGGCCGACCTTCCCCCAGCTGTGGGTCGGCGGCGAGCTGGTCGGCGGCAGCGACATCATGACCGAGATGTTCGAGAAGGGTGAGCTGCAGACCCTGATCAAGGACGCCGCCGAGAAGGCCAAGGCCGAGTAAGTCCCGGTGGTGCCCACGAAGAAGCCGATGCGATTGCATCGGCTTTTTTATGGCCGGCGTTTTCTGCCGGCCAGCGCGAGCCAGCCATGAGCCAGCCGGCAGAGCGCCTGGCGCACAGCTGGCAGCTCAACGCCGAGGGCTGGACCCGCGCGGTGCGCGAGGGGCGGATCGAGAGTCGACGCCTGGTCACGGACGCGGCGATCATCGAGGCCGCGCTGGCCCTGCGTCCGCGCCGGGCGCTGGACATCGGCTGCGGCGAGGGCTGGCTGTGCCGCGCCCTGGCCGAGCGGGGCGTGGCAATGTGTGGTGTGGACGCTTCGCCGGCGCTCATCGCCACGGCCCGGGCGGCGGGTGGGGCGGACTACCGCGTGTGCAGCCATGCCTATCTGTCCGGCGCTGGGCTCGGCCGCTTCGACCTGCTGCTGTGCAATTTCGCCCTGCTGGACGAGCACCTGCCGCTGCGCGACTGGCGCGAACTGCTCGAACCCGGTGGCCGGCTGCTGATCCAGACCCTGCATCCGCGCATGGCCGGCGATCCCTACATGGATGGCTGGCGCCTGGAGCGTTTCGAGGGCTTTGGCGAGGGTTTCGTCGAGCCGATGCCCTGGTATTTCCGCACCCTGGAGTCCTGGCTGGACCTGCTGGCCGATGTCGGCTGGACGCTGGAGAAGCAGGTGGAGCCGCTGCATCCCCAGACCGGCAAGCCCGCGTCCCTGCTGTTGCAGGCGGTTTGACCTTTATCGGTGCGCATGGCGCACCCTACGGTATTGCACCGCCCCGTAGGGTGCGCCATGCGCACCGCTTCTAGGTAGGTGCTAGCGAGCGCCGTAGATCAGCTGTGGCGGCGGGTCGCGCGGTGCCGGCTGCGTACGGCGCTGGCCGACGCTCTTGATGAAGTCCAGCCAGACCGCCAGCGCCATCATCAGGCCGAGGCCGGCCATGGCCGTGGCGAAGCGCACCAGCCAGTGCTCGCCGAGCAGGTTGTTGGCGGCGTCGGCCAGCGGCGCCAGCACCACGCCGAGGCAGAACACCTCCAGCGAATACTGGCCCATGCGGCACATCTCCCGCGCCGGCCAGCGCCTGAGCCAGTCGCCGCTCGGCAGCACCACGGCGACGCAGTAGGCCAGGGCGAGGAAGTGCAAAAGGCGCAGGGGCGACAGGTCGGTCTTGTCGATGGGGTAGATCAGGTCCGCCAGCGCCTGGGGCATCCATTGCTCGTGCAGCGGCGGGAATTTCCACGACAGCGCCAGCGCGGCGCATAGCACCAGATACAACGCGCAGGCGACGAACAGCGGATGGCCGATCCCGGGGCGCGGCGCCTCCGCCGGGCGGCGCTGGGCGTGCAGCGCCGCGCCGCCGCCGAGGAAGAACAGGAACTGCCAGGCCAGGGGGTTGAAGAACCACTCGCCGCCCTGCGGCCCGGCCAGGTTCATGTCCGGCAGCGGCGCCAGCAGGTAGAGCACGAACGACGCCCCGAGCAGCGCCACCGGCCAGCGCAGCAGCAGCGGCAGGCACACCGGCAGGGCGGCCAGCAGCACGATGTACAGCGGCAGCGGGTCCATCAGGTTGGGCTTGAAGCGCAGCAGCAGCTCGTCGGTGACGGCCTGCTGCGGGTGGCTGAGGAAGTAGTCCAGCCCCATCGCCCCGACGAAGTCCTTCTGCTCCACGTGGTTGTTGGTGAAGAACACGATGCCCATCAGTACCGCCAGCAGGAAGATGTGCGCCACGTAGAGCACCCACACCCGGCGCAGGATGCGCAGGCAGGCGACCAGGTAGCCGTCGCGCTGCAGCAGCTTGCCGTAGGCCAGCACGGCGGCGTAGCCGGCGAGGAACACGAAGATTTCCGCCGCGTCGCTGAGGCCGACGTTGCGCGGCGTGACCTGGGCCAGCGGGTTGCCCGGGATGTGGTCCCAGAAGATGAAGACCAGCGCCAACCCGCGGAACAGGTCGATGCGCAGGTCACGGCCGCTGTGCGTCATGATGCGTCCTCGCGTGGCACGGACGGACCCGTTCCGCCCGCAGGTCGATAACGCTGTGACTGCGGCCGGTGGCCGGTTGATGCGCCGGCATGACCAGCGGTCATGCCCGGCGATGCGCCTCAGCGGCGCGCGCGGTCCTCGGCGTAGCGGCGCAGCACCCACTGGCCGGCGGGGCGCGCGGCCAGTTCGTCGAGGAATGCCTGGGTGCTGCTGTCGTGCCCGGCGATGTGTTCCCAGGGCGTGCCGGGCGGCGTGAATAGCGGGCCGTAGAGCGCGGCGGCGCTGACGTCGGCCAGGCTCAGCCGGTCGCCGACCAGGTAGCGCGCGGGATCGCCGCCGGTGAGCTGTTCGATCAGGTCGAGGCCGGCCAGCAGCTCGTCGCGGGACTTGGCCACCCGGTCCGGACGGATGCCGTAGAGCTTCTTCACGCCATTGATCAGCAGCGGCTTCATCAGGTCGCGCAGGCCGAACCAGGGGCGGTAGACCTTGAGCATGGCGTGCATCACGCTGCTCCAGTCCTCGATCTGGCCGTACAGCCAGCGCCGCACGTGAACGCCGAGGCGGTCGAAGCGTTCCTCCAGCTCCAGAATGCGGGCGCGTTGCTCGGCGTCATCGGGCAGCAGGGGATGCTCGGGGTAGCGCTGTTCAAGATGCAGGGCGATGGCGGTGGAGTCGCCCACCACCTGCTCGCCGTCGCGCAGGATCGGCAGGGTGACGATACCGGCCAGGCGCTTGCTCTTCAGGCGATGGACGCCGGGGAAGAGGTTGTCCACCCGGTAGTCGAGCCCCTTGTGGTCCAGATGCCAGCGGGTCTTCTCGCAATAGTGGGAGATCGGGAACTGGTAGAGGGTGCGCATCGGGCGGGCCTTCGACGGAGGGAAGGGCGGAGTGTACGGGCTGATGCAGCGACCAAGAAGTCGCGTCAGCCGCGCGCCGCGCTGACCCCCGACAGAGTGGCGAAGGAGGTGTCCTTGGCGGTGAGCAGGAAGTCGCGCATGAACGGCGCGTCGAGCATGTCGCTGCGGATGCCGGCCTGCAGGGTGGCGAACAGGCCGCGCTCGCCCAGGCGCTTGGCGGTCACGTAGCCGCGCGAGCTGTACTCGTGCAGCGCCCAGTTGGGCAGGCTGCACACGCCGCGGCCGCTGGCCACCAGTTGCATCATCATCACCGTCAGCTCGGAGGTGCGTACCTGGGCCGGCTCCACGTCGGCCGGTTCGAGGAAGCGGGTGAAGATGTCCAGGCGGTCGCGTTCGATCGGATAGGTGATCAGGGTTTCCCGCTCCAGGTCCTCCGGGGTCACGTAGGGGCGGCCGGCCAGCGGGTGCTGGTTGGCCACCGCCAGCAGCGCCTCGTAGGTGAACAGCGGCACGTAGGTGATGCCGGGCAGCTCGATCGGGTCGGAGGTCACCACCAGGTCCAGGTCGCCGCGGGCCAGCGCCGGCAGCGGGGCGAAGGAGAAGCCCGAGGCCAGGTCCAGCTCCACTTCCGGCCAGGCGTCGCGGAACTGGTCGATGGTCGGCATCAGCCACTGGAAGCAGCTGTGGCACTCGATGGCCATGTGCAGCCGCCCGGCGGTGCCGCCGGCCAGCCGCGCCATGTCGCGCTCCGCCGCGCGCAGCTGCGGCAGCAGGCTGTCGGCCAGTTGCAGCAGGCGCAGGCCGGCGCTGGTGAAGCGCACCGGCTTGGTCTTGCGCACGAACAGCTGCATGCCCAGGCGCTCCTCCAGCTCCTTGAACTGGTGGGACAGGGCCGACTGGGTCAGGTGCAGGCGCTCGGCGGCCTCCACCAGACTGTCGGTTTCGCGCAGGGCGTGCAGGGTCTTGAGGTGGCGCAGTTCCAACATGAGCGAATCTCAATGAATAAAACTTGTGATCATCACGAATATGTTGAGTTTGTCTCATGAGGTGCCGGGTGTCGAGAATGTGCGCCATTCACGAACACTGGAGACAGACAGATGGCATTGGCACACAACCTCGGCTTTCCCCGCATCGGCCGCGACCGCGAGCTGAAGAAGGCGCTGGAAGCCTACTGGAAGGGCGAACTGGACGAAGCCGGCCTGCGCGCCGTCGGCCGCGAGCTGCGCGCCGCCCACTGGCAGGTGCAGAAGGACGCCGGCATCGAGCTGCTGCCGGTCGGCGACTTCGCCTGGTACGACCAGGTGCTGACCCATTCGCTGACCTTCGGCGTGATTCCCGAGCGCTTCCACGCCCATGGCGGCAAGCCGACCCTGGACACCCTGTTCGGCATGGCGCGGGGTGTTTCTGGAAGCAGCCAGAACACCTGCTGCGGCGGTGCCCACGCCCAGGAAATGACCAAGTGGTTCGACACCAACTACCACTACCTGGTCCCCGAATTCAGCGCCGACCAGCAGTTCGCCCTGAGCTGGGAGCAGCTGTTCGAAGAGGTCGACGAAGCCAAGGCCCTGGGCCACAACGTCAAGCCGGTCATCATCGGCCCGCTGACCTATCTCTGGCTGGGCAAGGAGAAGGGTAGCGACTTCGACCGCCTCGACCTGCTCGAACGCCTGCTGCCGGTCTACGGCGAAATCCTCCAGCGTCTCGCCGCTCAGGGCGCCGAGTGGGTGCAGATCGACGAGCCGATCCTCGCCCTCGACCTGCCGCAGGACTGGAAGAACGCCTTCGAGCGCGCCTATAACCTGCTGCAGAAGGAGCCGGGCAAGAAGCTGATCGCCACCTACTTCGCCGGCCTGGAAGACAACCTCGGCCTGGCCGCCGGCCTGCCGGTGGATGGCCTGCACATCGACCTGGTGCGCGCCCCGGAGCAGTTCCCCGGCATCCTCGACCGCCTGCCGGCCTACAAGGTGCTGTCGCTCGGCGTGGTCAATGGCCGCAACGTCTGGCGCGCCGACCTGGAGAAGGCCCTGGACATCCTGCGCGTGGCCCACGAGCGCCTGGGCGAGCGCCTGTGGGTGGCGCCGAGCTGCTCGCTGCTGCACAGCCCGGTCGACCTGGCCCGCGAAGACAAGCTGGACGCCGAGCTGAAGAGCTGGCTGGCCTTCGCCGTGCAGAAGTGCCGCGAAGTTGCCGTGCTGGCCCAGGCCCTGCGCGACCCGCAGAACGCCGACGTGCAGGCCGCCCTGGCCGAGAGCGGCAAGGTGCAGGCCAGCCGCGCCGCCTCGCCGCGCATCCACAAGCCGGCCGTGCAGGCCCGCCTGGCGGCCATTACCGAGCGTGACAGCCAGCGCCAGTCGCCGTTCGCCACCCGCATCGAGCTGCAGCGCGCCCGCCTGGACCTGCCGGCGTTCCCGACCACCACCATCGGTTCGTTCCCGCAGACCTCGGCGATCCGCCTGGCGCGCCAGTCGTTCAAGGCCGGCAAGTTGTCCGCCGCCGAATACACCGAGGCCATGCACAGCGAGATCCGCCACGCGGTGGAAGTGCAGGAGCAGCTCGGCCTGGACGTGCTGGTGCACGGCGAGGCGGAGCGCAACGACATGGTCGAGTACTTCGCCGAGCAGCTCGACGGCTACGCCTTCACCCGCTTCGGCTGGGTACAGAGCTACGGCTCGCGCTGCGTGAAGCCGGCGGTGATCTACGGCGACCTGAGTCGTCCGCGACCGATGACCGTGGAATGGATCCAGTACGCCCAGAGCTGCACCGACAAGGTGATGAAGGGCATGCTGACCGGCCCGGTGACCATGCTGATGTGGTCCTTCCCGCGCGACGACATCTCCCGCGAGCAGCAGGCGCGCCAGCTGGCGCTGGCCATCCGCGACGAGGTGGTCGACCTGGAGGCCGCCGGCATCAAGGTCATCCAGATCGACGAGGCCGCGTTCCGTGAAGGCCTGCCGCTGCGCAAGGCGCAATGGCAGGAATACCTGGACTGGGCGACCGAATCGTTCCGCCTGACCGCCTCCGGCGTGCGCGACGAGACCCAGATCCACACCCACATGTGCTACAGCGAGTTCAACGACGTGATCGAGTCCATCGCCGCCATGGACGCGGACGTGATCACCATCGAGACCTCGCGCTCGGACATGGAGCTGCTGGACGCCTTCGAGCGCTTCGAGTACCCCAACGAGATCGGCCCGGGCGTGTACGACATCCACTCGCCGCGCGTGCCGGACAGCGCCGAGATGGTCCGCCTGATGAAGAAGGCCGCCCAGCGGGTGCCGGCCGAGCGTCTGTGGGTCAACCCGGACTGCGGCCTGAAGACCCGCGGCTGGCCGGAGACCGAGGCGGCGCTGGTCAACATGGTGGCCGCGGCCAGGCAGCTGCGCGCCGAGCTGGCCTGAGCCGGGCGTGTGTCACGGACGGAACGGAGCCTCGCGCTCCGTTCCGTTTTTTCATGGAGAAATGCCCATGTCCGAGTTCGTGAGACCCCGGCTGACCCTGCCGGGCGGCGCCGACAGGCTGCTGCTGCATTCCTGCTGCGCGCCCTGTTCCGGCGAGGTGATGGAGGCGATAGCTGCCTCCGGCATCGACTACACCATCTTCTTCTACAACCCCAACATCCACCCGACCCGCGAGTACCTGCTGCGCAAGGAAGAGAACATCCGCTTCGCCGAGCAGCAGGGCGTGCCCTTCATCGACGCGGACTACGACACCGACGACTGGTTCGCCCGGGCCAGGGGCATGGAGCACGAGCCGGAGCGCGGCATCCGCTGCACCATGTGCTTCGACATGCGCTTCGAGCGCACCGCGCTGTACGCCCACGAGCACGGCTTCCCGGTGATCTCCAGCTCGCTGGGCATCTCGCGCTGGAAGGACATGCAGCAGATCAACGCGAGCGGCGCGCGCTCGGCCGCCAAGTACCCCGGCATCACCTACTGGGACTACAACTGGCGCAAGGGCGGTGGCTCGGCGCGGATGATCGAGATCAGCAAGCGCGAGCGCTTCTACCAGCAGGAATACTGCGGTTGCATCTACTCGCTGCGCGACACCAACCACCAGCGCAAGGCGCAGGAGCGCGACATCATCCGCATCGGCGTGCAGTACTACGGCGACGACTGACGGCCGCACCGGTCACGCGACCTGAACCGCGCCGCCACCGGCGCAGTCCGAACCCCTGAGGGGCATCGGCCCGGCCGACACGGACGGGCCGCCCACCTGCAGGAGATTCGCGATGGTGATGCACTACAAGGTCTCCGGCCACCTCGCCTGTGGCTCTCACGGAGAAAAGCTGCCTTCCACGACCGAACTGGCCAAGGTGAAGTGCCGCAACTGCCGCAAGACCGAAGCCTTCACCGAGGCCCGGCGCAGCGCGCGCAATGCCGCGCGGCGGGCGTCGCGGCAGAAGAAGATCGCGCGGGCGACCAGCGACTGGCGCACTTCCTGGGAGGCCCGTCTCAGCGGCCTGCCAGGCCGCCAGCGCCTGCCCCGAGGCTTCGGCAGGCAGGCGTTTGTCTAGCGAGGGGCAATTGCGACGACGCTGAGCAGGTAGTCGTCGTACTCGCGGTACTGCCCGCTCAGCCGGGTGCCTGGGCGCCATTCGGTGCCCAGGTCGATCAGCAGAACTAGCTCGGCACGGCCGTCCTCGTTCAGTTCGAGCAGTTCGGCGTCGTGGAAATAGAAGCGCTGCAGCACCAGCGGGTAGAGGGCCTTGAACAGGCTCTCCTTGAGCGAGAAAGTCAGCGTCACATGGCGGGCGAAGGCCTCGGGCGACAGCCCGGCGGCGCGCTCCATCTCGGCAGGCGTGAGGATTTCCCCCGCCAGCCTCGCCGCACGCTCGGCGCCCAGGCGCTTCTCCAGGTCCAGCCCCAGCCCGCGCCAGTGCCTGCCGAAAGCGACCAGTGCCGCGGCCTGCCCGGCGCCATGGGTGATGGAACCGACCACGCCGGCCGGCCAGATCGGCACGCCTTCCTCGTCACGCCCCGGCACCAGCGCCTGGCCGCACAGCCGGCGCAGCGCCTCGCGGGCACACAGCCGGCCAGCCAGGTACTCGCCCTGGCGCTTGGCCACGCCCCGCACCGGTTCGATGGCGCAGCGATGGAAGTCGTCCGCCGCCAGCCGCGTGGGGTCGAAACTGGCGCATACCAGCTGGATGTCGGGCAACGCGAGAAGAGGCGGGGTGGCCAGCAACTGGCAGAAGGGCGGGATATGGGCGGTCATGGCCGCATTCTGCCGTGGCCGTCCGGAGCGGGCCAGCCGTTTACATTTCTTTGCAGGCTGGCTACGAAGTGATACGGAGCAAACGCTTGTTTTGTGCCAGATTGCAACCTGCGCCCTCAATGGGCGCTGGTGAGGTTGTAGCCGCGACAGGCGATGCCGTCGTGGTTTTACTCTACTGATCGAGTGCGGGAGCCCTTTGCGGCTCCCGTTTTTTTGCCGGTCCGTAACATCCTTCACGCCAGGTCATTAACGAAAAAACCGGCCAGGTGGCCGGTTCTTCGCGTCTCGGAACAGCGATGAGGCTACTTCGCGCTGTCGCAGGCGCTCATGGCCGACAGGCGCAGCTGCTGGTCGGAGATCCTGAGCACGCGCCTGATGCAGTCGTCGTACTGGATACCTGGCTTCGCGGATGCGGTCGCTGGAGTCAGCGCGGCCGGTGCTCGGGCTGGAGCGACGAGCGGGGTCGGCGTGCTGCCCAGTGCCTTGACGATCTCATGATCCCCTAGCGCCTGATTGAGGACATCGGCGCCGGCGTTGAGGAAGTGGGTGATCGCGCCGCGACCTTTTGCAGTCTTGGTCGCCAGCACCAGGCCCTGCTCGTCCTTGACCTCTGCCGTCACGTCGTAGTCGAACCGCACTCGCATGTAGGCGTCGGACTTCCATTCGCGCACGGTCAGCACCAGCAGGCGGGTGCCGGAAGCCGAGGCGCGATCCCTGTTCTGGGTTGCCCTCGCTTGCACCGAAGGGTCGCGGGCCAGCGCGGTGATCATCGCGCTCTGCAGGTCGGTGACCAGGCCGAGCCCGCTCGCCGTATTGATGTTGTAGGGGTTGTAGTACAACGCCCGCGATACACCCACGAACTGCGGCCGCTTATTACCGCTGAGGATATAAGGCCGCTGATCCACGGTTGCCACCTCGATGACACGCTTCTCGGTCGATGGCTCCAGCTGGACGTAAGGCAACGCCATCCGATAGTCGACCTTGATTCCGAAGGCGCAGCCTGTGAGCAGCGCCATTGTGGCGATTACAGCAATGTTCCGAAGTTTCATGAGGGGGATACATCCTGGCAGAAATCAGTGCCTATGAAGCTGGAGGGCAAAGGGGGCTCTTCGTGGACTCAAGTTATTGAGCGCTATCGCAGGCCTCAAGGGCCTGCATACGCAGGTCGTGATCAGATATCCGTAGCACTCGCCTCATGCCGTCGTCATAGCTGGAGCTAGGCTTTGAGGAGGTTGGGGTTGCGACTGCTGTCGCTGCAATCCCGATGTGCATCAGTTTCTTAGTTGGGTTCCTTCGTTTTGGATGGCTGCGTCACAGGCGCTCATGGATTGCAAGCGAAGTTGTTTGTCTGTGATCTTCAGCACGCGACGCATGCACTCGTCATAAGTTGGGCGGGCGCCTTGTGGGGCTGCCGTATGCGCTGCTGGGGTCGCATCCGGTGGCTCGATGGCAAGCCGGCCAGTTAAAGCGGAAACCACTCGATCATCATCCAGTACCTCCTGAAGTACTGAAGTGCCGGCGACGATGAAGTGATTGACGGCGCCTTTATGTTTCGCGCTCTTCGAGGCCAGCACGGTACCGTTGTGGTCGATGACCTCGGCTGTCACGTCGTAGTCGAAGCGGGCGCGCATGTAGACGTCGTTTTTCCAGTCACGCAAGGTCATCCGTAGCAACAGATGATCAGGGCTGCTGGCCTCGTTGGCGCCTGGGAGCACGGCTCGGGCGGTAAGGTAATGTCCGCCTAGCGCAGACATCGTTGCCTGTTCAATGTCACTGGACAGCTCAAAGCCGCTGACAGTGGTGATGTTGTAAGGGACGTATGCCAACGCTCGCATCACGCCTACGAAGTTGGGCTTCTTGTTGCCGGAGATGACGTAGGGGCGCTGATCGACCACCAGCACCTCGATTCCTTTCTTCTCTACGGGAGAGGGCAATGAAATGGTCGGTACCGATTCGCGGTAGTCGATCCTTTTGCCGGCGGCGCAGCCACTAAGGAGTGCGGACAAGACGAGAACTATCCCTGTAACGAACCTATTCACGACAGATTCCTGTGATGGTGAAGTGCCATTATTTTACGCGCTATGGGTTGGTATGCGGTAGAAGCTAAGGGCTGCAAGCGGGAAGTTTGCGCGGATAAGGGGCGCTTAGCGAGCAACGAGCACACAAGCAGGTGTACACGAAGAGGCGTTTGGGGTGAGAAGGCCAGAAACAACAAAGCCCGCACTAGGCGGGCTTTGTTGATGTGTTTCCTGAGCTGCTGGCTACAGCAGGAAACCGGGATATGGTCGGAGCGACTGGATTCGAACCAGCGACCTTCTCGTCCCGAACGAGACGCGCTACCAAGCTGCGCTACGCTCCGAAGATGGCGCGCATTCTACCGAAAAAGTTTTATTGCACAAGGTGTTAGCTGAATTTTTTTGCGTGGCGCATTGTCGCGAGGTGACGAGGGCCGGGTTGACGGCCACGAGCCGCTTCCTCAGGAGGGAGCGCCAGGCGGGGTCTCGGCCAGCAGTTCCGGTGTGTTCAGGTTCGCCAGTCGCGGGTCGTGTTCCGCGCAGGGCAGGGCGAGGATGCTCAGCGACAGCAGCGCGCGGCGCGGGCTACGTTCGCCGGCCTGCCAGGCTTGTTGCAGAGGGGCCAGGAATGCCTTGGGCAGCAGGCAGAAGAGGGGTTCCCACTGTTCTCCGCGGCGGATGAGCACCGCCTTGTCCGGCTCGTGCCGGGCGAGGATGCGCATGTCTTCGATCAGGGCGAGGTCCGCCCGAGGCGCATCGCAGGGCAGCACGAGCAGGTGCGGATGGCGGGCGGCCGCCAGGCCGGCGAGGATGCCGGCGAGGGGGCCGGGGAAGTGTTCCTCGGCGTCTGCCACCAGTCGGTCGGCGTAGGGGGCGTAATGCTCGGCGTTGCGGTTGCAGGAGATGATCAGGTCGTCGGTCAGCGGTCGCGTCAGCGCGTGCAGGTGGGCGATCAGCGGCCGGCCCTGCCATTCCAGCAGGCCCTTGTCCCGCCCGCCCATGCGCTGGCCCCGGCCGCCGGCCAGGAGGAGGATGGAGCAGGGCAAGGGCTCGTCGACGGTCATCGGGGAATTCCAGGGAAGGCGCGTGATATAACACCGGCCTGACTTCATCACAACCGGATCACGCCATGAGCCACAAGGACGAGGCGGCTTTCGTGCCGCTGAATATCGCCGTTCTCACCGTCAGCGATACCCGCTCCCTGGAAACCGATACGTCCGGCCAGCTGTTCGTCGACCGGCTCACCGAGGCCGGGCACCGGTTGGCCGCCCGGGTGCTGTTGAAGGACGATCTGTACCGCATCCGCGCCCAGGTGGCGCAGTGGATCGCCGAGGATGAGGTGCAGGTGGTCCTGATTACCGGCGGCACCGGTTTCACCGGCCGCGACAGCACGCCCGAGGCGGTCGCCTGCCTGCTGGATAAGCATGTCGATGGCTTTGGCGAGCTGTTCCGGCACATTTCCCTGGCGGACATCGGCACGTCCACCATCCAGTCGCGGGCGCTGGCGGGGCTGGCCAACGGTACGCTGGTGTGCTGCCTGCCCGGCTCGACCAACGCCTGCCGCACCGCCTGGGACGGCATCCTCCGCGAGCAGCTGGACAGCCGCCATCGGCCGTGCAATTTCGTCCCCCACTTGAAGCAGGCGGACGCCTGCGAGAGCCGCGGATGAGCCTGATCCCGCTGGAAGAAGCCCTGCAGCGCCTGCTGGCGCTGGCGGAGCAGGCCGAGGCGTTGCCCTGTGAGGATGTCCTGCTGGAGCAGGCCGACCGCCGGGTGCTGGCCGTGGACCTGGTGGCGTCCCTGGACCTGCCGCCCTGGCCCAACAGCGCGATGGACGGTTATGCGCTGCGCCACGCCGACTGGCGTGGAGAATCGTTGCCGGTCAGCCAGCGCATCCTCGCCGGCCAGGCGCCGGGGCCGCTGCAGCCCGGCACCTGCGCGCGCATCTTCACCGGTGCGCCGATGCCGGAGGGCGCCGACACCGTCGAGATGCAGGAGAACGCCGAGGAGGCGGAGGGTCGTGTGCGTTTCACCCAGCCGCTCCGGCCGGGCCAGCATGTGCGCCCGCAGGGGCAGGAGACGCGCGCCGGTGAGCGGGTGTTGCAGGCCGGGACACGCCTGGGACCGGTGGAGCTGGGCCTGGCCGCCTCGCTCGGCCAGGCGCTGCTGACTGTGCGGCGCAAGGCGCGGGTGGCCGTCGTGTCCACCGGGGACGAACTGGTGGAGCCAGGCCGGCCGCTTGCCCCGGGTCAGATCTACAACAGCAACCGCAGCCTGCTGATCGCCTGGTTGCGGCGCCTGGGCTGCGAGGTGCGTGACGCCGGCATCCTGCCCGACGATCCCCGGCGGACCCGGGAAGTGCTGGCTGGGCAGGCGGACATGGACCTGATCCTGTCGACCGGCGGCGTTTCGGTGGGGGAGGCCGACTGCCTCGGCCAGGTGCTGCGCGAGGAAGGCGAACTGACGCTGTGGAAGCTGGCGATCAAGCCTGGCAAACCGCTGACCTGCGGCCACTTCCGTGGCGTGCCGGTGCTCGGCCTGCCGGGTAATCCGGCGTCGACGCTGGTCACCTTCGCGCTGCTGGCGCGCCCCTACCTGCTGCGGCGGATGGGCGTCCAGGCGGTGGAGCCGCTCAGCGTCGAGGTGCCCGCCGGCTTCGCCTGGTCCAGGGCGGGCAACCGCCGCGAATACCTGCGCGCCCGGCTGGAGGCGGGACGGGCGGTGCTCTATGCGAACCAGAGTTCGGGAGTGCTGCGCAGCGCGGTGTGGGCGGACGGGCTGGTGGAGGTGCGCGAGGGGCGCAGCCTGGAGGAGGGCGAGCCGGTGCGCTTCATCCCCCTGAGCGAGCTGCTGGGCTGAGCCGGCCGCTCAGCGACCTTCCTTGCTGTAGTGCGCGCCCCGGTCGTACAGCTCCAGGACCTTGCATTCGACCTTCGAGCTGAACTGCAGCTTGTTGTCGTCCGAATAGGGGATGTAGAACAGGATGGCGTTCTCGCTGTAGGCCGGCTCCAGGCACTGGTGGGTGCGGATGTAGAGCAGGTCGTCCATGGTCGAGTACAGGTCCCGGTCGTACTGCTTGATGATCATCCGTATCGGGTCGTCGTCGGCGGCCTGCGCCAGCGGGGCGACCGTCGCCAAACACAGCAGCAGGGACAGGGCGATGTTCCGGGTTGCAACTTGATGAGTCATGTGTGACTCCGCTTCTCCAACGGGTTCTTTCGGGGACGACAAAGGGTGGAAGAGTCAGGATTCCGCCGCCCCGGTCGAGGGGCGTCCATCGCGACAGCCGTGCCTTGCCAGGCTCCCGGGCATGATGGCATCCTGCCGCAAATTACGCACGTACGGCCTCCAGGCCCCTTCCTTTTCTCTTTCTGCCAGTTTATTGGCGCTATTTTCTGGCGCATTCCTGCGTTGCCGCGGGAGGCGTTGCAGTTCCGGAGCACGGCATGTCGAAGTTGAACAGTCTCCAGGCGTTTCGTTGTCTGGGCCTGACCGGGGTGGTCATCGGCCACATGACGTTCGCCGAGGAGAAGTATGCCGGGCTGTCGCTGCTGCCGGCCGCGATCAAGGACTTCAATCAGTTGTTCATCGACTGGTTCTTCGTGGTCAGCGGTTTCATCATGGTGATGGTGTCCCGCGGCCGCTTCCAGGTGCCGCGGGAAATCGTCAAGTTCGCCTACGCCCGCGTGGCGAGGATCTACCCGCCGTACTGGGTGTACTTCTTCATCACCCTGGCGGTGTTCCTGATCATGCCGGCCTGGGTCAACAGCGGGCATGACCAGCCGAACCTGTGGAAGTCGTTCTTCCTGATCCCGGACGAGAACCTGCCGCTGGTGATGGTCGCCTGGTCGCTGATCTTCGAGATGTGGTTCTACCTGGTCTTCACCTCCCTCATGCTCTGCCGCGAGCGCTACCTGCCCTGGATTCTCGCCGGCTGGGCCGGCCTGATCATCTGCGCCAACCTGGTGCTCGACACCGCCAGCCTGAATCCCTTCCTGCGGCTGATCCTGCATCCCTACGCCGTCGAGTTCGTGCTCGGCAGCATGATCGCCCTGTTCTATTTCAGCCCGGCCAGCGAGCGGGTTTCCAGCCGCCTGGCCCTGGGCATGCTGCTGTTCGTTCCGCTGGTCGGGGTGCCCGTCGGCTACACCTACGGGCTGTTCCGCGGCGAGGGGCTGGTCCGGGTGTTCAGCCTGGGTTGCCTGTTCGGGCTGCTGACCATGGGCGCGACCCTGCTCGAACGTCGCGGCCTGCTGCGGGTGCCCGGCTTCATGGTGGCCATCGGCGACAGCTCCTATACCACCTACCTGTCGCACCTGCTGGTGCTGGGCGTGGTCGGCAAGTGCTGGGTGCTGTTCGGGCCGTCCTCGCCGAGCGTGCCCGGCAACGTCGTGTTGCTGGTGCTGATGTTCACGGCGGTGATGGTCTATGGTCTGGTCGGCTTCCGACTGATCGAGGAACCGTTGATGAACGGCGCCAATCGCCTGGGCAAGCGCCTGTTCAGCCGAAAGCCGGCCCAGGAGGACACCGCCAAGCTGTCGGTGAAGCCCGCCAAGTGACCGGGACGACCATGCGCATCGACAGCCCGCGCCTGCGGCAGAACAACTTCGACCTGATCCGCCTGCTGCTGGCGCTGGCGGTGTGCCTGCTGCACGCCCACGAGCTGTCGGCGGCGGGCGAGCTGTCGATCATCGACACGCTGCTCTCCGGCAAGATCGCCATCGAGTCGTTCTTCGTGATCAGTGGCTTCCTGATCTTCATGAGCTACGAGAAGTCACGCTCGCTGGCCGACTACTTCGAGAAGCGCGGCCGGCGCATCTACCCGGCCTATTTCGTCTCGGTGACCCTGGCGGCGGTCCTGCTCTGCGGCGTCAGCGAGCTGCCGCTGGCGGACTACTTCCTGTCCAGCGGCTTCTTCCGCTACCTGGCCTTCAACCTGGGCTTCCTGAACTTCGTCCAGCCCGACCTGCCCGGGGTGTTCACCGACAACCGGCTGGCTTCGGTGAACGGCGCGCTGTGGACCATCAAGATCGAGGTGATGTTCTACCTGAGCGTTCCCGCCATCGTCTGGCTGTGCCGGCGCGCCGGCTACCTGCGAGTGATGCTGGCGCTGTTCGTGGCCTCGACGGTCTATTCGCTGGTCATGCTGCACCTGCTCGAAAGCACCGGGCGTGGCCTGTACGAGCTGCTGGAGAAGCAGCTGCCGGGGCAGCTGCGCTTCTTCATTGCCGGCGCGCTGCTCTATTACCTGCTGCCGCGTTTCGAGCGGCACCTGAAGTGGCTGGTGCTGGCCTCCGTGGCCTACTTCCTGCTGCGCCCGGTGGTCGAGATCGAGGCCCTGAGGCCTCTGGCGCTGGGCGTGCTGGTGATCTTCTTCGCGCTGTACAACTACGTCGGCAACTTCTGCAAGTTCGGCGACTTCTCCTATGGCGTGTACATCCTGCACTTTCCCATCGTGCAGACGCTGGTGCATTTCGGCGCCTTCGACGCCAACCCCTGGCTGGCCCTGGGCGTCGCGGTGGGCCTGACCCTGTGCGGGGCGGCGTTGATGTGGCACGGCATCGAGAAGCGCTGGCTGCTGAAGAACAGCCACTACGTGCGGGCGGGGCAAGAGGGCGAGGCGCAGGGGACGAGCGGGGAGAAGGCGCCGCGTTAGCGGGCAGGCCTTGCCCGGTGCGCGCGGCGCACCCTACTTCCAGGGTTTGAGCAGGACTGCCAGGGCGCCGAGCAGGGCCAGGCCGGCGAGGGTGGCGGCGCCGAGCTGCCACCAGCCGTGGGGCAGGGCCAGCGGGATGAGCAGGGCCAGGGCCGGCAACGCCAGTGCCAGCGCCCATTGCCGCCGCCAGTCCAGCCGCGCCAGCAGGTGTTGCCTGCGCATCAGCAGCAGGCCGGTCAGCACCACCCCCAGCAGCGCGGCCAGGGCGATGCCCTTCAGGCCCAGCCACCAGGGCAGGCTGAGCAACAGCACGGCGTTCAGGGCGTTGCCGGCGAGTTCGCAGGCCAGCGGCAGGCGGGTGTCGCCGACCGAGTAGGCGTAGCGCGCCAGCAGGGCGTTCCAGGCCGCGAACAGCAGCGTCAGGCTCAGCCAGCCGAGCAGGGCGGCCAGCACGCCGCCGCTGGCCTGGGCGGGCAGCAGCAGTTCGATCAGCGGCTCGGCCGCGCCGACCACACCCGCCGCGACCGGCAGGGTCAGCAGCGTCGCCAGGGCCGTGCCGCGACGCAGCAGGGCCAGGCGTTCCTGTTCCGACTTGCCGCCCATCAGGCCGAGCAGGACCTGGTTCAGGCTCATCAGCGCGACCATCGGCAGGTTGATCAGCTTGCGGGCGAAATTCAGCCAGGTGACCGCGCCTTCGCCCAGCAGCGAGGCGACCATCCGTTCCAGCAGCGCCAGCCCCTGGCTCGCCAGGGTGCTGGCCAGCAGCGGGCCGAGCCGGCCCAGCAGCTGCCGGCCGCAGTCGTCGTCCGCGCGGACGTGCCAGGGCCGCCAGCCCATGCCGCGCATCGCCGGCAGCAGCGCCAGCGGCATCAGCAGGCTGCCCACCACGCAGCTGGCGGCGAGCCCGGCCGGCTCGGCCTGCCCGCCCTGCAGCGCCAGGTAGACCACCGGCGGCAGGTTGAACAGCAGCGAGCCCATGCCCGCCAGGACGAAGCGGGCGTGGGCCTGCAGCGGAATGCACAGCAGGGCGTGGAGGAGAAAGCCGGGCACACACCATGCCAGCAGTTGCAGGCTCTGCCCGGCCAGGGCCCGTCCGGCGTCGGACAGACCCGGGCCGATGAGCCAGACCCACAGGGGTGCGGCCAGGTAGAAGAGCCCGGCGATGGCGAAGCCGGTGCCGAGCACCCGCGCGGTCAGGGCCGACAGCCAGGCCGCCCGCTGTGCGGCGTCGCGCTTCTGATAGAGGGGCAGGGCGGCGGAGCTGAACAGGCCGGTGGCCATCGCCATGCGCACCGCCTCGGGCAGGAACAGCGCGACCAGGAAGGCGTCGCTGCGCAGGCTGGCGCCCCAGGCGTCGACCAGCAGCCACTCGCGGGCGAAGCCGGCCGCCAGGCCGACCAGGGTGGCCAGCGTCAGCCACAGCGTGGAGCCGAACATGCGGTCAGGCGCCGGCGGACGGAGTGGGATCGCCCGTGACGACCCGCTCCTCGGCCGCGCGCAGCCGGCGTGCCTCCTGCAGGCTCAGCCCGATCATCAGCCAGAACAACCCGACCAGCACCGGCTGGAAGCCGAAGTAGTGGTCGAACAGGCCGCTGAACAGAGCCGCCAGCAGGCCGGCGGTAGTGCCCAGCCAGATGGCGTTGTCCGGGGTCAGGTCGATCCGCGCGGTGCGCGGGCGCGCTTCCTTCCACCAGCACCAGGTCGCGGCGATGAACAGCAGCATGCCGGGCAGGCCGAGCCGGTAGATGAAGTTCAGCCAGAGGTTGGAGATGCCCAGCAGGTCCGTGCCCGGCACCGGCGGCTCGACCTTGAAGCCGATGCCGAAGGGGTAGGCCGCCATCGCCCGGGGGAAGTTGGCGTACTCGTCGAAGCGCACCGAGGTACTGGCGTCGCCGCTGAACTCGAACATGGTCGAGATGCGTTCCTGCAGCGGCGGGTAGGACAGCACCAGCAGCAGGCCGAGGGCCGAGCCGGTGAGCAGCAGGCGCCCGGTGAAGGGCACCCGGCGGATCGCCATCCACACCAGCACCACCGCCAGGCTCAGCAGGGCGCCGCGCGAGCCGCTGAGCAGCAGGGCGACCACGCCCAGGCCGCCGACCGCGATGCCCAGGGCGCGGCGCCAGCCGTGGCGGGTGATGCCGTAGCAGAGGGCCAGCGGCAGCACCAGGGCCATGGCGCCGCCGAGGGTGTTGGGGTGGACCCAGGGCGAGCCCATGCGCAGGAACACGGCGCCGGAGGTGTCGCGGATCACCTCGTCCAGCATGGCGTAGCCGAGCCGGGTGAGCAGTGGGTTGATGGCCGCCGCCGAGCGCTCGACCAGGAAGATCGGCAGCGACAGCAGCAGCATCGCCAGGGTGCCGAACAGCAGTGCCTGGACTATCCGCTCGCGGGTCGGCTCGTTCTGCACCAGGCGCGCGACCAGGAACAGCAACGATACGTTGGCCAGCCAGCGTATCCAGTTGGCCACGCCACCGCCTTCGGCGTTGACCGTGAGCTGGCCGACCACGAAGGGAAACGCGCTGAACAGGATCAGCGCCAGCACGTAGCGCTCGGTGCGGCCCTTGACCAGCGTGGGGCGCGAGTCCTCGAAGATGTTCTGGAACAGGATGCAGGCCCAGACCACCAGGATCAGCAGCTCGGACACCGTGGTACGGATGCCGACGTTGATGGTCGAGTAGGGCAGGAAGGTGGCGATGGCGGCGAACAGCAGCAGGCCCAGCAGGGGGCGGCGCAGCAGGTTGAGGCCGATCACCATGGCGACGATCAGCACCGCCACCTTCAGCGGCGAGAGGAACCACAGCAGGATGCCGAACACCAGGCCGACGGCGGCGGCAATAGGCATGCCGAAGGACGAGGTCATGCCTGCAGCTCCTGTAGCAGTTCGCTGACCCGGGCCCGGTAGGGCTGCTCGGCGTAGCGGCCGGCCCAGTCACGCAGGGCCTGGCGATCCGGGGCTGTGGGGCGCGCCAGTTCGCGCATCAGGGCGACCGCCGCGGCGCCGTTGTGGGGGCTGAAGCGGGGCGTGCCCGGCGGCACGATCTCGTCGAGCGAGGTGCCGCTGGCCACGGCCACCGGCGTGCCCATGGCCATTGCCTCGATCACCGGCAGGCCGAAGCCCTCGGCGTAGGACGGCTGCCAGAGCCGCTCGGCGGCTTGGTAGAGCCATTGCAGCTCGGCGTCGCCGAGCGGCGGCATCAGGTGCAGGCCGGGCAGCGCGTGTTGCTGCGCCGGTACGAATTCGGCGCCGCCGACCAGCACCAGGTCCGGCACCGCCGGGTCGTCGGCGCGCGCTTGGGCCCAGTGCTCGACGAACCAGGGAATGTTCTTGCGCGGCTCGCGGGTGCCGACCGCCAGCCAGAAGCGCTCCGGCAGGGCGATGGCCGGGCGCACCGGCGCCGGGGTGTGGGCGGGCACCAGGTTGGGCAGCACCCGGACCTTGCCGGCGGCTTTCGGGAAGGTGCGGGCGACCTCGTCCGCGCTGAATTGCGACGGCGTCCAGATGCGGTCGGCGACGGCCACCGAGTAGCGGATCGAGAGGTTGTCGCTGATCCGGTACACCGTCTCGCGCAGCCAGGAGCTGTGGCGGTTCTTCAGGTGCAGCTGGAACAGGTCGTGCAGTTGCAGGACGTAGCGCAGGCCCGGTGGCCTGGGCGGCAGCGGCAGGCCCATGTTGAAGGTGCTGATGTGCACGTCGATGCCGGCACGGCGCAGGGCACCGGGCAGATAGCCCAGCTCGAAGCGCAGGCGGCGCGGCAGGCGGTGCTGGCCGTCGACACTGCTGTCCCAGGCCGGGCAGTGGGCCCGGGCCCTGAGCGGATGGTCCAGGGGCGCCGGGGTGAACAGGTGTAGCTCGACGTCGGGCAGCTCGCCCAGTACCGAGGCCAGCGCCACGTTCTGCCGGCCGATGCCGTTGTTGGGGTTGCTGATCCCCGGGCGGTAATCCAGCCCTACGCGCATGGCTGAGTCTCCCGGCTACGGTGGGCGAGGCAGTCGGCGTAGACGGCCTGCAGTTGTCCGGCCGCCGCCGCCCAGTCGTGGGCCCGGCGCACGTAGGCCCGGCCCGCCGCGCCGATGGCGGCCGCGCCCGCCGGGGCCGCCAGCTGGCGCAACAGCGCGCCGGCCAGGGCCTCCGCGTCGTCGCCGCCGTCGTATTCCGCGCCGGCCGTGACGGCCAGGCCCGAGACGCCTTGCGAGGTGGTTACCACCGGCAATCCGGCGGCCATCGCTTCGAGCACCTTGAGCTTGGAGCCACCGCCCTGGCGCAGCGGGGCGAAGAACAGCGCGGCCCGGGACTGCAGCACGGTCAGGTCCGGCACGAAGCCGTGCCACTCGATGCGGGCGTCGGGCCAGCGTTGCGGCCAGTCCTGCGGCAGGGCGTGGCCGGCGATGGTGATGGTGGCTTCCGGACACTGCCGCCAGACCCGTGGCATCACTTCGTCCAGCGCCCATTCCACGGCGTCGACGTTGGGCGGGTATTCGTAGTTGCCGATGAACAGCAGCCGGCGGCTGTCATGGGCCGGCGTCACCGTGGCGTAGCGCGCGCAGTCGACCCCGTTGACCACCACGGGCACCGGGCCGCCGACGATGCGGCCGAGCGCCACGGCGTCGCTCTCGGTCACTGCCACCACCCGCTCGGCCTGGCGCATGACACGCCGTTCCCAGCGCCGGTAGCGCCACTGGTCGAGCAGCACCAGGGGCTTCAGCCAGGCGGGGAAACGGTCGTAGGTGGCGCCGCCGAGGGCGGACTCGACGTTGTGTTCGGTCAGGATGAACGGCTGGGCGGCCTGGCGCAGCCCCTTCTCGAACGGCTGGAAGCTGTAGCTGTGCTCGATCTGCACGATGTCCCAGGGCTCGTCCAGCAGCTCGGCGAAGCGTTTGCCCAGCGCCGGCGCGTAGCCGTTGATGCTGGCCAGCATCGGCAGCGGCGAGGCGGCCAGCGCCAGCAGGGTGGTGGCGCTGCGCAGCGGCCTGCGCGGCAGCACGATCAGGCGTTCCAGCAGGGGTTCCAGCGCCTGGCGGGCGTCCTCGTCCAGCGCGGTCTTGCTCTGTACCAGCAGGGTGATGCGGTGGCCGGCCCCGGCCAGCGTGCGCAACAGGTGGTACTGGCGGGTCTTGCCGCCGCTGCTGGTCGGCCAGGGCAGGTAGGGGAGCACCCAGAGTATTTTCAGTGGCATCGATCAGTCCAGAACCAGTAACTGCAGGCTGGGCTTGAGCGAGACCGTGAGGGTGCCGCTGTCCGCCGCGAGGCTCTGCTCCTTGCCGCTCAGCGGGTCGTGCAGGGTCGCCTGGCGCACGCCGCGCAGGCCCAGCTTGCCCGCCGAGGCGCTCCACACCATCAGCAGGCGGCGGCCGTCGTTGCGCTTCCAGGCCACGCTGTAGAGGTCCCGCGGGGCATTGGCGAAGGCGGGCGGGTCGGCCGGCGCCAGCTTCGGCCCGGTGACCCGGAGGAAGTTCTTCAGGGCGGTGTACACGGGCTTCGGGTTGCCGTTGAGGTCGAGCAGGCCGTAGGACTGGTCGCGGACGCTGGCGCGGGCGTCCAGGTCGCTCAGGTTGAACAGGAAGATGCGGTCGAAGTCCAGCGCGCTCATCAGGGCGAGCCGGCGCAGGGTGTAATCGGCCTGGCCGGAGACGCCGATGATGGCCTGCGCCTCTTCCGGCCCGGCGTAGCTGGACCAGCCCCACTCGGTGGCCCAGACCTGCTTGACGCCCGCGCCGCGCAGCCCGCCGTTGATGTAGCGCACGGTGTCCAGCAGCTCGTTCTTGCCGGCCGAGTTGCCTTCCGGGTATTCGGTGTAGGGGTGGTAGGAGACGATCAGGTTCTTGCTCGCCAGGCCCCGCTCCAGCAGCACCTTGAGCATCAGTTCCATGTTGCGCGACGGCATCTGGCTGAAATAGGCCATGCCGGCGGTGCCCAGGGGCGTGTCCGGGAAGCGCCGGCGCACGGTGTCGACCGCGTCCACCAGCAGCGCGGCGTAGGCGTCCGGGTCTTCCCGGGGGCGCCAGAAGGACGGCAGGTTCGGCTCGTTCCAGATCTGCCAGGCCTTGAAGCTCGGGTAGCGCTCGATGAAGCGCGTCAGGCTGTCGCTGTACAGGCGGTTGTTGGTCGGCGGGTAGGAATCCTGATAGGGCGAGTTGGCCGGCGCGCTGGTGGCGAACGGCGCAGAGCCGGCGAGGAAGCCGACGGGCTTCAGCTGGTTCTCGGCCATCGCCTGGGCGGCCTCGTCGAACGGCCGGTAGTACTGGCCGCGCTCGGGTTCCAGCACGGCCCAGTGCATGGCGATGCGCACCCATTCCAGGTCCAGCTCGCGCAGGCGGGTCATCTGCTTGCGGTAGGTGGCCTCCGGGAAGAAGTGGAACTGGGCGTTGACCCCCAGGTAGTCCTTCCACACCACGGTTCGGCTCGGTTTCAGGCTGGTCACCGCCTCGGCGTCGCGCACGCTGAACATGGCCACGCCGACGATCAGGCAGACGATGGGGATCATCAGCCAGAGAACGCGTCTATTCCACATGATGGTTTCCTCCGCTCAAGTCGGCGAACAGCGCCTTGAAACGCGTCGCGGTCAGCGGCCAGAGCCGCTCCCGTCCGATTTCGGCGGCCCGTTCGGCCCACTGCCGGCAACGCTCCGGTTGCTCCAACAGGTCTTGCAGGCGGGCGGCCAGTGCCTGGACGTCGCCCTGAGGAAAAGTGGTGCCATTGCCCGTCGAGACTTCCTCGGCGAAGGCCCGCGCGTCGGACGTGATCACGCCGCGCCCGCAGGCCGCCGCCCAGGACAGCGCGCCGCTGGTGCCTCGCTGAGCGCCCAGCAGCGCGAGCTTCTTCGACTCCCGATAAGGTAGCACCATCACGTGATGGGCCTGGATTTCACCCGCGATTTCCTGCGCGGGAATGTCCAGTCGCCACTCGATTTGCGACGCCAGTCCCTTTTCGACAATCCGCCGGCGCAACTGGTCGAGATAACTTTCGCCCGGCTCGAAGGCCGTTTCCGGGGCGCTGCCGCCGGCCAGGGTCAGGCGCAGGCGCTTGCCGGCATCCGGCTGGCGGGTGATGACCAGCGCCAGGGCGTCGACCAGGTCCTCGATGCCCTTGCCCCGGTAGATGAAGCCGAAGTAGAGCAGGCGCAGCGGCTCCAGGGGCGGCAGCGGCGCGGGCGCGATGGCCTGGTTGCCGTGGTGGATGACGTGGACCTTGCCCGGGGCGAGGCGCATGCGCTGGGTCAGGCAGTCGCGGCCGGTGGCGGTGAGGGTGATCAGGGCGTCCAGGCTGTGCGCCAGGCGCCGTTCCTCATGCAGGCACAGCGGGTCTGCCAGCACTGTCGCGGCCTGGGGCCAGGGCGAGGGCAGGGCGCTGGCCAGCGACAGCGGCCAGGGCAGGCTGGCGCGGCGCCAGACCAGGCGCTCGGGGTCGTGCACGGTCGCGCTCAGCGGCAGGCGCGGGAAGCGCGCGCGCAGGGCGCGCAGCGCATGGAACTCGGCCAGGCGGCCGCCGCCCAGTTCGGCGTGGACCAGGTCCACGCCGCTCCAGTCGAAAGTCTCCACCCTGGCGACGGCGCGCTCCGGGTCGTTGCCGCAGCCCTCCAGGGGCGTGAGCACCTCGACGTCGACCGACTGCAGGGCGGCGCGCAGCAGCGCCGCGTAGTCGGCGATGCCGGTCTGCTCGGGCGGCAACGGCGCCAGCAGCGCGATCCGCATCAGACCGCGCCCCGGGCCTTGGCCATCACCCGCAGCACGCGATCGGGCACCTCGAAGCGGCGCCGGTTGATGATCACCCCGTCGACCTTGTCGAAGGCGGTGTTGAGCACGTCGATGGCATGGGCCACGGTGGGCACGTTGCTCTGCTGGGCCTCGACCACCAGCGCGACCAGGTCGGCGCCGCGCAGGCTGACGATGGCTTGCGGGTTGGACAGCAGGGCGGAGGCGTCCACCAGCACGATTTCACCCGGCTGGGCCGGGCCTTCGCCGACGCGCACCCAGTGGCCGCGCTCGGTCAGCAGGCGCTGCAGGTGGTCGATGATGAAGCTGACGCCCTCGCCACGGCGCGCCGCGGTCAGGCCGAGCACCAGGCCGCGTTCCGCGATGCGCTCGAACGGCAGCAGCCCGTAGAGCCGGTACAGCGCGGCGACGAAGCCGCTGTTGCGGTTCGGGTCGCCGGCCACTTCCGGCAGGGTGGTCCACAGCGGGATGCCGAACTTGCTGGCGAAGCGGCCGCCGTCGTGGATGCGCTGGTCCAGCAGGTAGCACAGGTACACCACCAGGAAGCCCACCAGCACGCTCAGCGGTACGGCCAGGAGGATCATCAGCAGGCTCTTGGGGAAGACCCGGCTGGGGTTGTAGGTGGCCTGCTCGATGATGGCGATGTTGCTGATGCGGCTGTTGTCCAGCTCGCGGTCGATGCGGGCCTTCTCCAGGCTCTCGTTGTACAGCGCGAAGTTCTTCTCGGCCGCGCTCAGCTCGCGCTGCATGCGGGCCAGCTCGGGTTCGATGGACAGGGCCTTGGCGCGCTGTTCCTCGAGGGTCTTCAGCTCCTCGTCCTGGCGGATCAGTTGGGCCTTCAGGCGGGCGAGGTCGGACTGCTGGTCCATGAAGTTGCTGCGCAGGCGCTCCGCGATCGGGTTCGGCGCCTGGTTCTGCGACACCTGCACGGTGGCCTCGGCGGCCTTGGCCCGCTTCTCCAGGTTGGCGATGGTCTCGTCGATGCTCTTCACCGGCGGGGCGTTCTCGGTGAAGGTGCGCAGCAGGTCCTCGCGCTCGGCCAGCTTGGCGTTGAGGGTACGCAGCAGGTCCTGGTGGATCGGGTTGAGGGCCATCTCGCGGACGGTGCGGACCTCGGACGGCAGGCTCTTGATCTGCCGGTCTAGGGTGGCCAGGCTGCCCTCGGTCGAGGAGATCAGGCGCCAGGTGTTGAAGCGGTCGCTGCGCAGCTGGTTGATGCGCTCGGAGAGGTTCTGCAGGTGCGCCTCGATGCCCACCGCGCCCAGGTCGTTGAGGCGTTTGGCCAGCTCCTGCTTGTGCTGCAGGATGCTGGCGGTGCTGGCCTCGCTCTGGGCCAGGTAGAAGTCGTACAGGCTGCGCCGGCCGAGGGCGCGGGTGCGCTCTTCCATGTACAGGTCGACCCAGCTCTGCACCACCGACTGCGCCACCGCCGGGTCGCTCCAGCGGAAGCTGATCTCCATCACCGAGGAGCCCGGCGCGTGGGTGACGCTGAAGTTCTTCTTCAGCTTGGTGGCCAGGCGGTCGACGGGGGTCTGGTCCTCGGACAGGCCGAGCAGCTGGACGAAGTCCCGGGCCAGCTCGACCGTGCCGCTGACGGCCTTGCCGACGTAGTACTTGACGGTGGCGAAGAAGCCTTCGGGGCGCGGCGCGTTGGCCAGTTCCTCCAAGTAGCGCTCGGCCACCTGGCGGCTGATCGGGCGGCCGGTGAGCATGCGCTCCTCGTCGAGGATCGGGTCGCGCTGGGTGGCCGGCATGACGATGGACGGGCGGTCCGCGACCTCGATGGGCAGGGTGTTGGTGTCGCGCCCCGGCTTCACCAGCAGGCGGGCGCTGGATTCGTAGGAAGTCGGCAACAGGAAGGCGCCGAGCATCACCACGGCGAAGGTGGCGATGACCGCCAGCCTGAACTCCCGGAAGAAGATGAAGAACAGGCGCAGCAGATCACGGAAAGTGCGGATTTCGATCATGAGCTGGTCCCTTAATTGTTGTTGCCGCGGAGGTCATAGTTGGCCCCGATGCCGATTGACTTGGTGAAGGGGATCAGCTGGTTGAGGTACAGGTCGACGCCGTCGATGCGGTCGCCCACGCCGGACTTGGGCACGAACACCACGTCGCCGCGCTGCAGGGCGGTGGACTGGCGGCCTTCGTCGCCGCCGTGGAGCAGCTGGCTGAAGTCGACGAAGTAGGTCTTGTAGCGGCCCTTGTCGTCCGAGCGCAGCAGCGCCACGTGGCGGCTGTCGGCGTTCGGCATCACGCCGCCGGCGGCCATGATGGCCCGCTCCAGGGTGTTGGCGACGCTGGTCGAGTAGGGCTGCGGGTTGCGCACCGAGCCACCGACGAAGACGGTGTTGCCCGGCGCTTGGTTGATGTTCACGGTGACCCCGGGCTCCCGGTAGTAGGGCGCCATGCGCTCGCGCAGCTCGGCGCTGAGCTGCTCGGGGGTCTTGCCCGCCGTTTCCACCCGGCCGATGAAGGGGTAGGCGAAGCTGCCGTCGTTCATCACCGTGTACAGCGTCAGCTCGTAGATCGAGTTGGCGGTGAAGGCGGAGATGGTGGGCGTCTCGCCGCTCTCGCGGACGATGCGCAGCACGTCACCGGGATAGATGCGCTCCTGTACGGGTGGCAGGTCGGCGAGAGTCAGCACGGCGGCCTGGCCGGCCTCGACGGTATCCGAGTCGGGCAGGCCGACCCGGGCCGGGGTGGTGCAGGCGGCCAGGCCCAACGTCAGAACAAGCAGCAGAAACGCTCTCATGATGGTGACTTTCCTTTGAAAACCCATATTCACTTCCAGTAACCCGGGAACATGCTGAGGCGGCGCTTCAGCCCGACGCCGAGCAGGTGCTCGCGCTGGCCGAGGTGGTAGCCCAGCAGTTTCATGGCGGTGCGCAGCAGCACTTCCGGTGCCCGCCACAGGGCGCCGGCGGCGCGTAGCGCCTGCAGCTCCGCCTGCACGTAGCGCAGGCCCTCGCCGCCGGCGGAGCCGAATGCCTGGCGAATCCACTCCTCGCGCCCGTAGAACACACCGATGTCGAAGTAGCGGCGAAACTCCTCCAGCACCCGGTAGTCGTGCGAGTGGTAGACCTCGGCGTCGGCGGCGTAGCGCACCGCGAAGCCGGCCAGCAGCATGCGCGCGGCGACGTAGGCGTCCTCGCTGCCGATCACGTCCTCGGGGAAGCCGTCCACGGCCTCCAGCGCGTCGCGCCGGTAGGCGGAGAAGGAGTCCGAGCTGAAGCAGGTCTTGATGCCCAGTTCGGCAGCGTCGCGCTGGCGCTTGGTGCGGCTGCGCTCGGGGTAGTTGAAGCGCCGCGACTGGGCGCCGAGCAGGCCGGCGCCCGGGTGCGGGAGCTGGCGCCCGTAGGCGACGCCGATGTCGTGTTCGCTGCCCAGGCCGGCGACCAGGCGGGCGAAGCTGTGCCGGTTGGCCGGGATGGCGTCCTGGGTCAGGTAGATCAGCACGTCGGCGTCGACCATCTGGCTGGCCAGGCGCCGCGTGCCGCCATGGTTGAAGCGCTCGGGCGCGATCGTCTCGACCCGGGCGCCGGCCGCGCGCAGGCGCGTCGCGGTGTCGTCGCGTGAAGCGCTGTCGACCACCAGGAACTCGTCGGGCTGCAGCGTCTGCGCGGCGAGGGCCGGCAGCAGGCGGTCGAGGTGGGCGCCCGCGTTGCGGGTCGGGATGATCAGGGCGGTGCGCATCAGGCTTTGTTCTCGGTACTCGCGATGCGGCCGTAGACGTCCTCGAAGCGCACGATGTCGTCTTCGCCCAGGTATTCGCCGCTCTGCACCTCGATCATCACCAGGTCGATGATGCCCGGGTTGCTCAGGCGGTGGCTGTGGCCCGCCGGGATGAAGGTGGACTGGTTGGTGTCGAGCAGGAAGTCGCGCTCGCCGTTGACCACCCGGGCCATGCCGCTGACCACGATCCAGTGCTCGCTGCGATGGTGGTGCATCTGCAGCGACAGGGCGGCGCCGGGGCGCACCACGATGCGCTTGATCTTGAAGTTCGAACCTTCCTCGATGACGCTGTAGGTGCCCCAGGGCCGGTTCACCGTGCGGTGCAGGCGGTAGGCCTCGTGGCCGCGCCGCTTGAGTTCTTGGGCGACGTACTTGACGTCCTGGCTGCGCCGGGCGTCGGCGATCAGCAGCGCGTCGGGGGTGTCGACCACGATCAGGTCGTGCACGCCCACCGCGCCGACCAGCCGGTCGGGGCTGTCGATGAAGCAGTTGCTGACCTCGTGCAGGATCGCCTCGCCGTTGACCTGGTTGCCCGCCTCGTCGCTCGGCGACAGGTCGCGCATGGCGCTCCACGAGCCGATGTCGCTCCAGCCCAGGTCGCAGGGCACCACGGCGACCTTGTCGGAGCGCTCCATCAGGGCGTAGTCGATGGAGATGTCGGGGGTCAGGGCGAAGGCCTCCTGCGGCAGCTCGCACTGCACGCAGTCGTTGCCGCGCAGCGGCGTGGCGGCGTCCAGGCTGGCGCGAGCGGTTTCCAGCACGTCCGGGGCGCAGCGCTGCAGCTCGCCCAGCAGGCTGTCCACCTGCAGGCAGAACATGCCGGCGTTCCACAGGTGGCGGCCGCCGTCGACGTAGGCCTGGGCGGTGGCGGCGTCGGGCTTCTCGACGAAGCGCTGGGCGCGGCGCCCGCCCTCGGTCAGCGCCTCGCCCGCCTCGATGTAGCCGTAGCCGGTCTCCGCCTGGGTCGGGCGGATGCCGAAGGTCGCCAGGTAGCCGGCCGCGGCCAAGGCGCGGGCCTGCTGCACGGCGGCGGCGAAGGCGGCTTCGTCGCCGATCAGGTGGTCGGCCGGCAGGATCAGCAGCTGGGCGTCGTCGCCGTACTCGCGCTGCGCGTGCAGGGCGGCGACGGCGATGGCCGGCGCGGTGTTGCGGCCGCAGGGTTCGAGCAGGAAGTCCAGCGGCAGGTGGCGCGGGTTGACTTCCCGGTAGTCGTCCCGGGTGCCGAACACCAGTTCGCGGTTGGTCACCGTCAGCACCCGCTCCACGCCGGGCAGGCGGCTGGCGCGCAGGAAGGTCTTCTGCAGCAGGCTCTCGCCGTCGGGCAGGCGCATGAACGGCTTCGGCCGCGCCTCCCGCGACACCGGCCAGAGGCGCGTTCCGGAGCCGCCGGCGACGATGCAGGGAATCAGGGCGCTCATCAGTAGGCCTCCTTGGTGATGACGATGGCCGGCAGGGTGCGGAAGAGGATGTAGAGGTCGAACCACACCGACCAGTGCTCGATGTATTCGAGGTCGAACTCGACCCGCTTCTCGATCTTCTCGAGGGTGTCCGTCTCGCCGCGATAGCCGTTGATCTGCGCCCAGCCGGTGATGCCCGGCTTGACCCGGTGACGGGCGCTGTAGGTCTCCACCGCGTCCTCGAAGAGGATGCCGGCGGCCTTGGTGGCCGTGGCGTGGGGGCGCGGGCCGACCATCGACATGCTGCCGAGCAGGACGTTGAACAGCTGCGGCAGCTCGTCCAGGCTGGTGCGCCGGATGAAGGCGCCGACCCGGGTCACGCGAGAGTCGCCGCGGGTGGTCTGGCGCTCGGCGTTGGCGTCGGCCATCTGGTGGTACATGGAGCGGAACTTGTAGACCTCGATCAGCCGGTTGTTGTAGCCGTAGCGCTTCTGGCGGAACAGCACGGGGCCGGGCGAGTCGAGCTTGATGGCGATGGCCAGCAGCGCCATCAGCGGGGAGATCAGGATCAGCGCCAGGCTGGCCAGCAGCAGGTCCTCGATCCGCTTGATCAGCGGCGACCAGCCGCGCAGCGGCAGCTCGGAGGCGTTGAACATCGGCAGCCCGGACACTTCCGTGATGCGGTTGTGGGCGTGCCGCAGGGCCAGCATGTCGGGGGCGAGCAGCACGGTGACCGGCAGCTTGCGCAGGCGGGCGACGATGTGGCCGATGCGGGTCTCGGCGCTCCAGGGCAGGGCCACCAGCACCTGCTGGACGCGGTCCTCGCGGATCATCTGTTCGAGCAGCTTGGTGTCGCCGAGCACCGGCAGGTCGGCGAGGGTGTCCTCTATACGGGTGTTGCGGTCGTCGATGAAGCCGATCACGCCGAGGCGGATGTCGCCGTTGCGCTGCATGTACTCGGCGATGCGCACGCCGTTGTCGGTGCCGCCGAGGATCACTGCGTTCTGCAGGTGCCGGCCGTGGCGCATCAGCCGGTGCAGCACGCCCAGCAGGAGCAGGCGTTCCGCCCCGAGCAAAAGGAGCACGGCGACGAACCAGACGAGCAGCTGTTGCAGGGGGATCAGCGGGAAGAGGCCCAGCGCCTGGTGCATGAACGCCAGCAGGGAGAAGGCCGCCAGCCAGCTGAGGAACATCAGGCGGAAGCGCAGCATGTTGCTGAACAGCTCGTCGTCGTAGACGCCGGTGGCCTGGAAGATGAGCACGGTGATCAGACCGAAGAACATCAGCAGGGCGGCGTAGTGCTGGTTCAGCGCACTTTCGCCGTTCAGCGCCCAGAGCAGCAGCAGGCCGGGCAGCACGGCGGTGAACCCGTGCAGCAGCCGAGTGAAGGCAACGAAGTACTGAACGAAGCCCACCTTCGAGATGGGCTGCTTTTCAATCGACTGCGGGCGCAAAAAAACTCCCTCCCGGGAAGGCCTTGGTGTCCTTTGGGGGCCAGCGAAACTGGGTGCAATTGACAGGCTTGGTCAATTAATTGGCGGGCGTATTTTTGACTGTCTTATGGGTGCCGGCTTTCTGTCGATTTGATCACAGAGTATCCCGTATAGGCAAACTGCTAGTAATGGCCTTTTGATGTTGCTCACGGTACATCCCTGGGGTCAGGCCGGTCCATGTCTTGAAGCTGCGGTGGAAGGAGCGCGACTCCGTAAAACCAAGGTAGCTGGCGATGTCCTGGATCGCCAGATCGCTACGCAGCAGGTAGTGCTCGGCCAGTTCCTGGCGCAGCTGGTCGAGGATTTCCTGATAGCTGGTGCCGGACTGCTGCAAATGGCGCTGCAGGGTGCGCACGGTCATGTGGAATTTCTCGGCGACCTTCTCCTTGCGCGGCAGGCCGTCCTTGAGCAGCAGGCGCAGGGCGTTCTTGACCCGCTGCGGCAGCGGCTCGTTGTCGTCCAGGCCGGCCATCATGGTCAGCGCGTGTTCTTCCAGGGTGCGCAGCAGGTTGGCGTCGGCCTGGCGCAGCGGGATGCCCAGGTAGTCCAGCGGCACCAGCAGGGCGTTGCACGGCTGGCCGAACAGCACCGGGCAGCCGAACACTTCCTCGTAGTCGGCCTGGGGCGCGTCGGCCGGGCGGTCGTGCTCGAACCACACCTCGCGCGGCGAGCGGTCCATGTCGGCGATCCAGCGCGCGTAGAGCAGCCAGGAGGCGAGGACGTTCTCGATCATGTGGCGGCGGATCTGCGGGTGTTCGTGGCGGCAGTTCCAGATCAGCCGCACGTGGTCGCCGGCCATCTCCACGCTGCTGGTGCCCATGTCGCCGACCAGCTTCTCGTACGGCACGATGCGGCCCATGGCCTCGCCGAGGGTGGCGCAGTTCATGGTGATGTAGCCGAGCACGCTCCATGAGCCGGGCTGTACGTAGCGCGCCGAGCGCAGCCCGAACAGCGGGTCGCCGGAGACGCGCAGCAGGTGTTCCAGCAGGCGTTCGTGGACTTCGCTGGGCAGGCGCCTGCCGTTGTCCGCCAGGTCGTCGGGGCTGATGCCGGCGGCGTCGCGGGCGGCTTCCACGTCCAGGCCGAGCTGTTCGGCGTGGCGCAGATACTTGATCAGGGCGGGGACCGAGGTATAGCCGAGGGTGAGCATGGTTTTCTTGTTGTTCTGCTTGGCTTGATTGGCGACAGCCGCTGGCCCGATTCGACAGTGACCGGGCCGGGCGGCTGGCTAGTATAGGCAGCCATCGGACAACAGCGGAACAGGTGGGAGAGGGCGGATGCGACGTTGGAACGGATGGGGCGACGAAGCCACCGTGGTGGAGCTGCCGGCGCACGGCGCGGCCTTTCTCGAGGGGCTGGTCGGCGCGGGCCGCCGCTTGCCGGACGCGAGCCTGGAGCAGGTGCTGGCGCGGGTGCCGGAGTCGCGCCTGGGCAGCCGCCACCCGCTGGTCAGCCTGGATGCCGAGGTGCGCGTGCGCCACGCCCGCGGCCAGAGCCTGCCGGACTGGCTGGCCATGCGCTCCGGCGAGTTCGGCGTCTTCCCCGACGGCGTGGCCCTGCCGGAGACCGCCGCGCAGATCCGCGAGCTGCTCGCCTGGGCGCGGCAGCAGGACGCCATCGTCATTCCCTACGGCGGCGGCACCTCGGTGGCCGGCCATATCAACCCGGCGGCCGGCGACAGGCCGGTGCTGACCCTGTCGCTGGAGCGTATGACCCAGCTGCTCGACCTCGACGAGCAGAGCCAGGTCGCCACCTTCGGCCCCGGCGCCACCGGCCCGCAGGTGGAGGCACAGCTACGGGCGCGGGGCTACACCCTGGGCCACTTCCCGCAGTCCTGGGAGCTGTCCACCCTCGGCGGCTGGGTGGCCAGCCGTTCCAGCGGCCAGCAGTCGCTGCGCTACGGGCGCATCGAGCAACTGTTCGCCGGCGGCAAGGTGGAGACCTTCGCCGGCACCCTGGACATCCCGACCTTCCCGGCCTCGGCCGCCGGCCCGGACCTGCGCGAGCTGATCCTCGGCAGCGAAGGCCGTTTCGGGGTGATCTCCGAGGTGCGCGTGCGGGTCACCCGGCTGGCCGAGCAGGAGAAGTTCTTCGCCGTGTTCCTGCCCAACTGGCAGCAGGCCCTGGCCGGCATCCGCGCCCTGGCCCAGGCGCGGGTGCCGCTGTCCATGCTGCGCCTGTCCAATGCCGTCGAGACCGAGACCCAGCTGGCCCTGGCCGGTCACCCGGAACAGATCGCCCTGCTCGAACGCTACCTGGCGCTGCGCGGTGCACGGGCCGGCAAGTGCATGCTGACCTTCGGCGTCACCGGCAACCGGGCGCAGAACGCCCTGTCGGTGAAGCAGGCCAAGCGCCTGCTCAAGGGCTTCGGCGGGGTGTTCACCGGCACCCTGCTGGGCAAGAAGTGGGCGGAGAACCGCTTCCGCTTCCCCTACCTGCGCCACGGCCTGTGGGAGGCCGGCTACGCGGTGGACACCCTGGAGACCGCCACCGACTGGAGCAACGTCGACAATCTGCTGAACCGGGTCGAGGACAGCCTGCGCCAGGGCCTGGCGGACGAGGGCGAGCGGGTGCACGTGTTCACCCACCTGTCCCACGTCTATGGCGAGGGCTCGAGCATCTACACCACCTACGTGTTCCGCCCGGGCGACAGCTACGAGGCGACCCAGGCGCGCTGGGCGAAACTCAAGCACGCCGCCAGCCGGACCATCGCCGACAACCGCGGCACCATCAGCCACCAGCACGGCGTCGGCCGCGACCATGCGCCGTACCTGGCGGCGGAGAAGGGCGAACTGGGCATGGCGGCGCTGCAAGCCATGGCCCGGCATTTCGACCCGGAGCAGCGGCTGGCCCCCGGCGTCCTGTTGGAAGACTGAGATGAGCTGGAACGCCGCCTGGCGTGAAGCCGCGCTGCCCGAACTGGCGGCGCGCGAGTGGGACCTGATCGTGGTCGGCGGCGGCATCAGTGGTGCCGGCATCCTGCGCGAGGCGGCCCGGCGCGGCTGGCGCTGCCTGCTGCTGGAACAGCGCGATTTCGCCTGGGGCACTTCCAGCCGCTCGTCGAAGATGGTCCACGGCGGCCTGCGCTACATCGCCAAGGGCCAGCTGGGCCTGACCCGCGACTCGGTGCGCGAGCGCCAGCGCCTGCTCGGCGAGGCGCCAGGGCTGGTCGATCCGCTGGGCTTCCTGTTTCCCCATTATCGCGGCCGGTTCCCCAGTCCGCGGGTGTTCGGCGGCCTGCTCAAGGTATACGACGCCCTGGCCGGCCAGCGCCTGCACCGCTACTACCCGGTTGGCGAGCTGCGCTACCTGGCGCCCGGGATGCGCGAGCAGGCGCTGCTCGGCGCCACCCGCTTCAGCGACGCGGTGACCGACGACGCCCGCCTGGTCATGCGCGTGCTGGACGAGGCGCGGGCGGACGGCGGCGAGGCGCTCAACGGCCTGCGCGTGGTCGAGCTGAGCCGCGACGGTGGGCGGGTGGTCGGGCTGGTCGCCGAGGACGCCGACAGCGGCCGCCGCTTCGCCTTCCGCGCCCGCGTCGTGGCCCAGGCCACCGGCGCCTGGGCCGACGAACTACGGCAGAAGAGCGGCCTGGAGCACATCCGCCCGTTGCGCGGCAGCCACCTGCTGCTGCCGGCCTGGCGCCTGCCGGTGGCCCAGGCGATCAGCTTCATGCACGTCGAGGACAAGCGCCCGGTGTTCGTCTTCCCCTGGGAGGGCGCCACGGTGGTCGGTACCACCGACCTGGACCATGACGAGCCGCTGAACCGCGACGCGCGGATCACGGCGCAGGAGGTGGACTACCTGCTGGCGGCCTGCGCTCAGGTCTTCCCTGGCGCTGGCATCGGCCGGGCCGACGTGCTGTCCACCTGGGCGGGCGTGCGGCCGGTGGTCAGCGAAGGGCAGGGCGCCATTCGCAGGCCGTCCGACGAGAAGCGCGAGCATGCGCTGTGGACCGAGCCCGGCTGCGTGACCCTGGCCGGCGGCAAGCTCACCACCTTCCGCCTGCTGGCCCTGGAAGTGCTGCGGGCCTGTGCGCCGATGCTCGGCCGGGAGGTGGCGGATGCCGGCCAGCCGGTGTTTCGGGCGGCCGATCCGACGCTGCTGGCGAACCTGGGCCCGGCCCAGCGGCGGCGCCTGGCCGGCCGCCACGGCGCCGCGCTGCCGCGCCTGGCCCGGCTGATCGAGACCCTCGGCGACGGCTGCGTCGGCGCCAGCAATACCCTGTGGGCCGAACTGGCGCTGGCCTGCGACGACGAGCTGGTGCTGCACCTGGACGACCTGCTGCTGCGACGCACGCGCATCGGCCTGCTGCTGGCGGGTGGCGCGGCGGCCGAGCTGCCGCGCATCCGCGAGCTGTGCCAGCCGCGCCTGGGCTGGAGCGATGCGCGCTGGGAACAAGAACAACAACGCTATCTGGCGCTGTGGCGCCAGTGCTACAGCCTGCCGGAGTAGGAGCGGGCTCCGCCTCGCGAACCGGAATTCATTCGCGAGCAGAGCTCGCTCCTACGGGATCAGAAAGGTCATCTTCGTGAACGACAAGAACTACCTGCTGGCCATCGACAACGGCACCCAGAGCGTGCGCGCGCTGCTCTTCGACCTGGCCGGCAACCTGGTCGGCAAGGGCAAGGTGGAACTGGAGCCCTATTACTCCGAGCACCCCGGCTGGGCCGAGCAGGACCCGGAATACTACTGGGCCAGCCTCGGCGAGGCCTGTCGCCGGCTGTGGGCCGGCGTCGACATCGACAAGCGCCTGATCGCCGGCGTCTCGGTCACCACCCAGCGCGGCACCCTGATCAACGTGGACCAGGCCGGCAAGCCGCTGCGCCCGGCCATCCTCTGGCTGGACCAGCGCCGGGCCGAGGTTCACGGGCGGATCAAGGGCCCCTGGGGCTGGCTGTTCCGCCTGCTGCGCGAAGAGGCGACGGTGGACTACTTCCGCACCCAGGCCGAGGCCAGCTGGATCGCCCAGCAGCAGCCGGAGGTCTGGGCGCGCACCCACAAGTTCCTGCTGCTGTCCGGTTTCCTCACCCACCGCCTGACCGGCCGCTTCGTCGACTCGGTGGGCAGCTGTGTGGCCTACCTGCCGTTCGACTACAAGCGCCTGCGCTGGGCCAGGCCAGGCGACTGGAAGTGGCAGGCCCTGCCGGTACGCCCGGAGATGCTGCCGGAGCTGGTCAAGCCGGGCGAGCGCATCGGCTCCATCACCGCCGAGGCCAGCGCCCACACCGGCATCCCCGAGGGCCTGCCGGTGATCGCCGCGGCCTCGGACAAGGCCTGCGAGGTGATCGGCGCCGGCGGCGTGGAGCCGAGCACGGCGTGCCTGTCCTACGGCACCACGGCGACCATCAACACCACCCGCGCCAAGTACCTGGAAACCATCCCGCTGATCCCACCCTATCCGGCGGCGATTCCCGACCACTTCAACACCGAGGTGATGATCTTCCGCGGCTTCTGGATGGTCAGCTGGTTCAAGGAGCAGTTCGGCCACGCAGAACGCCAGCGCGGCCTGGAGCTGGGCGTGGAGGCCGAGACCCTGTTCGACGAGCTGGTTGACAAGGTACCGCCGGGCTCCATGGGCCTGATGCTGCAGCCGTTCTGGTCGCCGGGCATCCGCGAGCCGGGACTGGAGGCCAAGGGCTCGATCATCGGCTTCGGTGACGTGCACACCCGCGCCCACCTGTACCGGGCCATTCTCGAGGGACTGGCCTACGCCCTGCGCCAGGGCCGGGAGCGCATCGAGAAGCGCTCCGGCACCCCGATCGAGCGTCTGCGCATCTCCGGCGGCGGCTCGCAGAGCGACGCGGCCATGCAGCTGACCGCCGACATCTTCAACCTGCCGGCGGAGCGCCCGCACCTGTACGAGACCTCCGGCCTCGGCGCGGCCATCGACTGCGCCGTCGGCCTCGGCCTGCACCCGGACTTCCCCACCGCCATCGCCGCCATGACCCGGATCGGCAAGGTGTTCCAGCCCAATCCCCAGGCCGTGGCGGTGTACGAGCGGCTGTACCGCGAGGTCTACCTGCGCATGTACAAGCAGCTGCGGCCGTTGTACGGCAGCATCCGCGAGATCACCGGGTATCCGGCGTAGCCATTGCCTAACCTGGGCCCGGCGACGGAAACTGCCGCAGCATTGTAACGACAGGGATGTTCATGAAGATCGCATGGGGAATGGTGATCGGGATTTCGATCCTGCATTACTCGGTGATGGGGTATTGGGGTGATTACCCTTCGCGCGAAGCGGAAACACTAATGAGCTGGGCCTTTGCGCTGATGCTGGCCTACTGGTGCCTGGCTGATGCGAAGCGGCGTGGCTACCATCGCCCCTACGAGTTTGGCGCCTTCCTGTTCTTTCTCTGGCCGGTAGTTCTGCCGGCTTACCTGGTGCATACCCGTGGCTGGCGAGGCCTGCTGCTATGTGCCGGACTGTTCTTGTTGGCTCTCGTTCCCTGGCTGAGCGGTACCGTCGCCTACTACGTCAGTTGATCTCCGCTGGGCTGCTCTAACGAGGGCACTTTCAGCCATCGGCGGCGGTCTGCTGTACTCGGTCGGTCGATGGGCGAGGGTTTGGCATGAGCGAACGCAAGGCACTGCTGATCCTGCATGGCAAGCAGGCGCAGAACGAAGAGGTGCGCGCCGCCGTGATGGCGTTGCGCGAGAACGGCTGGGAACTGGCAGTGCGCCTCACCTGGGAGGGCGGCGACGCCGCGCGGCTGGTGGATGAGGCGCTGGCCGCCGGCTATCCCACGTTGATCGCCGGGGGCGGCGACGGCACCCTGCGCGAGGTGGCCGAGGCCATGGCCCTGGCCAACGCCGAGGCGTCCCTGGCGCTGCTGCCGCTGGGCACGGCCAACGACTTTTCCCGTGCCGCCGGCATTCCGCTGCTGCCGGCCGAGGCGCTGTCCCTGCTGGAGTTCGAGCCTCACGCGATCGATCTGGGCGAGGTGGACGGCCAGCTGTTCCTCAACATGGCGACCGGCGGCTTCGGCTCCAAGGTCACCGCCAACACCTCGGAAGACCTGAAGAAGCTGCTCGGCGGCGCCGCCTACCTGCTCACCGGGCTGAGCCGCTTCACCGAGGTGCGCTCGGCGTTCGGCCGCTTCCACGGCCCGGACTTCGCCTGGGAGGGCGACTTCCTCGCCCTCGGCATCGGCAACGGCCGCCAGGCCGGCGGCGGCCACGTGCTGTGCCCGCAGGCGAGCATCGACGACGGCCTGCTGGACATCTGCATCGTGCCGGCCGCCCAGGACGTGGTCGGCACCCTGGGCACGCTGCTCTCCGGCGGCATCCTTGGCCTGGAGGCGGTGTCGGTGACGGCGCGCCTGCCGTGGCTGGAGGTGGAGGCGCCGGAAGGGCTGGACATCAACCTCGACGGCGAGCCGCTGACCGGCAACCGCCTGCGCTTCGCCGCGCGGCCCGGGGCGCTGCGCCTGCACCTGCCGGATATCTCGCCGCTGCTGTCCACGTCCTAGTCGTCGGCGTGGATGATTCCCTCGCGCAGGGCGTAGAGCACCAGGCCGGGCACGTCATGGATGTCCAGCCGCTTCATGATCTGCGCGCGATGCGCCTCGACCGTCTTCACGCTGAGGCCGAGGCCCTCGGCGATGGCCCGGGTGGGCGTGCCGCGGGTGATCAGCCGGAGAATCTCGATCTGCCGCTGGGTCAGCCCGTGGTCGCTGGGCGGCGGCTCGTGGGCTAGCGCCTGCTCGATCACCGGCTGGGCGATGGCCGAGCTGAGGTAGCGCTCGCCACGGCCGATGGCGCGTAGCGCCAGGTGCAGCTCGGCCATGGCGGCGTCCTTCAGCAGATAGCCCTGGGCGCCCCGGCGCAGGGCGTCGAGGACCACGCCGGCCTCGCTGTGCATGGACAGCATCAGCACCTTGCTGGCCGGCGCCACCTGGGCCAGCGGCCGCAGGGCCTCGAGGCCGCTGACGTCCTTCATGGAAATGTCGAGCAGGATGATGTCGGGCTTGAGTTGGCGGGCCTGCTCGACCACTTCCTGGCCGTCCTCCGCCTCGCCGACGATCTCGAAGCCCGGCAGTTCGTCGACCATGGCGCGCACGCCGACCCGGATCAGCGCGTGGTCATCCGCTAGCAGGAGACGGCAGTTCATCGCCGCCCCCCGGTGCCTGCTCTACGGCAGGTTGCGCAAGGCGCAACAGGGGAAAGCATCGTCCGGTTCCCTCCCGTTCTGCCCCGTATCCGACAGGGCGTCGACCGGCGGTCGACGTCGGGGCCAGGTGGTATCACTCTAGCTAAGGATTCGTCCGAGTGGTCAAGGTTCGCCCGAAAGGACCTGCGGTCGTATGCGGCCGTACTGGACGATCAGCTGGGGCAGGCTCTGCAGCGCTTCGCTGCTCTGCGCCGCGCCCAGGCGCAGGGCTTCCTTGGGCATGCCGAAGACCACGCAGCTGGCCTCGTCCTGGGCCACGGTGCGGGCGCCGGCCTCGCGCATGGCCAGCAGGCCGCGGGCGCCGTCGTCGCCCATGCCGGTCATGATCACGCCCAGGGCGTTGGGCCCGGCATGCCGGGCCACCGAGCGGAACAGCACGTCCACCGAGGGCTTGTGGCGATTGACCGGCGGGCCGTCGAGCACCTCGACGAAATACTGCGCGCCGCTGCGCTTGAGCTGCATGTGCCGGCCGCCGGGGGCGACCAGGGCCAGGCCGCTGCGCACCCGGTCCATGTGCCTGGCCTCGCGTACCTCGATGCGGCACAGGCCGTCCAGGCGCTGGGCGAAGGCGGCGGTGAACTTCTCCGGCATGTGCTGGACGATGACGATACCCGGGCAGTCCACCGGCAACTGGCGCAGCAGCACCTCCAGGGCCTGGGTGCCGCCGGTGGAAGTGCCCAGCGCCACCACCCGGTCGGTGGTGGCGAAACCGACCGCGCCGTTCCGCTCGGTACGGGGCGGCGCGGGGGCGGCCGGCGCCGGCGGGGTGCGCGGCATGGCGTGCGGCTGGCTGCGGGCGGCGGTCTCGATCTGCCGGATCAGGTCGCCGGCGATCTGCTGCAGGCTGTCCTTCAGGCCCAGGCGGGCCTTGGTGAACACTCCCACCGCGCCGGCGGCCAGGGCTTCCAGGGTGATGTCGGCGCCGGCCTCGGTGAGGGTCGAGCAGATGATCGCCGGGGTGGGGCGCTCGGCCATGATCTTGCGCAGGAAGGTGATGCCGTCCATGCGCGGCATCTCCACGTCCAGCACCAGCACGTCGGGCCATTGCCGGTGCATCTTCTCCAGGGCGAACAGCGGGTCGGCGGCCTGGCCGATCACGCGGATGCCGGGGTGGTTGTCCAGGCAGGCGGTCAGCACCTGGCGGACCAGGGCTGAGTCGTCGACGATGAAGACCTTGATCATGGCGGCCTCAGGTTCGCTCGAACACGGAAGGGCGCAGCGTGCGCAGCGGCAGCGCGAAGCCGTGCAGGCTCTCGGCGTGGCCGATGAACAGCAGGCCGCCGGGGCGCAGCCGCTCCACCAGGCGCTCGACGATGGCGCGCTTGTCCGGGTTGCTGAAGTAGATCAGCACGTTGCGCAGGAAGATCACGTTGAACGGCCCGACCTCCGCCGGCAGTTCGCGCATCAGGTTGAGTTCGGCGAAGGCCACCCGATGGCGCAACTGCTGGCCGATGCGGAAGCTGCCTTCGTGGTCGTTGACCCCGCGCAGGCAGTGGCGCTGCAGCCAGCCGGCGGGGAACTGTGCGGCCTGCTCCAGCGGGTAGATGCCCTGGCGCGCACGCTCCAGCACGCGCAGGCTGAGGTCGCTGGCGAACACCGACCAATGCGGCGTGCGGGCGTGCTCGGCGAGGGTCATGGCGATGCTGTAGGCCTCCTCGCCGGAGGAACTGGCGGCGCTCCACAGGTGCAGCGGGCCGCGCTGGGCGGCGGCCCATTGGCCGAGGAACTCGAAGTGCCGGGGCTCGCGGAAGAAGTAGGTCTCGTTGGTGGTCAGCAGGTCGATCACCAGGCGCCGCTCGTCCTGGTTGGCCGGCTGGCGCAGGAAGTCGACGTACTGGCGGAAGTTGCCCTGGTCCAGTGCCCGCAGCCGCGACATCAGCCGGCCGGCTACCAGCATGCGCTTGCTGTCGGCCATGTGGATGCCGGACACCTCCGCCATCATCTGCTGCAGGTAGCGGAACTCGCCGTCGGACAGCTTGGGCAGGTGCCGGTGGGCCATCACACCGCCTGTTGCGCCAGGCTCAGCTGGCGGATGTCGTCCAGCGACAGCACCCGGCGCACGTCGAGGATGATGGTGAAGCCGCGTTCGTCGCGGGCCATGCCGGCGATGAAGTCGGTGCGGATGCCGGTGCCGAACGGCGGCGCCTGCTCCACGTCGCGCGGGTCGATGTCGAGCACCGCGTCCACCGCGTCGACCACCAGGCCGATGCGCTGGGCCTGGCCGTTGCCGTCCAGCTCCAGTTCGATGATGACGATGCAGGTGCGCTTGCCCGGCTCGGTCAGCTCGAAGCCGAAGCGCGCCGCCAGGTCGAGCACCGGCACCACATTGCCGCGCAGGTTGATCACGCCGTGGATGAAGGTGGGCATCATTGGCACGGCGGTGACCTGGTCGTACTCGATGATCTCGCGCACCAGCTCGATCGGCAGGGCGTAGCGCGCCTGGCGCACGCGGAAGGACAGGTGCTGCACGCTGTCGTCCAGCGTTTCGCTGCCGTGGGGGGCGGTGATGGCGTTCATGTGACCCCCTCAGTTGAAGCTGACGAACTGGCCTTCGTCGGACAGCGGCTGCGGCCGCCGTTCCGGGCGGCGCAGCTCGCGCAGGTTGCTCGGCCGCGGCGGCTCGGGGCGGCGCTGGGCGCTGCCGGCGTGCTGGCCGTCGAGGCGGAAGTAGCCGATCAGCTCCAGCAGCTGGCCGGCCTGGGCGTTCATCTCCTCGGCGGTGGCCGCCAGCTCCTCGGAGGCCGAGGCGTTCTGCTGGGTGATCTGGTTCATCTGGCCCATGGCGATGTTGATCTGCGCCGCACCGCTGCTCTGCTCCTGGGAGGCGGCGGTGATTTCCTGGACCAGGTCCGAGGTCTTCTGGATGTTCGGCACGATCTCGTCGAGCAGATGCCCGGCCTGCTCGGCCAGGTGCACGCTGCTGCCGGCCACGCCGCCGATTTCCTGGGCGGCGACCTGGCTACGCTCGGCCAGCTTGCGTACCTCGGCGGCGACCACCGCGAAGCCCTTGCCGTGGTCGCCGGCGCGGGCGGCCTCGATGGCGGCGTTGAGCGCCAGCAGGTTGGTCTGGTAGGCGATGTCGTCGATGATGCCGATCTTGTCGGCGATCTGCTTCATCGCCTGGACCATCTCGCGCACGGCGCGGCCGCCGTCCACGGCGTCGTTGGCCGCCTTGCCGGCGATGCCGTCGGTGACCCGCGCGCTGTCGGTGTTCTGGGCGATGGAGGCGGACATCTGCTCGACCGAGGCGGTGGTCTCCTCGACGCTGGCGGCCTGCTCGGTGGCTGCCTGGCTCAGCGACTGGGAGGTGGCGCTGACTTCCTCGGAGGCCGAAGACAGCGAGTCGGCGGCGCTGCGCACGTCGGCCATGACGCTGCGCAGGCGCTCGGTCATGTGCTTCATCGAGGCCAGCAGGCGGCCGGTCTCGTCGCGGCTGTCGGCCTCCACGGTCACGCTCAGGTCGCCCTCGGCCAGGCTGTCGGCCACGCCCACCGCGCGATTCAGCGGGCGGGTGATGGAGCGGGTGACGAAGATGCCGATGGCGAAACCGATCAGCGCGGCGACCAGCACCAGCACCAGCATCTGCGCGCGGGCGCCGGTGTAGATCTCGGTGATACCGTCGTTGGCTTCCTTGGCGCGGGTCTTCTTCTGCGCCACCAGCTCGGAGATGGTGGCGTCGGCGCCATTGCCATGGGCGCGCAGCTGGGGCATCAGCGCGCTGAGTTCGCTGGTCTGGGCCAGGTCGCTGTTTTTGCTCGTCTCGAGCATCTGCAGGGCGGTCTTCTCGTACTCGGCGAGCTGGACGTCGAGTTCCGCCAGGCGGGCGATCGACTGCTCGCTGTCGAAGCTGGCGCGGGCCTTGTCGAGGTTCTGGTGCAGCGCCTTGATCGCCTCGTGCACCTGGGCGGCGGTGCTCTCGCGCTCCGCCAGAGAGGTGGCGAGCATGTTGCTGCGCAGGTGGCGGCCCAGGTAGATGAGGTCCATGTTGGCGTTCATCATGTTTTCCAGGGCCTGCATCTCACGGTTGTACATCTGGTCCGACAGGTCGTTGACCCGGGCCAGGTTGGCGATGCCCAGGGCGCCGACCAGGGCGGTGAGGAGCACCACCAGGGTGAACCCGGCGATCAGGCGCACGCCGATCTTCATGTTGCGGATGAATTGCATGGTGGACTCCTACGACCCGGTCAGGTCGGGTCGCGGTTGGGGGGAACGGAATTCGCTTTCGATGTGCTGCTGCAGCTGGCGCAGCAGGGCGGCGATGTCGAGGATCAGGGCGATCTGCCCGGAGCCGAGGATGGTCGAGCCGCTGATGCCCTGCAGGTGCTGGAACAGCAGGCCGAGCGGCTTGATCACGGTCTGCAGCTCGCCGTGCAGGCGGTCGACGATCAGCCCCGCCTGCTGGCGGCCCAGGCTCACCACCAGGATGTTGCGCCGGCCGCGCGGGCGCGACGGCAGCTCGAAGTGGGCGGCCAGGTCGATGCACGGCAGCGGTTTGCCGCGCAAGTTGAGGTAGCCGTAGCGGCCGTCCAGGCCGGCGTCCAGCTCCAGGCATTCGGTGACCAGCTCCAGCGGGATGACGAAGTGCTCGTCGCCGATGCCGACCAGGAAGCCGTCGATGATCGCCAGGGTCAGTGGCAGGCGGATGCGGAAGGTGCAGCCCAGGCCGGGGCGCGACTCGATCTCGATGCTGCCGCGCAGGGCGTCGATGGCGCTGCGCACCACGTCCATGCCGACGCCGCGGCCGGACAGGTCGGACACCGCGTCGGCGGTGGAGAAGCCGGCGGCGAAGATCAGCATGTGGGTGTCCGCCTCGGCCAGGCTGGCCTGCGGGTCGAGCAGGCCGCGCTCGATGGCCTTCTCGCGGATGCGCGCGGTGTTCAGGCCGCGGCCGTCGTCCTCCACCTCGATCACGATCATGCCGGAGTCGTGGTAGGCGTTCAGGCTCAGGCGGCCCTCGGCCGGCTTGCCGGCGGCCAGGCGCTGCTCGGCGGACTCGATGCCATGGTCGATGGCGTTGCGCACCAGGTGGGTGAGCGGGTCGGCCAGCTTGTCGATCACCGAGCGGTCCAGCTCGGTGTCGGCGCCGTGGATGTCCAGGCGGATCTGCTTGCCGAGCTGCTGGCTGACGTCGCGCACCACCCGGTGGAAGCGGTTGAAGGTGTCGCCGATCTCGATCATGCGCAGCTTCAGCGCGGCCTCGCGGATGGCCTCCACGTGCTGGTTGACCGTCTGGCTGCTTTCCACGCAGTCGGCGCTGCCCTGCAGCTGGGCCTGGAGCTGGGCACCGGCGGCGCTGATCACCAGTTCGCCGACCAGGTTGATCAGCTCGTCCAGCTTGTTGGCCGCGACGCGGATGTGGCTGCTCTCGCGCGGCGCCCGCTCGCGGGCCGACTGCTGCTTGGCCAGGGCGGCGTTGACCGCCTGCGGCGGCACCATGCCGGCCTCGACCAGCACCGAGCCGAGCGGCGCCTTGAGGCCGTCGCTCCCGGCCTGCAGGGCGAGGCCCTGGTTCAGCTCGTGCTCGGTGAGCAGGCCGCTGGCGATGAGAATGCGGCCGATGCGTTCGTCGGTCTCGGGCAGGTCCTGGATCAGCCGCAGATAGTCGTCCAGCTCGCTGTCCGGCGGCAGGATGCGCAGGGTGCAGAAGTCGTGGATGAACTCGAAGACGTCCTCGATCTCGGCCTTGCCGGCCGAGCTGCAGAGGGCGATCTCCAGGCCCAGGTAGCAGCTTTCCGGGTCCATCTCGGCGAGGTCGGGCATCTGCTCGGCGAGGGTTTCCAGGTGCAGGATCTGGCCCAGGCGACCCAGGTAGCGGACGAAGGAGGCCGGGTCGAAGCCGTTGCGCAGCAGGTCCGGGTGGAAGCGCAGGGAGATGTGCCAGGCGCCGGCCGCGTCGCAGCTGACGCAGCGCTCCAGGGCGCCGCGGCGGGCGCAATCGTCGTCGCCGTCCTGGCTGGCGATCAGGCGCGGCGCGCCGCTCTGCTCGGCCAGGGCGTCCAGCAACTGGGCCTGGTGCGCCTCGTCCACCGGCAGCTCGCCGCTGTCCGGGTCGATCAGTTCGAGCATCGAGGCGATCTCGTCGAGGCAGCGCAGCATCAGCGAGACCAGCGCCGGAGTCAGCTGGCGCTCGCCGTCGCGCACCGCCATCAGCAGGTTTTCCAGGTGGTGGGTGAAGTTCACCAGCGGGGTCAGGGTGAACAGCCCGGCCGAGCCCTTGAGGGTGTGCATGGCGCGGAACAGGCCGTTGACCGCCTGCGGGTCGTCCGGCGCCTGGTCGAGCGCGAGCAGGTATTCCTCGGCCTGCTTGGCGAGGTCGCGGCCTTCCTCGATGAAGCCGCGCAGCAGCTGGCTCCACTGGTCTTCATCGAGCATGGTCGTCTCCGTGCAGCAGCGCATCCAGGCGCAGCAGTTCGAGCAGTTCGCGCACCGCTTCGCCGGGCGCGACCAGCCGCAGCCCGCCGCCGGCGCCGTCGAGGTGGCGCCGGGCCGCCAGCAGCAGCTGGGCGCCGGCGCTGTCGAGTTCCTCCAGAGCGGCCAGGTCCAGCTCCCAGGCGGCCTCGCGCCCGGCGGCGAAGGCGGCGAGCAGGGCGTCGCGCGCCTCGGCCACCTCGTAGATGGTCAGGCTGCCGCCGAGGCTCAGGCGGGCGGGGGCGGGCTGGGCGAGCGCGAACATCTCAGCTGGCCAGCTTGTCGACCGCCGACAGCAGCTGCTGGGGCTGGAACGGCTTGACGATCCAGGCCTTGGCGCCGGCCGCCTGGCCTTCCGCCTTCTTGCCCTGTTCGCTCTCGGTGGTGAGCATGACGATGGGGGTGAAGCGGTACTCGTTGCGCGCCTTGATCTCCTTGACCAGGCCGATGCCGTCGAGGTTGGGCATGTTCACGTCGCTGATGATCAGGTTGATCTTCTGGCCGTTGAGCTTGCTCAGGGCGTCGCGGCCGTCCACCGCCTCGATGACCTGGTGGCCGGCACCGGTGAGGGTCATCTTCACCAGCTGGCGCATGGAGAGGGAGTCGTCGACGATCAGGATGGTCTTGCTCATGGCGTGCTCTCAGAAAAAGGTGATGTCGTCTTGCCGGGGCGCCGCCGCGGGTGCGCGGCGCCCATGGCGTTCCTCGGCGGTGGTGAACTGGCGGCGCAGGTCGGCCAGCCAGCGCTCCGGCTGCAGGTCGGGCTGCGCCTCGTGGGCGGTGCGCTGCAGGCGGTCGAGGTCGGCCTGCAGGTGGTCGAGCATCTGGTCGGCGCGGTCCTGAAACTGCAGGCTGACGACGATTTCCTGGATGTCGGCCTGGGTCACGCGGACGTCGTGCTGCAGCTGGCGGGTGGTCTCGGTGAGTTCGTCGAGGCTGCCGGTCAGCCCCTGCATCAGCTCGCCGGTGACCTGGTCGAGGTAGCGCAGGTTGCTTTCCTCGCTGCCGGACATCTCCTCGGCGGCGGTGACGGTGCCGCGGATGGCGCCGTTGATCTCGCCGACCTTCTCGACCATGCGCTGGCCGGTCTCGGCCGACAGGCTGGACAGCTTGCGCACCTCGTCGGCCACCACCGAGAAGCCACGGCCGTACTCGCCGGCGCGGGCCGCCTCGATGGCCGCGTTGAGCGCCAGCAGGTTGGTCTGGCTGGCGATGTCCTGCACGTGCTTGGACATGCCCTGCAGCTCGCTGGCGTACTGGTTGAGGCTGCCGATGGTGCCGAGCAGCTGGCGCTTGCGTTCGCCGGCGGCGTGGAAGGCGGCGGACACCTCGTCGAGCCGCTGGTTGGCGTGGCGCAGCCCTTCGGTGACGCCGCCGCCACCGATCACGCTCTCGGAGTGGCCGAGGGTCTGTTCCAGGCGCTGGGCCAGGCTGGAGAAGCGCTCGAACAGCCGGCCGATGTTGTCCTGCAGCACATGGCGGATCTGGCCGAGGTTCTCGCCCCAGGCCGGTAGCACCGTCTGCAGCAGCGGTGCGTAGGCCGGCGGCGCCGGCTCGGTGGGCGGGGCCTCGGCAGCGGAGGCGGGCGTCGGGGCGGCAGGTCGCAGCGGCAGCGCCGCACCGGCGCCGAGCAGCAGTCCGGCGCCGGCCAGCCAGGGCTGGAACAGCAGGGTGCCGGCGGTGGCGAGCGCCAGGCCGAGCCAGAGAAGGCAGTAGGCGAGCACGGGGCGGGGCCTCGGAGGGTCGGATGGATGTTGCGAACGGTAGGCCCGGATGCCCGGCGGCGAAATCGGGGAGACCCCTAGGGCCCCTAGGGGCGCCACCGATGCCTGCCGGTGGCGTGGCTGGGCGGGCGCTGGCATGATGGCATTCGGCCGCCTTCAGTCCCGGGGCGGCTGGCCGATATCTGGCACAGGCTCTGCCCGGGGCTCGGCTAGACTGATGGGACACGAAAGGAGTAGGCGATGGCCGGCATTCTCGATACGGTTGATCAACGCACCCAGCTGGTGGGCGAGAATCGCCTGGAAATCCTCATGTTCCGGCTGGCGGGGCGACAGCTGTTCGCCATCAACGTGTTCAAGGTGCAGGAGGTCCTGCAGCTGCCCAAGCTGACGCTGATGCCGCACCGCCATCCCTACGTCTGCGGTGTGGTCAACCTGCGCGGTCAGACCCTGCCGGTGATCGACCTGTCCCAGGCCATCGGCATGCGCCCGCTGACGCCCAACGAGAACAGCACCATCATCGTCACCGAGTACAACCGCTCGGTGCAGGCCTTCCTGGTCGGCGGGGTGGACCGCATCCTCAACCTCAACTGGGAATCGATCCTGCCGCCGCCGGGCGGGGCGGGGCGCCAGCACTACCTGACCGCCATCACCAAGGTGGACGACCAGATCGTCGAGGTGATCGACGTGGAGAAGGTGCTGGCCGAGATCGCGCCGATGAGCACCAAGGTCTCCGACGAGAAGCTGGCCGAGCCGCTGCTCGCCAAGGCGGTGGGCCGTGAGGTGCTGCTGGTGGATGACTCCGGCGTGGCCCTCACCCAGCTGCGCGGCACCCTCGGCCAGCTCGGCCTGCGCACCCATTCCGCCAGCGACGGCCTCAAGGGCCTGCAGTTGCTGAAGAAGTGGGCCGACGGCGGCGAGGTGATGACCGACAAGCTGCTGATGGTGATCACCGATGCCGAGATGCCGGAAATGGACGGCTACCGCCTGACCACCGAGATCCGCAACGACCCGCGCCTGCGCGACCTCTACGTGGTGCTGCACACCTCGCTGTCCGGCAGTTTCAACGAGGCGATGGTGAAGAAGGTCGGCTGCGACAGCTTCCTTTCCAAGTTCCAGCCGGACAAGCTGGTCGACGTCATCGTCGACCGTCTGCGCCGCGATACCTGACCGCCGGGCTTGAGCGCCCGGCATGCTCCCCGTATAACCGCCGTCTAATTTCGCAGGGCCGCCGGCGTCTTCCATGCCGGCGGCCCGGCCAGGCCCAATCGCCCAGGATGTCGGTTCATGCAGCTTTCCGCCCTCTATCGCTACCCCCTCAAGTCCGCCCGGGGCGAAAGCCTCGCCAGTTCGCCGCTGGAGGCGCTGGGCCTGCAGGGCGACCGCCGCTGGATGCTGGTGGAGCCGGAGAGCGGCCGTTTCCTGACCCAGCGTCTGCTGCCGCAGATGAGCCAGCTCACCGCCCTGTATAACGCCGATGGCGGCCTGAGCCTCAGCGCGCCGGGGTTCGGTAGCCTGGAAGTGGCGCTGCCGCACCCCGACGAGGGGCTACGCGGGGTGACCATCTGGCGCGACAGCCTGCGCGTGCCGGACGCCGGCGACGCCGCGGCCGAGTGGCTGAGCGCCTTCATCGGCCGGCCCTGCCGCCTGGTGCAGGCGCCCGAGTCGCGCACCCGCCAGGTCGACACCGCCTACGCCCAGCCGGGCGACCGGGTGGCCTTTCCCGACGGCTTTCCGCTGCTGCTGATCGGCCAGGCCTCGCTGGACGACCTATCCGCCCGGGTCGGCCGTCCGCTGGAGATGCTGCGCTTCCGTCCCAACCTGGTGGTGGAGGGCAGCGCGCCCTACGCCGAGGACGAGTGGAAGCGCATCCGCATCGGCGCGCTGGAGTTCGAGGTGGCCAAGGGCTGCAGCCGCTGCATCCTCACCACCATCGACCCCGGCACCGGCGTGCGCAACGCCGACCGCGAGCCGCTGACCACCCTCAAGACCTACCGTGAACGCAATGGCGAGGTCTATTTCGGCCAGAACCTGCTGCCGCGCGGCACCGGCGAGCTGCGCGTGGGGATGTCGGTGGAAGTGCTGGAATGACCCCGTAGACCGGATTGCATCCGGGTCATGGGGCCGGGCTTCGTAGGGTGCGCCGTGCGCACCTCAATGGGCACGGCATTCGCATCCGGTGCGCACGGCGCACCCTACCTGAAGGCGCCCGTCGTGCTCACTGGTCGTCGAAGAAGCGTTCGTGCCAGTCCACCAGCGGCTGCGGCACGCCGAGCTTCTGGCCGTAGATCACCGAATAGGACAGCACGTTCTGCACGTACTGGCGGGTCTCGTCGAACGGGATGTTCTCCACCCACACGTCGAAGGCCAGGTGGTCTGCGCCCCTCAGCCACTGGCGCACGCGGCCCGGGCCGGCGTTGTAGGCGGCGGAGGCGAGCACCCGGTTGCCGTTGAACTGGCCGTGCACCTGGCTCAGGTAGGCGGCGCCGAGCTGGATGTTCTTCTCCGGCACCAGCGCCTGCTGCGGATCGGCCAGCGGGATGCCGAACTTGCGCGCGGTCTCCTTGGCGGTGCCCGGCATCAGCTGCATCAGGCCCATGGCGCCGACCGGCGAGCGGGCGTCGGCCATGAACGCGCTTTCCTGGCGGGTGATGGCGAACACCCAGCTGGAGTTCAGGCCGCGCAGCTTGGCCTGCTGGGTGAGGCTGGACTTGTGCGCCATGGGGAAGCGGATGTCCAGGTCGTCCCAGTACTGGGCCTGGCTGATGGTGCGGATCGCCGGGAAGTACCACTCCTTGTCGTAGGCCAGCCTGGCCTGGGCCACCAGTTCCTCGCGGCTGAACAGGCGGCTGACGTGATACCACTCCCGGCGGCCGTCGACGATCTGGCCGCGGTCGTGGAATTCCAGGGCGCGGCGGATGCCGGCGGTGCTGCGCACCTTCTGCATCAGTTGCGGGTCGATGGCCATCGGCCGGTTGTTCAGGCTGTAGGGCGCCTGGATGCGGTCGGCGGCGAGGAAACCGTAGAAGTCGCGCTCCTTGGCCAACTGGCCGTACAGGGCCATCGCCTGCTGGTCCTGGGGCTTGGCCAGTTGCAGGCTGCGCGCATGCCAGTAGCGCCAGCGGCTGGTGGTGGCCAGGTCCGCCGGCAGGCGGCTGGTCAACTGGTAGGCGTCTTCCCACTGGCCATGACGCAGCAGCAGGCGGGCACGCCATTCGGACACGGTGTTGTCGCGCAGTTCCGGGTCGTACTGGGCCATGACCCGCAGGGCGCGGATGTCGAAGCGCTTGGCCAGGGTCAGGCCGATCTCGCGGGCGATGGCGACCTTCTCGTCGCTGGAGAACGGCAGCTTGCCCGCATAGACCTCGAGCAGGCTCAGGGCCTTTTCCGGGTCCTGGCGGGCCAGGCGGCGCAGGCCGAGGCCGGCGGCGTCGGCCATGTAGTGGTCGGCGGGGGCGAAGCGGGCGGTCTGGCTCATGATCTGTGGCTTCTGCGCCGCCTCGATCATCAGCTCGCCCTGCTTGCCTTGGCTCGGCAGGCCTTTCACCAGGTAGCTGGCGAGGCCGTAGTTGCGCGCCTCGGCCGCCAGCTTGGCGCGCTTCCAGCGCCGTTCCTCGGTGAGCTGGCCGTCGGCGCGCCAGGTGCCGAACAGGGTGTCGCAGGCTTCGGGCTGGGACTTGCCTACCAGCCACAGCTTCTCCGCCGCGGCGCGCGCCTCGGCCTGCATGCCCTGCTTGTACAGGTACTGGCCGTAGAGGCAGTCCAGCTCGGTGAAGTTGAGCTTGGGGTCGTAATGGTTGGCGAAGGTCTGCCATTCGCCGCGCTCGGCCAGCCAGCGCAGCCAGCGCAGCTTCATCCAGCCCGCCTGGGGCAGGTCGCCGTGCTCGGTGAGGAAGGCCTCGATCTCGTCGTTGCTCGCCCACTTCAGGCGCGCGGTCAGCTCGTCATAGGCCAGGTAGGGCTCCAGCGGGTAGTCGCGCAGGGCACTGGCGTAGCGCTGATAGGGGCCCTTGTCGCCCTTGGCCAGGGCGCGCTTGGCCTCGTCGTACATCTGCCGCTGCTGGGACAGGCTGGCGGCCTGCACGGCGGACAGGCCGAGGGTGCAGGAGAGGAAGGCGGAAAGCAGACAGAATAGAGGGCGGCGCATGACACATCCGGGCAGATAAAGGCGAAACGAAGCGGCGAGCTTCCTGAAATGCGCCTAGCTTAGCCTGTTGCTCCCTGCGCGAGAATGCCGCAGGACGCTCCAGCAAAGGCGCCAGCATTGGGCCAGCCTAACTGGGCTAGAATGCGCGCCTGTTTTTTTAGGTGGCCCGATATGACCCTGCTCAAGTTCTCCGACGTTTCCCTGGCCTATGGCGCCATGCCCCTGCTGGACCAGGTGTCTTGGCAGATCGCCCGGGGCGAGCGGGTGTGCATCATCGGCCGCAACGGTACCGGCAAGTCGAGCATGCTGCGCCTGGTCAAGGGCGACCAGATGCCCGACGACGGCGAAATCTGGCGCGCGCCGGCCCTGAAGATCGGCGAGCTGCCGCAGGAACTGCCACGGGCCGACGAACGGACCGTATTCGACGTGGTGGCCGAGGGCCTGGCCGGTGTCGGCGAGCTGCTCGCCCGCTATCACCACCTCAGCCAGAACATTCACGGCGAGGAAGACCTCAACCGGCTGATGCATGTGCAGCAGGAGCTGGAGGCGAAGGACGGCTGGCGCCTGCAGCAACTGGTCGACAGCACCCTGAGCCGCCTTCAGTTGCCGGCGGACAAGACCTTGGCCGAGCTGTCCGGCGGCTGGCGCCGCCGCGTGCTGCTGGCCCAGGCGCTGGTCTCCGAGCCGGACCTGCTGCTGCTGGACGAGCCGACCAACCACCTGGACATCGGCGCCATCGCCTGGCTGGAAGAGGCGCTGAAGGACTTCGGCGGCGCCGTGCTGTTCATCACCCACGACCGTTCCTTCCTGCAGAACCTGGCCACCCGCATCCTCGAACTGGATCGCGGCGGGCTGATCGACTGGAACGGCGACTACGCCAGCTTCCTGGTGCACAAAGAGCAGCAACTGGCCGCCGAGGAAACCGCCAACGCCCTGTTCGACAAGCGCCTGGCCCAGGAAGAAGTGTGGATTCGCCAGGGCATCAAGGCTCGCCGTACCCGCAACGAGGGCCGCGTGCGGGCGCTCAAGGCCATGCGCCAGGAGCGCAGCGAGCGTCGCGAACGCCAGGGCAAGGCGAATATCCAGCTGGAGTCGGGGGAGAAATCCGGCAAGCAGGTGATAGTGGCGGAAAATGTCAGTTTTGCGCACGCAGGGGGAGCACCGCTGGTGAGCGACTTCTCCCTGGTGCTGCAGCGCGGCGACCGGATCGGCCTGCTCGGGGCCAACGGAACCGGGAAGACCACCCTGCTGAAACTGCTGCTCGGCGACCTGCAGCCAAATACTGGCACGATAGTGGCAGGTACCCGGCTGGAAGTGGCGTACTTCGACCAGTTGCGCCATCAGCTGGAGCCGGAAAAGACGGTGATCGACAACGTCGCGGAGGGGCGCGACTTCATCAGCATCGACGGCCAGAACCGTCACGTGCTGAGTTATCTGGGGGATTTCCTGTTCAGTCCGCAGCGTGCGCGCACGCCGGTCAAGGCGTTGTCCGGGGGCGAGCGCGCGCGCCTTTTGCTGGCCAAACTATTCAGCAAACCGGCCAACCTGCTGGTGCTGGACGAGCCGACCAACGACCTGGACGTGGAAACCCTCGAACTGCTCGAAGAAGTCCTGCTGAATTTCCCCGGCACCGTGCTGATGGTCAGCCACGACCGGGCCTTCCTCGACAACGTCGTGACCAGCACCCTGGTCTTCGAAGGCGAGGGCAGGGTGCGCGAATACGTCGGCGGCTACCAGGACTGGCTGCGCCAGGGCGGTTCGCCCCGGTTGCTGGGTGTCGGCGAATCCAGGCCGGCCAAGGTCGAAACCGCCCCCGTTCCGGAACCGGAGCCGGCGGCAGTTGCCACAAGTGTTAGCGCGGCTCCGGCCGCGAAGAAGCTCAGCTACAAGCTGCAGCGAGAGCTGGAGGCCATCCCCGGGCAGATCGACGCCCTGGAGGCCCAGCTCGCGGAACTGCAAGGGCAGATCGCCGATCCGGCCTTCTACCAGCAGGCCCCGGCCATCACCGGGCCCGCGCTGGAACGCCTGCAGCGCCTACAAGAAGAACTGGACCAGCTACTGGAGCGTTGGGCCGAACTGGAAGACTGAAGCCTGCTGGAGACCTGCATGGCGATCGAGTACCGCATCACCCTGGACGACAACCATCAGTTCAGCTACAGGATCGAGCTGGACCGTCAGTATGATGCCCAGCATGCCGAGACGACCCCGAAGTGGACGCGTCTGGAACACAATCAGTGCAGCAATTGCCCGCTGAGGAAAGAAGAATTCAGCCGCTGCCCGGCGGCGGTCGACCTGCACCGGGTGATCGAGGATTTCCACGGCCTGCCGGCCGTCAAGCGGGCGCATGTCTGGGTGCGTACCCCGGAGCGCGAATACACCAAGCAGGTCGGGCTGGAAGAGGGGCTGCGCTCGCTGCTCGGGGTGATCATGGCCACCAGCGCCTGCCCGGTGCTGGGCAAGCTGCGGCCGATGGCGCACAACCACCTGCCGTTCGCCAGCAGCCAGGAATTCATCCTGCGCACCATCTCACAGTACCTGACCCGGCAGTACTTCAACTTCCGCGAGGGGCGCCGCCCGGACTGGGAGCTGAAGGGCCTGGTCAAGCAGTTCCAGCAGCTGCAGCTGGTCAACCAGGCCTTCTGGCAGCGCATCCTCGACGTGTGCGAGGGCGACTCCAACCTGAAGGCCTTCCTCACCTTCTTCTCCATGTCGTCGAGCCTCACCGTATCCATGGAGACCCAACTGCTGAAGATCCGCCCGCTGGTGATGAGCGCCGGCGACGGCGGCGAGTAAGCGGGCGTGCCCGCGACCCGGAGCGGGCCGCGGGCAAACGTTTCTATTCCTTGGGTTTCTTCAGGCGTACCGCCAGCACGTCGCACGGCGCGCTGTGCAGCACGTCGTTGGCGGTGGAGCCGAGCAGCAGGGCCAGACCGTGACGGCCGTGGCTGCCCACCACGATCAGATCGCAGCCCTGTTCCTCGGCCAGTCGGTGGATTTCCTGACGCGGCTGGCCGTAGGCCAGGTGGCGCTGGTCCGCGCCCAGCTGTGGGTAGCGGCCGGCGAAGGTCTCCAGGTGTTCGCGGGCCTGGTCGAACTGCTGTTGCTGCAGCATCGACAGGTCCATCGGTACGTCGCCGCCGAAGGCCATGGCCATGGGCTCGACGATGTGCACCAGCGAGACCTTGGCGCCGTTGCTGGCGGCGATGGCCAGCGCGCGCTCGGCCACCGGATGGCATTCGTCGGTGAGGTCCACGGCAATCAGGATGTGCTGATAGGGCATCTGGGTTCTCCTCCACTGAGTGGGCATGCTTGCAGTATGGTGCTGCTCCCTTCATAACACAGGCTTTTGCTTCTCGTGACAGATATGACCTGGTGGATCGTGCTTTTGCTGGTGGGTGCGGCGCTCAGCCCGCTGGTCTGGCTGCGCCCCTCGCCGCGCCAGCGCGGGCAGATGGCGCTGCGCCTGGCCGCGCGCCGCTTGGGGCTGGGCATGCAGCTGAGCCAGCAGGAATGGCCGCATTGGCTGGCTGGCTCGCCGCCGGCCAGCTGCGCCCAGTACCATCGGGGGCGCCGCTCGGGCAGGTCCGACAGCTGGACCTACTGGCAGGTCGCTCCGGGCCAGTGGTGCAACCAGTGGCGCGAGCCCTGCGCCGATGCGCCGATGCTGGAGCGCCTGCTGGGCCTGCCCGCCGACGTCTACAAGGTCGAGGCCGGGCCGCAGATGGTGGCGCTCTACTGGGGCGAGCGGGGCGGGGAGGACGAACTGCGCAGAATCGCCGAGCTGCTGGCCGCCGTCGCCTGAAAGTTCGTGCAGGCGTCGAGAGCGAGCCTTTCCGCGCAAGTCGTGGCTTTGCGACGGTATTCGGTCATTCTGTGACGCTCGGCTCATTCGGGGCACCTGCGACGGGCAATTGACAATTGCCTGGTTTTCACTGAATGTACCTCCACCCAAATCAAACGGGCGTATGAATCGAGCGTTGGGCCGCATCAGGCCGCGCCGTTCCAGCCCGATTATCGCGTCGGCGGGTGTGTCGGATCGATTGGGACTATGCTCGACGGCCTGTGCCTAGAGCGGCCCCGGCCGATTGGCTCCGATGTGTACAGTTCAGCTTCCATACCGTGGAGATCAGTTGATGATTTACGAAGGTAAAGCCATCACGGTTAAGGCTCTTGAGGGCGGCATCGTCGAATTGAATTTCGACCTCAAGGGTGAGTCCGTTAACAAGTTCAACCGCCTCACCCTGACCGACCTGCGTCAGGCCGTGGATGCCATCAAGGCAGACGGTTCGATCAAGGGCGTCATCGTCACCAGCGGCAAAGACGTGTTCATCGTCGGCGCGGACATCACCGAGTTCGTCGACAACTTTAAGCTGCCCGACGAAGAACTGGTGGCCGGCAACCTCGAAGCCAACAAGATCTTCAGCGATTTCGAAGACCTGCCGGTTCCGACCGTGGTCGCTATCAACGGCATCGCCCTGGGCGGCGGTTTCGAGATGTGCCTGGCCGGCGACTACCGTGTCGCCTCCGACGCCGCCAAGATCGGTCTGCCGGAAGTCAAGCTGGGCATCTACCCGGGCTTCGGCGGCACCGTGCGCCTGCCGCGCGTGATCGGTACCGACAACGCCATCGAGTGGATCGCCTCCGGCAAGGAGAACCGGGCCGCAGACGCGCTGAAAGTGGGCGCCGTCGATGCCGTGGTTACCGCGGACAAGCTCAAGGATGCCGCTCTGGACCTGGTCAAGCGCGCCATCTCCGGCGAGCTGGACTACAAGGCCAAGCGTCAGCCCAAGCTGGAAAAGATCAAGCTCAACGCCATCGAACAGATGATGGCCTTCGAGACCGCCAAGGGCTTCGTCGCCGGCCAGGCCGGTCCGAACTACCCGGCTCCGGTCGAAGCCATCAAGACCATCCAGAAAGCCGCCAACTTCGGTCGTGACAAGGCCCTGGAAGTCGAGGCCGCCGGCTTCGTCAAGCTGGCCAAGACCTCGGTCGCCGAAAGCCTGATCGGTCTGTTCCTGAATGACCAGGAACTGAAGAAGAAGGCCAAGAAGCACGACGAGATCGCCCGCGACGTGAAACTGGCCGCTGTGCTCGGCGCCGGCATCATGGGTGGCGGCATCGCCTACCAGTCCGCGTCCAAGGGCACTCCGATCCTGATGAAGGATATCCGCGAAGAGGGTATCCAGATGGGTCTGGACGAGGCCTCCAAGCTGCTCGGCAAGCGCGTCGAGAAGGGCCGCATGACCCCGGCCAAGATGGCCGAGGCGCTCAACGCCATCCGTCCGACCATGTCCTATGGCGACTTCAAGGAAGTCGACATCGTGGTCGAGGCCGTGGTCGAGAACCCGAAGGTCAAGCACGCCGTGCTGGCCGAGGTGGAAGGCCAGGTGAAGGAAGACGCGATCATCGCCTCCAACACCTCGACCATCTCCATCAGCTTCCTGGCCCAGGCCCTGAAGCGTCCGGAGAACTTTGTCGGCATGCACTTCTTCAACCCGGTGCACATGATGCCGCTGGTGGAAGTGATCCGTGGCGAGAAGTCCAGCGAAGTGGCCGTGGCCACCACCGTGGCCTACGCCAAGAAGATGGGCAAGAACCCGATCGTGGTCAACGACTGCCCCGGCTTCCTGGTCAACCGCGTGCTGTTCCCGTACTTCGGCGGCTTCGCCAAGCTGCTGGAATTCGGCGTCGACTTCGTGCGCATCGACAAGATCATGGAGAAGTTCGGCTGGCCCATGGGTCCGGCCTACCTGTCCGACGTGGTCGGCATCGACACCGGCCACCACGGCCGTGACGTGATGGCCGAAGGCTTCCCGGACCGCATGGCCGTGGAAGGCAAGACCGCCGTCGACGTGATGTACGACGCCAACCGCCTGGGCCAGAAGAACGGCAAGGGTTTCTACTCCTACGAAATGGACAAGCGCGGCAAGCCGAAGAAAGTCCAGGACCCGGAGGCCTACGAGATCCTCAAGCCTATCGTCAAGGAGCAGCGCGAGCTGACCGACGAGGACATCATCAACTTCATGATGATCCCGCTGTGCCTGGAAACCGTTCGTTGCCTGGAAGACGGCATCGTCGAGACCGCAGCCGAGGCCGACATGGGCCTGATCTACGGCATCGGCTTCCCGCCCTTCCGTGGTGGTGCCCTGCGTTACATCGATTCCATCGGTGTAGCCGAGTTCGTCGCCCTGGCCGACAAGTACGCCGACCTGGGCGCCCTGTACCACCCGACCGCCAAGCTTCGTGAAATGGCCGCCAAGGGCCAGAAGTTCTTCGGTTAATCGCGCAGCGAACAGAGCGAGAGAGAAATATGAGCCTGAATCCGAGAGACGCGGTCATTGTCGACTTCGGCCGCACCCCGATGGGTCGTTCCAAGGGTGGCATGCACCGCAACACCCGTGCCGAGGACATGTCGGCCCATCTGATCAGCAAGGTCCTGGAGCGCAACACCAAGGTCGATCCGGCCGAAGTGGAAGACGTGATCTGGGGCTGCGTGAACCAGACCCTGGAGCAGGGCTGGAACATCGCGCGCATGGCGTCGCTGATGACCCAGATCCCGCACACCAGCGCCGGCCAGACCGTCAGCCGCCTGTGTGGTTCCTCCATGAGCGCCCTGCACACCGCCGTGCAGGCCATCCAGACCGGCAACGGCGACGTATTCGTCGTCGGCGGCGTGGAGCACATGGGCCACGTCGGCATGATGCACGGTGTCGACCCGAACCCGCACATGTCCCTGTACGCCGCCAAGGCGTCCGGCATGATGGGCCTGACCGCCGAAATGCTGGGCAAGATGCACGGCATCAGCCGTGAAGCCCAGGACCAGTTCGGTGAGCGTTCCCACCGCCTGGCCCACAAGGCCACCGTCGAAGGCAAGTTCAAGGATGAAATCATCCCGATGCAAGGCTACGACGAGAACGGCTTCCTGAAGGTGTTCGACTTCGACGAAACCATTCGTCCGGAGACCACCGTCGAGAGCCTGGCCGCGCTGAAGCCGGCGTTCAACCCGAAAGGCGGTACCGTGACCGCGGGTACTTCCTCGCAGATCACCGATGGCGCCTCCTGCATGATCGTCATGAGCGCCCAGCGCGCCCAGGACCTGGGCATCCAGCCGCTGGCCGTGGTTCGCGCCATGGCCGTGGCCGGTGTCGATCCGGCGATCATGGGCTACGGTCCCGTTCCGTCGACCAACAAGGCGCTCAAGCGTGCCGGTCTGACCATCGACGACATCGACTTCGTCGAGCTGAACGAAGCCTTCGCCGCCCAGGCCCTGCCGGTGCTGAAAGACCTGAAACTCCTCGACAAGATGGAGCAGAAGGTCAACCTGCACGGCGGCGCCATCGCCCTGGGTCACCCGTTCGGTTGCTCCGGTGCGCGTATCTCCGGCACCCTGCTGAACGTGATGAAGCAGAACGGCGGTACTCTGGGCGTGTCCACCATGTGCGTGGGCCTCGGCCAGGGCATCACCACCATCTTCGAACGCGTCTAAGCACGTTCGCAGATGCGAAGACCGGGGCCTCGTGCCCCGGTTTTTGCTTTTTCGGGGAGAATCTCATGCAACTGCAACCCGGTCTTTACCGTCACTACAAGGGGCCGCACTATCGAGTGTTCGGCACCGCTCGGCATTCCGAGACCGAGGAGTGGCTGGTGGTCTACCAGGCGCTCTACGGCGAGTTCGGGATGTGGGTGCGGCCGCTGGAAATGTTCCGCGGCACGGTGGAACTGGACGGCGAGACGGTCCCGCGTTTCGCCTTGGTGGAAGCCGAAGCGGGCCTGCTCGAACAGGTGGCGGCAGGGAATCGTCCTTGACCTCGGCTCGACGGCCACTATATATAGCGGTGCCTTTATAGGCTCCTGCCGCTTATTTCTTCTTTTTCGTATTCAGGAATTCTCCAGTCCATGGGCAAATCGCTGGTCATCGTGGAATCCCCGGCCAAGGCCAAGACCATCAACAAGTACCTGGGCAACCAGTTTGTGGTGAAGTCGAGCATCGGCCATATTCGTGACCTGCCCACCAGCGGTTCCGCCAGTGCCAGCAAGGAGCCGGTCAAGCGCGGCAAGGCCGCGGCCGCCGAGGCGCCTGCGCTGTCGCCCAAGGAGAAGGCCAAGCGCCAGCTGTTCACCCGCATGGGCGTCGATCCCGAGCATGGCTGGAAGGCCAAGTACGAGATCCTGCCCGGCAAGGAAAAGGTGATCGAGGAACTGCGCCGCCTGGCCAAGGATGCCGACACCATCTACCTCGCAACCGACTTGGATCGCGAAGGGGAAGCCATCGCCTGGCACCTGCGCGAGGCCATCGGCGGCGATGACAGCCGCTACAAGCGAGTGGTGTTCAACGAGATCACCAAGAAGGCCATCCAGGAGGCCTTCTCCCAGCCCGGCGAGCTGGACATCAACCGGGTCAACGCCCAGCAGGCGCGCCGCTTCCTCGATCGCGTGGTGGGCTACATGGTCTCGCCGCTGCTGTGGGCCAAGATCGCCCGTGGTCTGTCCGCCGGCCGCGTGCAGTCAGTGGCGGTGAAGCTGGTGGTGGAGCGCGAGAAGGAAATCCGTGCCTTCGTGCCGGAAGAATACTGGGAAGTGCACGCCGACCTCGGCACCGGCAAGGGCGACAAGGTGCGCTTCGAGGTGACCCGCGAGAACGGCGAGGCCTTCAAGCCGCTCAACGAGGCCCAGGCCATGGCGGCCCTGGACAAGCTCAAGGCCTCCGCCTACAGCGTGGTCAAGCGCGAGGACAAGCCGACCTCGAGCAAGCCCTCCGCCCCGTTCATCACCTCCACCCTGCAGCAGGCGGCGAGCAACCGCCTCGGTTTCGGCGTGAAGAAGACCATGATGATGGCCCAGCGTCTCTACGAGGCTGGCTACATCACCTATATGCGTACCGACTCGACCAACCTGTCCGCCGATGCCATCGACATGGTGCGCGGCTTCATCGATGACGAGTTCGGCAAGAAATACCTGCCGGCCAAGCCGAATTTCTATTCAAGCAAGGAGGGCGCCCAGGAGGCGCACGAGGCCATTCGCCCGTCCGACGTCAACCTGCGCCCGACCCAGTTGTCCGGCATGGAGCGCGATGCCGAGCGCCTGTACGAGCTGATCTGGCGCCAGTTCGTGGCTTGCCAGATGCCGCCGGCCGAATACCTGTCCACCAGCGTCAGCGTGGGCGCCGGCACCTTCGAGCTGCGCGCCCGGGGCCGCATCCTCAAGTTCGACGGTTACACCCGCGTGCTGCCCCAGCAGGGCAAGCCGGGCGACGATGACGTGTTGCCGGAGATGAAAGAGGGCGATGCGCTCAAGCTGATCAAGCTCGATCCCAGCCAGCACTTCACCAAGCCGCCGGCACGCTATTCCGAGGCCAGCCTGGTCAAGGAGCTGGAGAAGCGCGGTATCGGCCGCCCGTCCACCTACGCAGCGATCATCTCCACCATCCAGGAGCGTGGCTACGTCACCACGCACAACCGCCGCTTCTACGCCGAGAAAATGGGTGACATCGTCACCGAGCGCCTCAACGAGAGCTTCGCCAACCTCATGGACTACGGCTTCACCGCCGGCATGGAGGAGCATCTCGACGACGTGGCCCAGGGCGAGCGCGACTGGAAGCATCTGCTCGACGAGTTCTACGGCGACTTCAAGAAGAAGCTGGAAGTGGCCGGAGAAGCCGACAAGGGCATGCGTGCCAACCAGCCGACCCTGACCGACATCCCGTGCCGTGAATGCGGCCGGCCGATGATGATCCGTACCGCGTCCACCGGTGTGTTCCTCGGCTGTTCCGGCTACGCGCTGCCGCCGAAGGAGCGCTGCAAGGCCACCATCAACCTGATCCCGGGCGACGAGATCGCCGCGGACGACGAGGGCGAGTCCGAGTCCCGCGTGCTGCGCAGCAAGCACCGCTGCCCGATCTGCAGCACGGCGATGGATGCCTACCTGCTGGACGAGACGCGCAAGCTGCACATCTGTGGCAACAACCCGGACTGCGCCGGCTACGAGATCGAGCAGGGCCAGTACCGTATCAAGGGCTACGAGGGGCCGAGCCTGGAATGCGACAAGTGCGGCAGCGAGATGCAGCTCAAGACCGGCCGTTTCGGCAAGTTCTTCGGCTGTACCAACCCGGCCTGCAAGAACACCCGCAAGCTGCTCAAGAACGGCGAGGCGGCGCCGCCGAAGATGGACGCGGTGAAGATGCCCGAGCTGAAGTGCGAGAAGGTCGACGACACCTACGTGCTGCGCGATGGCGCCTCCGGACTGTTCCTTGCCGCCAGCGGCTTCCCGAGGAACCGCGAGACGCGTGCGCCGCTGGTCCTGGAACTGGTGCCGCACAAGCAGGAGATCGATCCGAAGTACCATTTCCTGCTCGACGCACCGCAGAAGGACCCGGAAGGCCGTCCGGCAGTGATCCGTTTCAGCCGCAAGACCAAGGAGCAGTATGTGCAGAGCGAGGTGGACGGCAAGCCCACCGGCTGGCGCGCCTTCTTCGACGGCGGCAAGTGGAAGGTGGAAGACAAGCGCTGAGCGTCCGCGCCTCGCCCGTGGCCGGGTGGGGCGCCTCCCTGATCATCCGCACGGCGGCTAGCGAGGCAGTCCATGGCCCACGAACTCTATACCCGCACCAATCAGAAGATCTTCTTTGCCGGGCTGGCCCTGGAGAGCCTGCGCAAGGCCGAGGCCGGTGAGGCGGTAAACGCCCAGGCGCTGGTACAGGCCGAGCGCGAAGCCGCGCTGTTCCACCTGTACGGTGCGGTGCTCGGTCTCTGCCACGAGATCGCCGGCTACTACAAGACTGCCGAGGCCAATGCGCCACGGGTCGAGCTGTTGCTCAACCCTTCGGTGCTGCAGGCTTCGCCGAGTCCCGAGCTGTCCGAACTGCTGGAGATCGCCCAGCAGCCGGAAAGCTGGCTGGCCCGCCTGCTGGCCGCCCACGCCGAACTGTTCCAGCCGCCCCAGGCGCCGAAGACTGCCAAGGTCGACCCGACCCTGCCGCTGATCACCGCGGTCAGCGTCGAGGAAGAGGCGCCGCCATTGAGTCGTGACGAGTTGGAAAGCTGGCGTCAGCAACTGAAGCAACTGGTGCTGCGTTACCGGGGCTCGCTGAGCGAGTGCTGAGCAGGGCCGTCCATCGCCTGCCGACAGGCGCTTTCTGTGATGCGTATCCATGATGCCCTACCGCTGGACTAGGGCGTTCGCGTGGGGACTGTTACACTGGCGGCATATCAGGAGACCCCGACATGTCCACTTCCTTTCTCGAAATCGTCGAACTGCCCGACGGCCGCATCATTCTGCGCCGCGCCGAGGATGAGGAAGTGCTGGTGACCCTGGACTTCTCGGCGGACGCCAAGGCCTTCCTCCAGGGCCACCACGTCGAGGTGGCCAAGGCCATGCTCAACGTCGGCGTGCAGATGGCCGGCCGGCTGGCCGAAGGCGAGATCGAGCAGGAAGAGCAGCCGCGCGTGCTGCACTGAGCCCTCAAGCGGGCTCTTACCGAAGCATCACCCTATCAATCCAGACGAATATTCAGACTCTGCGCACTGCCCAGGCGCGCGGCGCTGGTCAGGATCGCCCGCTGGCCGGGCTGCAGGTCGATCCAGCTCACCACGGTATGGCTACGGCCGAGGCGCAATGCCTCGCGGGTGAGATCGAGCACGTCCTGGCCGGCGCGCGGCTGCAGTACCAGCAGGCGACCCAGGTCGAGGCCGGCGCCACGCAGCCAGGCGTTGGTGATGGAAGAGGGCGGGGCGACCAGAGTGAGCCAGCGTTCGTCCTGATTGCGGCTGAGCTCGCGCAGTACCGGCCCCAGCAGGTGCCGGCAATGACCGAGGGAGCCTGACAGGCGCAGTTCGCTGAAAGGCTCCGGCTCGTCGAGCCAGGGCGCCTCCACGGGCTCTTCGAGCAGCGGCAGGGTGCTGCCGATGAAGGCCTGGAACAGCGGGAGTTGCGAAGTATTCAGCGACTGCGGGAACTGCATGAAGCTCTCCTTGGTTCTCAGCGGCGGATCACGCCTACGCTCAGGCCTTCGATCACCAGGTCCTGTTCTTCGAGATTGACTTCGATGGGGGCGAACTCGGGGTTCTCGGCGATCAGCAGGACCTTGTTGCCGGTGCGCTGGAAGCGCTTGACCGTGACCTCGTCGTCGATACGCGCCACCACGACCTGGCCGTTGCGGGCCTCGCGGGTGGTGTGCACGGCCAGCAGGTCGCCGTCGAGGATGCCGATGTCCTTCATGCTCATGCCACGCACGCGCAACAGGTAGTCGGCCTTGGGATGGAAGAACTCCGGGTTGATCTTGCAGGAGTCTTCCACGTTCTGCTGGGCGAGGATGGGGGCGCCGGCGGCGACCCGGCCGATCACCGGCAGGCCTTCCTCTTCCGCGGCGGCCGGCTCGAAGCCGGGGATGCGGATGCCGCGCGAGGCGCCGGGCGTCATCTCGATCGCGCCCTTGCGGGCCAGTGCCTTGAGATGCTCCTCGGCGGCGTTGGGGGACTTGAAGCCCAGTTCCTGCGCGATCTCGGCCCGGGTCGGCGGATAGCCGTTGTCTTCCAGGCAGCGCTTGATGAAGGCGAGGATTTCGGATTGTCGCGGCGTCAGTTTGAGCATGCGGGCGGTCTGTCTGTTTATACAGTTGCTGTGATTATATACAGTGATTCGGCGCTGGCAACCCTTCTTTGCGTTGCGGCTGGAGGGTCATTCATGCCGCCTGGCGGAGCGCGCCGACATTTACCTTCATTCGACTATGGTTAAATGCCTGACCGATCAGCCATGAAAGTCGCCGTCCCGCTTGACAGGTCCACAAGCTGAAACGTATGTTTCAAACAAGTGTTTGTCAGGTGTATATCTCATGGCTCAATCGGAAACTGTCGAGCGCATACTGGATGCCGCGGAACAGCTGTTCGCGGAGAAGGGCTTCGCCGAGACCTCGCTGCGTCTGATCACCAGCAAGGCCGGAGTCAACCTGGCTGCCGTGAACTATCACTTCGGCTCCAAGAAGGCGCTGATCCAGGCGGTGTTCTCCCGCTTCCTCGGGCCGTTCTGCATCAGCCTGGAACGTGAGCTGGATCGCCGCCTGGCCAAGCCGGACGCCAAGGCCAGCCTGGAAGAGCTGCTGGAGATGCTCGTGGAGCAGGCCCTGGCGGTGAAGCCGCGCAGCGGCAACGACCTCTCCATCTTCATGCGCCTGCTCGGCCTGGCCTTCAGCCAGAGCCAGGGTCACCTGCGCAAGTATCTGGAGGAGGTGTACGGCAAAGTGTTCCGCCGCTACATGCTGCTGCTCAACGAGGCCGCGCCCAGGCTGCCGCCGCTGGAAATCTTCTGGCGCGTGCACTTCATGCTGGGTGCCGCGGCGTTCAGCATGTCCGGCATCAAGGCGCTGCGCGCCATCGCCGAGAACGATTTCGGCGTGGATACCTCCATCGAGCAGGTGATGCGCCTGATGGTCCCGTTCCTCGCCGCCGGCATGCGCGCCGAGAGCGGGGTCAGCGACGACGTGCTCGCCACCGCCCAGTTCAAGCCGCGGACCAAGTCGCAGGTCGCCGCCAAGGCGCTCTGACGCTGTGCCCGAGCGGAGCGATGGGCTAAGCTAGCGGCCCATGCGCCCGCTCGACTTCCTGCATATCTCCATCGCCGACCAGCGCCTGTACGGCTTCGCCGACGGGCAACTGGTCGTGCGTCTGCCCGTTTCCACTGCCCTCAACGGGCCCGGCGAACTCGGCGGTTCCAACTGCACGCCCCGTGGCCGGCATCAGGTGCGGGCGAAGATCGGCGACGGCCTGCCCCTGGGGGCGGTGCTACGTGGGCGGCGCTGGACCGGCGAAGTCTGGTCGGCGGCGCTGGACGAGCAATTCCCCGGCCGCGACTGGATTCTCACCCGCATCCTCTGGCTCAGCGGCTGCGAGCCCGGTATCAACCGCCTGGGCCAGGTCGACACCTTCCGCCGCTACATCTACCTGCACGGCACGCCGGACACCCAGCCCATGGGCGTGCCGCTCTCCCACGGCTGCGTGCGCCTGCGCAACGCCGACCTGCTGGACCTATACCCCCACGTACCGCCGCATTGCGCGGTGATGATCGACGAGGCGCCGTGCCCGCAGTGGGCGACGACCGATCTCGCTTGAGGATTCCCTTGTGACGACCCTGTTTGGTTCCCTGATGCTGGACATCCAAGGCACCTGGCTGACCGCCGAGGACCGCCGGATTCTGCGCCAGCCCGAGGTGGGCGGCCTGATCCTGTTCGCCCGCAACATCGAAGACCCGCGCCAGGTGCGCGAGCTGTGCGCTTCCATCCGCGCCGTGCGCCCGGACCTGCTGCTGGCGGTGGACCAGGAAGGCGGCCGCGTGCAGCGCCTGCGCAACGGCTTCGTGCGCCTGCCGGCCATGCGCGCCCTGGCCGACAACGACAATGCCGAGCAACTGGCCGAGCATTGCGGCTGGCTGATGGCGACCGAAGTGCTGGCCGTGGGCCTGGACCTGAGCTTCGCCCCGGTGCTGGACCTGGACCACCAGCGCAGCGCGGTGGTCGGCAGCCGCAGCTTCGAGGGCGATGCCGAACTGGCGACCCGTCTGGCCGGCGCCTTCATCCGCGGGATGGACGCCGCGGGCATGGCTGCCACCGGCAAGCATTTCCCCGGCCACGGCTGGGCCGAGGCCGACTCCCACGTGGCCATCCCGGTGGACGAGCGCAGCCTGGAAGAAATCCGCGCCAGCGACCTGATCCCGTTCCAACGCCTGGGCCGACAGCTGGCGGCGGTGATGCCGGCCCATGTCATCTACCCGCAGGTGGACGCCGGCCCGGCCGGTTTCTCGCGGCGCTGGCTGCAGGACATCCTGCGCGGCGAGCTGGGCTTCGACGGCGTGATCTTCAGCGACGACCTGTCCATGGCCGGCGCCCATGTGGTGGGCGACGCCGCCAGCCGCATCGAGGCGGCGCTGAATGCCGGCTGCGACATGGGCCTGGTGTGCAACGACCGCGCCTCCGCCGAGCTGGCCCTGGGCGCTTTGCAGCGGCTCAAGGTACAGCCGCCCAAGGGGCTGGCACGCATGCGCGGCCGTGGTTTCGCCCGCACCGACTATCGCGAGCAGCCGCGCTGGCTGCAGGCCATCGCGGCCCTGCGCGCGGCGCAGCTGATCGATTGACGGAGCAGGCCGCATGACCACCTACGCCATCATCGGCGGCACCGGCCTGACCCAGCTGGAAGGCCTGGTTCTCAGACAGGCGCAGAACTTCGACACGCCTTATGGCGCGCCCTCCGCTCCGGTGCTGTGCGGCGAGTACGCCGGCCGCGAGGTGCTGTTCCTCGCCCGCCATGGCCACCCGCACCGTATTCCTCCGCATCAGGTGAACTACCGCGCCAACCTCTGGGCGCTCAGGCAGGCCGGCGCCGAGGCCATCCTCGCGGTGAACGCGGTGGGCGGCATCCACACGGCCATGGGCAGCGGCCACCTGTGCGTGGCTCATCAGGTGATCGACTACACATGGGGCAGGGAGCACACCTTCTTCGAGGGTGACATCGAGCATGTCACCCACATCGATTTCAGCCACCCTTACGACGAGGCCCTACGCGGCCGCTTGATCGCCGCGCTGCAGGCGCTCGGCTACCCGCACAGCAGCCACGGTGTGTACGGCGCCACCCAGGGGCCGCGCCTGGAGACGGCGGCGGAGATCGCCCGCATGGAGCGCGATGGCTGCGACATCGTCGGCATGACCGGCATGCCCGAGGCGGCGCTGGCACGGGAACTGGAGCTGCCCTACGCCTGCCTGGCGTTGGTGGTCAACCCGGCGGCCGGCAAGTCCGATGGTGTCATCACCATGGCCGGGATCGAGGCGGAGTTGGCGCGCGGTATCGACAAGGTGCGCGCGGTGCTGGGCAAGGTCCTCGGCGCCTGATTCCCCTCAGGGCGCGGCCTTCCTGGCCGCCATGTGCGACAGGTAGCCGATCAGCGCCTGCAACTGCGCGTCGCTCAGGACGTCTTCGCCGAACCCCGGCATGCGCCCCTGGGGCCACTGCCTCAGGCTCTGGGGATCGCGGATGTAGCGCCGCAGGAAGTCCCCGCTGAAATACTCGGTCGGGTTGTGCGGCAGGTTCAGGTCAGGCCCGAACTGCGAGTCCCCGGCGCCGTTCAGGCGATGGCAGGCCAGGCAGTTCTTCTGGAACTGGGCGAACCCCTCCCGCACCTCGGCGCTGGCATCGGCGGCCGGCAGCAGGGCGGGGAAGCGCTGGGCCACCGGCGCCAGCAGGCGCAGGCGGACGACCTGGAAGGGCCACTGCTCGGGGCCGATCTGTGCCGCTTCCGGCTGCTGCCAAACCAGGTAGAAGGGACCGGCGCTGGGCTTGTTTCGGGACAGCCCGGGCCAGGGGCGGGCCGGGTCTTCCACGGCCAGCCAGGCGCGGGCGCCCTGGCGCGACAGCAGCGGGGCGGCGGGCAGCTCGGCGGCGAAGCCGTCCAGGGCCACGGCCTGCAGGTGGTCGCCGGGTTGCACGCCCTGCAGCAGTTCGGCCAGGGGAAGCGCGCGGTAGCGCATGGTGCGCTTGTAGGCCACGTCAGCCTCGATCTCGATGTCCTGTGCGCCGGGATGGGAGAGCAACTGTTCGCTGCTCCAACTGCGGCTGCCCTGGGGCAATTCCAGGGTGAGTTCGGCGGCGCCTGCGGTACCGGTCAGCAATGCGGCGAGCAGGGCGGCGATGTGGCGCATCGCCCTCAATCCCCGCCGAGCGCGGGTTGCAGCGAGTCGTAGCCGCCGGCGTTGATCACCTGGCGATAGCCGAGCGCCTGCAGCTGGTCCTGGGCGATGCCGGAACGGCGGCCGCTGCGGCAGTAGAGCACCACGGGGGTGTCCTTGTCCGGCACGAGCTGGGCGATGCGCGCGCCGATCTGGTCATGGGGGATCAGGGTGGCTCCGGGCAGCGCGCCAGTGGCGAATTCTTCCTGGGTACGCACATCGATCAGCACGGCTTCGGGCCGCTCCAGGGCCTGCAGGGCGGCGGCCCGGTCGATCTCGCCGGCCTGGGCGGCGAGCGGAAGGCAAAGGCTCAATACGAGCAGCAGGTGACGCATGGCGTGGCCTCGATAGTACGGGCCTCCACGCTAGCACAGCACGGCGGGAGAGGGTTGTTCCGCGACCCGGGCGCTACGGCACCGGGGCGCGGCGTGGAAGAGACGATCAACTGACCAGGCGGGTAACGTTGGGCAGGATCAGGATGACGGTAGTGGCCAGGACGATGAGGCTCGCCTGCCGGTACTTGGCGTGTTTGAACATGACGCGACTGCCTTTCTTCTTGTTGGCGTCGTGGCCGGTCAGCTTTCCGCAGCGCTTCGCGGAGCCGGCCCGCGCCGTGGCACGGATGGAAAAGCCGCCCCGGCAAATACCCCGGAAGCGGCACCTTGCATGCTTAATCCTAGGGGCCGGGTCACCGGCTTCTTAGATCGGTTGGTTTCTAGAGTCATCATGCTTGAAGGCCCGAGGTTATCGGTCGGGATTGGTGGACGGCGCGGTGCCCCGTGCCAGACAGGTCGAGACGCCCCGCAGTCGCTACAACGACAGGGCGACCATTCGTCTGAGCCCAATGGTCAACGGCCCTGAGCGCATCGGTCATTGAGTCTGACCGGCGCGGATTTATGGTAGGACGACCCGGCAACCGCCGCTGCCATGAACCGAGGACGTCATGACCGAAGCATTCATTTTCGACGCCGTGCGCACCCCGCGCGGCAAGGGCAAGAAGGACGGCGCGCTGTACAGCGTCAAACCCGTCAGCCTGGTGGCCGGCCTGCTGCGGGCGCTGCAGGAGCGCAACGGCCTGGACACCCGCCAGGTCGACGACATCGTGCTCGGCTGCGTGACTCCGGTGGGCGACCAGGGCGCCGATATTGCCAAGACCGCGGCCATGGTCGCCGACTGGGACGTGAGCGTCGCCGGCGTGCAGCTCAACCGCTTCTGTGCCTCGGGCCTGGAAGCGGTGAACATGGGCGCGATGAAAGTGCGCTCCGGCTTCGAGGACCTGGTGGTGGTTGGTGGCGTGGAGTCCATGTCCCGCGTGCCCATGGGCTCCGACGGCGGCGCCTGGGTGATGGACCCGGAAACCAACATCCACTCCAACTTCGTGCCCCAGGGCATCGGCGCCGACCTGATCGCCACCCTGGAAGGCTTCTCTCGCTCGGACGTCGACAGCTTCGCCCTGCGCTCCCAGCAGAAGGCCGCGCGCGCCAGCGCCGACGGCTCGTTCGGGAAATCCCTGGTGCCGGTGACCGACCAGAACGGCATCGTCATCCTCGACCACGACGAATTCATCCGTGGCGACTCCACCCTGGAAGGCCTGGGCAAGCTCAAGCCGAGCTTCGAGATGATGGGCCAGATGGGCTTCGACGCCACCGCGCTGCGCGTATACAGCCACGTCGAGCGCATCGAGCATGTGCACACCCCCGGCAACAGCTCCGGCATCGTCGACGGCGCG